>CABSNF010000080.1 GCA_902478995.1 uncultured Collinsella sp.
GGTCGGAGGGGTGGCTTTGTAAAGCCGTTTGTCTCCACCCGCGTAGCGGGTGGTTTAAAGCTGGCCGCTGCGCGGCCAGCGGACTAAAGTCTTGAACAAAAACCGGGGCCCGCATGATGCGGACCCCGGCTCAATACCGTGACGATATGTCAGTTACGCTCTACACATAGAACAGAATGTCGTCGTAGGTCGGGACCGGCCAGTAGTCAGCGGCCACGATCTCCTCCATGGCGTCCACGGCGGCACGCAGCGCATCCATAGCGGGAACGACCTCGTGCGCGTACACGTTGGCCTGCTCCTGGCCATCGAGAGCCTCGGCCTTCTGATGCACGACGTCGAGCGCCTTGATGGAGTCGTTGATGGCAGTGATACCGTTGCAGAGCTTGTTGAGCGTGTTCTGCTCGCACTGCATGGCGGCCTCAGCACCGGCGGCACGAATAGTCTCAAGGCCCTTAGCGACCTTGGTGGCATAGGCGGTAATGACCGGGCGATAGGTACGACGCGCCTCGCGAACCATCGTGGTGGCCTCGATGTTCATGAGCTTGTTGTACTTCTCGAGCTTGCAGTCGTAGCGGCACTGGGCCTCGGCCTTGGTCAGGACACCCGTCTCCTCAAAGAGTGCGATGGCCTTATCGGAAACAAAGGCGGGCAGGGCGTCGGCCGTGGTCTTGTTGTTGGCAAGGCCGCGCTTCTCGGCCTCGACGGGCCACTCATCGGAGTAGCCGTCACCGGAGAACAGGATGCGCTGGTGGTCGGTCAGGACCTTCTTGCAGTACTCGAGCGCAGCGTCCTGGAACTCATCCTCGGGCGTACCCTCAAGCGCGTCGGCGAAGGACTTGAGCGACTTGGCCACGGCGGCATCGAGCACCAGGTTGGAGTCGGAGACGTTCTGCTCGGAGCCGCAGGCACGGAACTCGAACTTGTTGCCGGTGAAGGCAAACGGGGAGGTGCGGTTGCGGTCGGTGTTGTCCTGCATCAGCTTGGGCAGAGTATCGGCGCCCAAGTCGAGCACGCCGCGCGTGGCATGGACGGAAGCCTTGCCATCGATGATCTTCTCGACGACCTCGGTAAGCTGGTCGCCCAGGAAGATGGACATAATCGCCGGAGGAGCCTCGTTGGCGCCCAGACGATGGTCGTTACCGGCCGAGGCAACGGAGGCACGCAGGAGCTCCTGATAGTTATCGACGGCCTCGATCACCGCGGTGAGGAAGACGATGAACTGCAGGTTGTCGAGCGGGGTGTCGCCCGGATCGAGCAGATTCTCGGACTCGGTGCCAAGCGACCAGTTGTTGTGCTTGCCCGAACCATTGATGCCCTCAAAGGGCTTCTCGTGCAGCAGGCAGACCAAGTCGTGGCGGGAGGCGATGAGCTTCATCTTCTCCATCATGACCAGATTCTGGTCGATGGCCTCGTTGACTTCGCCATAGACGGGGGCAAGCTCATGCTGGCAGGGAGCAACCTCGTTGTGCTTGGTCTTGGCGGGAATGCCAAGCGCCCACAGCTCATCGTCCAGGTCCTTCATGTAGGCCGAGACGGTGGGGCGGATAGCGCCAAAGTAGTGCTCCTCGAGCTCCTGGCCCTTGCATGGAGCAGCACCAAAGAGGGTGCGGCCGGTGATGACCAGGTCCTTGCGCTTGCGGTAGGCGTCCTTCTTGATCAGGAAGTACTCCTGCTCGTCGCCCACGGAAGGAACGACCTTCTTGGGGGTCTTGCCAAACAGCGCCAAAACGCGCTTGGACTCACGCGAGAGCGCGGTCATGGAGCGCAGCAGCGGGGTCTTCTTGTCCAGGGCCTCGCCCGTGTAGGAGCAGAAAGCCGTGGGGATGCACAGGACGTCGTCCTTGATAAAGGCGGGGCTAGTGGGATCCCAAGCGGTGTAGCCACGGGCCTCGAAGGTGGCGCGCAGGCCGCCGTTGGGGAAGCTGGAGGCATCGGGCTCGCCCTGGATGAGGTTCTTGCCCGTAAACTTGGTAATGGCGGTGCCGTCGTGGTTGGGCTCCAGGAAGCTGTCGTGCTTCTCGGAAGTAATGCCCGAAAGCGGCTGGAACCAGTGCGCGTAGTGCGTCGCGCCCTTGGAGATGGCCCAGACCTTCATGGCATGGGCAACGGCGTTGGCCACATCCAGGTCGAGCGGCTCACCGCCCTCGAGGGTTGCAGCAAGGCGCTTCCAAATGTCCTTGGGGAGGTAGTCCTTCATGACTTCCTCAGAGAACACCATGGTCCCGAAGCGGTCAGTAAGATCGGCCATACGGAACTCCCTTCGTATCGGCACCGCGTGAGAAGCGGTGTTGATTACTAACGAACGAGTCATAGCTTAGACTCGCCGTGTTTCCGCGACATTACCGTTATGTTGCTGTCGCGAAACCAATCAATGAGGTTACCCTATCGAGGCGGCGTTGCCACCCTCAACAGCCAATCAACTGTATAAATAGCAGACCTCTCCCCATGGTTTAAGGGTAGTCAATTTGGGATGGAGCTCTATTAACTGGTATTTTGCATCAGATACCAGTCTTTATAGTCCGTGCCTAGATTAGCCGCTCTGTTATAGAGAAAGCCGATAGCAAGGCATCTTTGATTGGTATCCTCAAATAGCGAGTGAAACTCCACCGTGGCACAGTGGTGCTGTAGAATCCTTACAACACATCACACTATTACGTATCTAGAGGAGCACGATATGCGCGTCGACGAGGTTTTTAAGCAGGCAGCATCCCAGGGCACCGCGCCCGTTTCGTTTGAGATGTTCCCGCCCAAGGGCGAGCTGACCCTCGACACGGCTCGCGAAGTGGCAGGCAATCTGTGCAAGCTTTCGCCGAGCTTTGTCTCGGTCACCTGCTCGGCCGGCGGCTCGGGCAACGGTGCCGCCACCGCCCCCATCGCGCATATGATTACGAGCGAATTCGACACGCCCTCGGTGGCACACCTTACCTGCGTGGGCCGGTCGCACGCCGATATCGCCGCCAAGATCGACGAGTATCGCACCGCCGGCGTGGAAAACATCCTGGCCCTGCGTGGCGATCTCCCTGCCGGCGCGACCGAGGACGACAAGACCGCCTCGGACTACGCCTACGCCCGCGACCTCATCCCCGAGCTCGTCGACGCCGGCTTTTGCGTGGGCGCCGCAGCCTACCCCGAGGGCCACATTGCCTGTGAGGATCTCAACCTCTCGGTCGAACACCTCAAGCAAAAACAGGACGCTGGCGCGAGCTTCTTTGTGACGCAGCTCTTCTTTGATAACGAGTGCTTCTACCGTTTTCGCGAGCTTGCCGACAAGGCCGGCATCACCGTGCCCATTACCGCGGGCATCATGCCGTTTATGGGCAAGTCACAGATCAGCCGCATGGTCTTTATGTGCGGCGCGTCGCTGCCCTCCCCCGTCATCAAGATTCTCGCCAAGTACGAGAATGACCCCGAGAGCCTGCAGGCAGCCGGTGTAGATTATGCAGCCCGCCAGCTTTGCGACCTCAAGGAGCACGGCGCCGACGGCCTGCACCTGTACACTATGAACCATCCTGCGATCGCCGCGACCATTATGGAGCGCCTGGGGTAATGGAAAAACCGCACATCGATACAATCGCTGTCGAAGTGCCGGCCGACCTTGCGTCGCCGGCGCTTTACCGTGTCGATGCTGCGCACCATCCCCGTGTCGACCGTGCCGAGATGCTGCGGTATCTGGGTTACGGCGGCCAGCAGATTGAGCCCGAGCTGTCGCAGCGTATTGAGCTTGTGGTCGAGCGTCTGGAATTGGACATTGAGCCCCGTGGCGTGCGCCGCGTATTTGCCGTCGATGCCACGAGCGTGGACGAGCAGGGCAAGCCTTGCATCCGTCTGGTCGGCACCAATGTTGAGCTGCGCGGTCGCGATATCTATCGACATCTTAAGGACGCCCGTATGGCTGCGCTCATGGCATGCACCCTCGGCATGGATGCCGAGCGCCGTTTGCGCACCACGGGAGCCCAACATCCCCTGGAGGGCGCCGTGCTCGACGCCGCATGCTCCGCTTACGTGGAAGCCGCCGTAGAGCAAATGGACCAGCGGGTCAAGACGGACGCCGCCGTTCATGGGCTCGCCGGCAACTGGCGCTTCAGTCCCGGCTACGGCGACTGCCCGCTTACGGCGCAGCGCTCAATCGTGGCTGCGCTCAACGCCACGCGGCTCATCGGGCTTACCGTCACACCCACCAGCCTGCTCATGCCCACCAAAAGCGTGACCGCGGTGATCGGCCTATTCGACGGCGAGGTCCACGACGCCCAGAGCCGCCCCACCTGCAATATCTGCCGCATGCGCGAACACTGCCGCTTCCGCGCCGCCCACACCACCTGCTATTCCAGCCATTAGGAGCCCCCGATGTTTACTCCGCTTATCACTCATGATTCTGACGGCACTGCATTGGCGGCACCCGTTGATGCCGCACGTCGCAACGGTGCCACGTACAAGACGCGCACGATCGACGATCTGCGCATTAAGGACGATCGCCTGCACGCCGCCATCGAGGGCACGGGGCACTTGCTGTTCGACGGCGGTATGGGCACCATGTTGCAGGCCGCTGGTATGAAGGCGGGCGCCCTGCCCGAGCTGCTCAACTTTGAGGAACCCCAGGTTATCACTGATATCCAACGTCAATATGTCGAGGCCGGCTGCGACGTGATTACCGCCAACACCTTTGGCGCCAACGCCCACAAGCTCGACGGCGCCGCCACCGTGGCAGACGTCTTTGCCGCCGCTGTCGCCTGCGCCCGCGAGGCCGGCGCCCGCTACGTCGCCGGCGATATCGGCCCCATCGGCGCGCTGCTTCGTCCCTTAGGCACCCTCAGCTTTGACGAGGCCTATGACCTCTTTGCCGAGGAAGTGCGCGCCGGCGTCGATGCGGGCGTGGACCTCTTTATTATCGAGACTATGACCGACCTGGCCGAGATCAAGGCGGCCGTCCTCGCCTGCCGCGAGAACTCCGACCTGCCCGTCTTTGCCACCATGACCTTCGAGGAAGACGGTCGCACCTTCCTGGGCACGAGTCCCGAGGTGGCCGCCATCACGCTCGATGCCATCGGCGCCGACGTTTTGGGCATCAACTGCAGCCAGGGACCGGCCGAGCTACGAGGACTCGCCGCACGTATGCTCACCGTTACCGATAAGCCCATTATGGTGCAGGCCAACGCGGGACTCCCCCATGTGGACGACGACGGCAACACCGTCTTTGATATCCAAGCCCCCGAATACGCCGAGGCCGTCGCCGGCATGATCGCCGACGGCGTGAGCGTCGTGGGCGGCTGCTGCGGCACCACGCCGGCGCACATGGCGGCCCTGCGCACGCTTATCGACAACCACACGCCCAGCCCGCGCCGCCGCAAGCCCAGCATGTCGGTCACGAGCGCCCAAACGGTCGTGGACCTTCCCTGCGACGGCCACAAAATCGCCGTCATCGGCGAGCGCATCAACCCCACCGGCAAAAAGCGCCTGCAGCAGGCCCTGCGCGACGGCGACCTGGACTACGTCGTGAGCCAGGGTATCAGCCAGCAGGAACAGGGCGCCGACATCCTGGACGTTAACGTGGGCCTGCCCGAGATCGACGAGGTCAAGATCATCCAACAGGCCACTGAGCAGCTCCAGGGCTCCACGCTGCTGCCGCTGCAGATCGACTCCACCGATCCCGCAGCCGTCGAGGCCGCCGTGCGCCGCTACGCCGGCAAGCCCATCATCAACTCGGTCAATGGCAAGCAGCAGATCATGGATGAGATCTTTCCGCTGGTCGCCCACTACGGCACCAACGTTGTCGGCCTTACGCTCGACGAAGGCGGCATCCCCGATACCGCCGAGGCTCGCTTCGCCATCGCCGAGCGCATCGTGGCCGAGGCTGCCCGTTACGGCATCGGACCGGACCGCATCCTCATCGACTGTCTGGTCATGACCGCCTCGACCAATCAACGCCAGGCTGAGCAGATCCTGCGCGCCATGTCCCTGTGCAAGGAGCGTCTGGGCGTCAAATGCGCACTCGGCGTGTCGAACATCAGCTTTGGCCTGCCTGCCCGCCCGCTGCTGGGTTCGGTCTTTTTGGCCGCCGCCTTTGGCGCGGGCCTGGACGCCCCCATCATGAACCCGGGTTCCAAGCGCTTTATGGACACCGTCTACAGCTATCGCGTCCTGAGCGTTGAGGACGAGGGCTCGACCGGATACATCGAGCGCTACGCCGGCTGGACCGATCCGTATAAGATCGCCGCAAACCCGGCAGCAGCTCAGGCCACATCGAGTGATGCCGCGCCTGCCGCAAGCGCCCCCGGCACCGACGGCAACGACGACCCGATTCGTCGCATGGTCGTCTCGGGCCGCAAAGGCGAGATCGCTGCCGAGACCGAGCGCCTGCTGGCAGACCACGACGCCATGGACCTCATCAACAATCACTTTATCCCCGCCCTCGACGAAGTTGGCGTCCTCTTTGACCAGGGCAAGTTCTTCTTGCCGCAGCTCATGGCCTCGGCCGAGGCCGCGCGCGTGGGCTTCGACACCATCAAGCGCCTGATGCCCGCCGGCGAGATTGCCGACAAGGGCAAAATCTGCGTGGCCACCGTCAAGGGCGACATCCACGATATTGGCAAGAACATCGTCAAAATGCTGCTCGACAACTACGGCTACACCGTCTTTGACCTGGGTCGCGACGTCGATCCGCAGGAAGTACTCAAGACCGTCAAGGAGCGCGACATCAAACTCGTCGGCCTCTCGGCGCTTATGACTACCACAGTCGTCGCCATGGAGGAGACCATCAAGCTGCTTCATACTGAGGTGCCGGGCGTCAAGATCATCGTGGGCGGCGCCGTACTCACCCCCGAATACGCCAAGCAGATCGGCGCGGACTACTACGCCAAGGACGCCGCCGAAAGCGCTCGCATCGCCGAAGAGGTCTTTGGGCAGTAACACAACGGAAACAACCGAGCACCAAAACGTGCCGCACGCGCCACTTGGCACGTGCGGCACGTTAGAATAGAAAAGACTATGCTCGTTTTGGCAGATAGGAGCGCAAGGATGGCGATCACGCCCGCAGAAATCGCGGAAACCCGCGGCATGGTTGAGGAGCAGAACCTCGACATCAGGACCATCACCATGGGTGTTTCGCTCATGGGTTGCGGTGACGAGAACCTCGACCACATGTGCACGAAGATCTACGACCACGTGACGCACACGGCTGAGCATCTGGTCGAGACCGCCGAGAACCTCGAGCGCGAGTACGGCATCCCCATCGTCAACAAGCGCGTTTCCGTCACCCCGGTGGCGCAGATCGCCGCATGCTGCAAGGATGAGGACCTCACCCCCATCGCGCACGCCCTCGACCGCGCGGCAGAGACGCTCGGCATCGATTACCTGGGCGGCTTCTCCGCACTCGTCCAGAAGGGCATCGGCGACGCCGACCGCCGCGTCATCCAGTCCATCCCCCAGGCGCTCGCCACCACGAGCCGTGTCTGCTCCAGCGTCAACGTCGCCAGCCTGCGCGCCGGTATCAACATGGACGCCGTGCTCATGGCCGCCCAGACCATCATCGATGCCGCCAAGCTCACGGCCGACCAGGACTCCGTCGGCGCTTCCAAATTTGTCTGCTTTGCCAACATGGTCGAGGACTCCCCGTTTATGGCGGGCGCCGTCCACGGCGGTGGCGAGGCCGACGCCGTCATCAACGTTGGCGTCTCGGGCCCCGGCGTTATGGCTGCTGCCTTGGAGACGCTCCCCGACTCCGCCTCGATGATGGAGGTTGCCGAGAAGATCAAGCAGACCGCCTTTAAGATCACCCGTGCCGGCGAGCTCATGAGCCGCGAGGCCGCCCATCGCCTGGGTGTCGAGAAGGGCATTGTCGACCTGTCGCTGGCTCCCACGCCCGCCATCGGCGACTCCGTTGCCCGTATCCTCGAGATCATCGGCGTGGGCACCTGCGGCGGCCCGGGCACGACCTGCGCGCTCGCCATGCTCAACGATGCCGTCAAGAAGGGCGGCGTCATGGCCAGTTCCAGCGTGGGCGGTCTCTCTGGCGCCTTTATCCCCGTGTCCGAGGATGCCGGCATGATCGCCGCCGTCGAGGCCGGCGCGCTTTCGCTCGAGAAGCTCGAGGCCATGACCTGCGTGTGCTCCGTTGGCCTGGACATGATCGCCATCCCCGGCGACACTCCGGTCGAGACCATCGCCGGCATCATCGCCGACGAGATGGCCATCGGCGTCATCAACAACAAGACCACGGCCGTCCGCGTGATTCCCGCCATTGGCAAGGGCGTGGGCGACTGCGTCGAGTACGGTGGTCTGTTCGGCCGTGCGCCCATCATGCCGGTGAACCCCAACGCCGGCACCGTGCTTGCTCACCGCGGCGGACGCTTCCCGGCGCCGCTGAACTCGCTGAAGAACTAGCTGAGGGGTTCGGGCGGGAGTCCCGGGGAGGGCAAATATATAAGGTCGCCTGCTCGGACAGTCCTGACT
>CABSNF010000081.1 GCA_902478995.1 uncultured Collinsella sp.
AAACGCATAGGCCGAAAGCACGTCGACGCCCAGACGCACGCAGGCGGTAATAATCTCACGAAGGGAGACGATACCCGCCTTGTGGCCCTCGGTGCGTGCAAGACCGCGCGACGTGGCCCAACGACCGTTACCGTCCATGATGCACGAGATATGGTGCGGAATGTTATTGAGGTCAAGGTCGGAAAAACCGACGCCCGCAGGGGCGTCGGCAAAGTACTCGACCAGTTTATGCTCGTCGTATTGCACCTTAGATCTCCATGACCTCGGCTTCTTTTTCCTTCAGAAGCTCCTCGACCTTGGCGACATACTCATCAGTGTGCTTCTGGACCTTGGCCTGCTCGCGACGGACATCGTCCTCGGTGAGCTCCTCATCGCGCTCGAGCTTGTTGTTGAAGTCGCGACGGATGTTACGGATAGACACCTTGGCCTGCTCGGCGTACTCGCGGCACTCCTTGACGAGCTCGCGACGGCGCTCCTCGGTGGGAGCCGGGAACGGCAGACGAACGACGGTGCCATCGGAGTTGGGGGTAATACCCAGATCGGAAGCGCCGATGGCCTTGACGATAGCGTTGATGAGCGCCTTGTCCCACGGCTCGATGAGCAGCATGTGGGCCTCGGGGGTCTTGACGGCGGCAACCTGCGTGACCGGCGTGGGAACACCGTAATAATCAACGGTGATGTCAGACAGAATGTTAGCGTTGGCTCGGCCGGTACGGACCTTGGAGAAGTTATGCTTGAGGGACTCGAGCGACTTGTCCATGTGGGCGGTGATGTTCTCTGCCATGCTTAATCCTCCTGATAGACGAGCGTGCCGACGGGCTCACCCGAAAGCGCGCGCTTGACGGTGTCCTCGCCATCGATGTTGAGGACCAAAATCGGCATACGGTTGTCCTGGCACAGTGCCGTAGCCGTGGAATCCATAACCTGCAGACCGCGGACGAGAACCTCGTGATAGGTAATCTTGTCAAAACGGACGGCATCGGCGCACTTGACGGGATCCTTGTCGTAGATGCCGTCAACCTTGGTGGCTTTAATCAGAATCTCGGCGCCGATCTCGCACGCGCGAAGAGCCGCGGCGGTGTCGGTCGTAAAGTACGGATTGCCCGAACCGGCAGCGAAGATGACGACGTTGCCCTTAGACAGATGGTTGATAGCGCGGCGACGAATATAGGGCTCGCAGATCTCGTTCATCTGGATAGCGCTCATCACGCGGCAGGGAACATCGTTGTGCTCGAAGGCATCCTGCAGGGCGAGCGCGTTCATAACGGTCGCGAGCATGCCCATATAATCGGCCTGAGCACGCTCCATGCCACCGGCAGCGCCTGCCATGCCGCGGAAAATATTGCCGCCGCCGACAACGACGCCGACCTCATGGCCAACGGCGAGCAGCTCCTTGACCTGCTTGGCAAGATGGTCGGTAACCTTGGGGTCGATGCCATATTGGCCGTCGCCCATCAGTGCTTCGCCGGAAAGCTTAAGAAGCACGCGTTTATATCGGATGTCGGACAAAGCGATCCTCCTTTAATTAGACTCTCAATATGATATCAAAGGCTCTGATAAGAGCCATGAAAAAGCAGGCTGTGAGTAAAACCCACAGCCTGCTCATTACCAGCTACAAGAGCTTATTTACTCGCCACGGACCAGACGGTCAAAGGCAACGACGGTAATGGTGTCGCCGAGCTCCTTGGAGACCTGCTCAGCGTACTTCTTGATGGTGAGGGAGCTGTCCTTGATGAACTCCTGCTCGGTGAGCACGGACTGCTTGTAGAACTTCTCCAGACGGCCGACAGCCATCTTCTCCTGGATAGCCTCGGGCTTGCCGGACTCGGCAGCCTGGGCCATGTAGATCTGCTTCTCGTGCTCGACGGTCTCGGCCGGAACCTGATCGCGGGTAGCGCAGATCGGGGCGACGGCGGCAACCTGAAGGGCAACGTCGTGAGCGAAGGTCTTGAAGGACTCAGCCTGAGCGGTCTCGGCCTTCTCGAAGGCGAACTCGACGAGGACGCCGATCTTACCACCCATGTGGATGTAAGAAGCGAGCGCGCCGTTCTCGGCCTTGCGGGCAGCGAAGCGGGAGATCTTCATGTTCTCGCCCATGATGTGAATCATCTCGGTGAGCTCGGAGGAAACGGTCTCCTCGCCCATCGGCTTCTCGAGCAGAGCGTCGACGTCAGCAGGCTCGGTGGTAGCGACAACCTCAGCGACCTTGGAAGCAAAGCCAGTGAACTTGGCGTTAGAGCCAACGAAGTCGGTCTCGCAGGAGAGCTCGAGCAGAGCGCCGGTCTTGCCATCCTCAGAGACGAACGCGGCGACAGCGCCCTCGTTGGTCTCACGACCAGCCTTCTTGGCAGCCTTGGCAAGGCCGTTCTTACGCAGAACGTCGACAGCGGCGTCCATGTCGCCGTCAGCCTCGACGAGAGCCTTCTTGCACTCCATCATCGGGGAGTCGGTCATCTCGCGGAGCTGCTTGACCATAGCGGCGGTAATCTGGGCCATTGTGGTTCCTTTCAAAGAGATGAAAAAGAATTAACTAAGACTGATTTACTCGGCCTTGGGCTCAGCGGCCATCTCGGCCTCGGAGACCTGCTCCTTGCCGGAGCCAGCGAGGCAGGCGTCAGCCATGAGCTCGCACATAAGGGTGACAGCGGAGATAGCGTCATCGTTGCAGGGGATGCCGTACTCGACCTCGTCGGGATCGGAGTTGGTGTCGATCAGAGCGACGACGGGGATGTTCAGGCGCTGGGCCTCCTTGATGGCGTTCTCCTCGCGCTTGGTGTCGATGACGAAGAGAGCCTGGGGCAGACCCTTCATGTCGCGGGCGCCACCGAGGTTGGTCTGGAGCTTGGTGAGCTCCTTGCCGAGAACAGCCTGCTCCTTCTTGGGCAGAACAGCCATGCGACCGTCCTCGACCATGGCCTCGAGCTCCTCCATGCGGTTGATGCGGGAGCGGATGGTGACGAAGTTGGTCAGCATACCGCCGAGCCAACGCTGGTTGATGTAAGGCATGTTGGCGCGCTCAGCAGCGTTCTTGACGGCCTCCTGAGCCTGCTTCTTGGTGCCGACGAACAGCACGTTGCCACCCTTAGCGACGTTCTTGACGAAGGTGTAGGCCTGGTCGGCGTCGAGGATGGTCTGCTTGAGGTCGAGGATGTAGATGCCGTTGCGCTCACCGAAGATGAACGGCTTCATCTTGGGGTTCCAGCGACGGGTCTGGTGACCGAAGTGGCAGCCGGCCTCGAGCAGGGTGCGGATATTAATCTTGGTAGCCATGTTAAACCTCCTGTGGTTTGCCTCCGCGCGGGGTCATCCTCCAAAACCAACCCGGACATGTGCTACCAAAGCCCGGGCACCACGGTATGAAGTAGCCGCGCGTGCGTGATAAAAACATGTTGCCGTGAAGCAACCCGATGAATGATAGCAGGAATGCCTCTTCCTGCCAACCCGCAATCAAAACCACACACCTGAGTGCGGCGCGGGACGTCCCAGCCACTATTCGCCGCGGGGATGGGCTTGAGCCACAGCCCGCTTAAGCCGATCGGGTGTGAGATGCGTGTAGATCTGCGTCGTGGACAGGCTCGCATGACCTAGCAGCTCTTGAACCGAGCGCAGGTCCGCACCGCCCTCGAGCAAGTCGGTCGCAAAGGTATGGCGCATCGCATGCGGGGCGATGTCAGCCGGAATGCCGGCGAGCGTCGCCAGCGTATGGAACCGCCGCCGGAGCATCGCGGCGCTCATGCGATTGCCGCGCGCCGATATAAGCAGCGGATGCGGCCCGGTAGCGAGGTCGCGGCGCTTTGACCGAGCGAGCAACTCCGGCCTCCCCTCTTCAATATAGAGACGCGTCACATCGAGCGCACGACGATACAGAGGAACGATGCGCTCCTTGCTTCCCTTGCCCCACAGGCGCAGCGTGCGCTCGGACCATGAGATGGATTCCACATTGAGCGCCGCAAGCTCTGAGATACGAGCACCCGAGGCATAGAGCAACTCGAGCATCGCCGCATCGCGCAGTCCCGCGGGTGTTGAGGTATCAGGCGTCTTGAGCAGCGCCTCGACCTGCTGGGTCGTAAGGACGCCCGGCAGGTCACGCGGCAGCTTGGGCGACGCGATCGCCGAGACCGCATCGCCCTCGACAATCCCCTCGGCAGCCATCCAGCGATAGAGAGATCGAATAGCCGACAGGTGCGCCGCAAGCGTTCGGGGAGCCACCTGCTCACGCGAAAGCTCGGCAAGATAGCGACGAATGGTGCGCACGTCGGCAGCGAAAGCATCGATATCCTCGCGCTCGCACCAGGCAGCGAAGCGCTCCAGCCTCGAGCCATAGGCCGTCATCGTGTTGGGAGAAAGTCCCTCGACGCGTGCGATATAGGCGATAAACGAGTCGACGGTGTCGTACAGGTCAAAGGCTATGACCGGTCGCCTCCAAACAAGTCGGAACGCGTGGCCAAGTAGGCATCGAGGGCCTCGAGCGCACGGTCCGCATAGGCCTGGTAGCGGTCGCGTTTGCTGCGGCGCCTACCATCCTCGAGTGGCGGCACCAGGCCAAAGTTGACATGCATAGGCTGATAGCCCACGGTGGCAGGATCAGTCGCATAGCCCACGAGCGCACCCAGGGCGCCCACACGCGGCAACTCGACGCCCGCGGCACCGATAGCCTCGGCATAGGTGTTGAGCGCCGCGAGCAGACCTGTCGCCACGGCTTCCATGTACCCCTCGGTGCCGGTGATCTGACCGGCCAGGCGCACGCCGGTACCGGGCACGGCAAAGGTGCCATCGAGCACGTGAGGGGCGTCGACAAAGGTATTGCGGTGCATGACACCGTAGCGGAAGAACTCAGCGTTCTCCAGGCCCGGCACCATATGGAAGACGCGCTTCTGCTCGCCAAAGGTCAAGTTGGTCTGGAAGCCCACCAGGTTATAGGCGGTCTTCTCTTTGTTCTCGGCACGCAGCTGAATCGCCGCCCAGGGGCGACGTCCGGTACGCGGGTCGGTGAGGCCGACGGGCTTCATGGCGCCAAAGCGAATGGCGTCCTTGCCGGTGCGCGCAACTTCCTCGGCAGGCTGGCAGGCCTGGAACAGATCGCCGCCCTCAAAGTCTTTGAGCACCACGCGGTCGGCCGTGGTAAGCGCCTCGATAAAGGCCTCGTACTCCTCCTTATTGAGCGGAGCGTTGAGATAGTCGCCGCTCCCCTGCTCCTCGTAGCGCGACTGCGAGAACAGCACGTCCATATCGAGCGTGGAGGCATCGACGATCGGCGCCGCCGCATCAAAGAATGCCAGGGCATCGCCACCGACGAGCTTCATAACCTCTTCGCTCAGCGCCGGTGAACACAGCGGGCCCGCGGCAATGACCACGTGACCCTCGGGAATCTGCGTGACCTCGCCGTGCACGACCTCGATATTGGGACGAGCGGCAACCTCGGCCTCGACAAGCTCGGAAAACTTGACGCGGTCGACCGCCAAGGCGCCACCGGCGGGAACAGCCGCGCGATGGGCGCAATCGAGCAGGACTGAACCCATGCGCTCAAGCTCGGCCTTCAGCAAACCAGCCGCGGAATCCGGACGGGTCGACTTAAACGAATTGGAGCAGACGAGCTCTGCCAGGTGATCGGTATGGTGGGCCGGGGAGCTCACCTGGGGGCGCATCTCGCACAGCTTTACGGCAAACCCGCGATCTGCCAGCTGGATCGCGCACTCCGAACCCGCCAGACCGCCACCGATAACTGTCACCTGATCGAACTGCATCTGCAAACACCTTTCTAATTGACACGTTTTCCATTGTGACCGAAGGGTGTCTGGGCGTGAAGGGCAAACTTGGAGGGCGCATACCTTCCATCCATCATGCGCTCGATAAGGCCCTCGAGTTCAAGCGAACCCAAGAGTTTGAGTACGCCGACAGCATCGAGCGAGACGAGCGCCGCGATTTCGTCGACCTTGAGCGGAGAGGCGATGAGCGCATGCATCACGGTCTGCTGCGTTGGATCCAGGTCGGCAATGCCGGGAGCATCGGGGCGCGAGTAGCGCAGGGTTCCGTAGATGCGTGAGATAGCCATCTCGATAGATTCCTCGTCGACGATGCAGCAGGCACCGTTCGCAATGAGGTAATTCGTGCCACGCGACTCGGGCGATAGGATCGACCCCGGCACGACAAGAAGTTCGCGCCCCAAATCCATAGCAGCCTCGGCTGTAGAAAACGTCCCAGAAGGCATACCCGCCTCGGATACAAAGAGGGCTTGCGACAGGGCCGCGATCACGCGATTGCGGCGCGGAAAGGCGAACTTGCGCGGACCCATGCCCCACGGAGAGATCGACACGACCGCGCCACCTGTATCGAGCGTGCGAGTAATAAGCCCCGCGCTCGAACGCGGGTAGACCACGTCGGCGCCCGTCCCCAGCACCACGACGTGTTTGCCGCCGGCGTTGACCGCAGCCCAACCCGAGGCCTGGTCACAACCGACCGCGCCTCCCGAAACTACCGTCACTCCCGCATCAACCGCCACCTTTGCCGCAAGCTCTGCCACGGCAAGACCATACGGCGAAGCCTTGCGCGCGCCGATGATGGAGAGCGCGGGCGTCGAAAGCACCTCGGGGTTGCCGCGCACATAAAGCGTCTGGGGTATATCAGAAAGCTCCAAAACGGTCTCGGGATACAACGCGTCACCTGGATGCAGCTCGAAGGTCCCCTCAGCCATCATTGGTCCCTCCTTCCCTGGTACATCGCCGCCTCGAGCACGTGGTCCTGCGTCACCTGCTCGCTCTCGGCGACATCTGCGATCGTGCGCGCAATGCGAACAAGGCGCACGATGCCACGCCCTGTGAGATACGTGCGCTTCGACAGGCCGAGCACACACTTCTCCGCCGCATCATCGAGCTCAAAGGTCGAAACGACGCCGTCAATGGACCGTGTCTCGTCATCCTCGGCCTCGGCATCCGCATCGTCCATGCGGGATTCGCGCCAAGCGCGAAAGGCGCGACCGCGCACAACGTAGTCACGTAACTCGGCCGACGACATGCCCTCCGCACCCTCGATAATCACTTGAGGGTCGGGACGGGTCACATCGATCATCATGTCGATACGGTCGGCCAAGGGACCGCGCAGTTTAGACCGATAGCGCTCGACCATCGCCGCCGAGCAGCGACACGGCACCTCGCGATCGCCCAAAAAGCCGCAGGGGCAGGGATTGCTCGCAGCCAGCAGCTGAAAGCGCGACGGGAAGGTAAAAGCCCCGTCGACGCGTACGATCCTCACGTAGCCGCGCTCGATGGGCTGACGCAGCGTCTGCAGCACGCCCGTGGGAAACTCGGCAAGCTCGTCCAAAAAGAGCACGCCGCCATGAGCAAGGCTGATCTCACCCGGGTGCACCGGGCGCCCGCCGCCGATAAGGCCTGCGGTCGAAATACTGTGGTGGGGACTGCGGAAGGGGCGGTGCCCCGCCAACAAGCCATCAATGTTCTCACCCAAAACCGAATGGATGCACAGTGCCTCCTGCTGATCCTCAACGGAAAGCTCGGGCAGGATGCCGGTCATACGGCGTGCGAGCATCGTCTTGCCCGATCCCGGAGACCCGATCATGAGCAAGCCGAGTTCTCCTGCCGCCGCAAGCGCCATGCCGCGTTTAGCGACTTCCTGCCCCAGCACGTCGGCATAGTCGAGCTCAGGCTCAAAGGTCGCCTCGACGCCCTCAGAATCCAGGTAGTGCCGCGCGGCATCGCCCACACCATGAGCAAGCTGAGACAAATGATCGATAAATCCGCAGTCAACGCCAGCAAGCGGCACATGCTGGTCTGACCTGCCGGCGATAAAGGACAGCCCCAAATCACGCGCCAATAACTGAAACGCCACCTCGCCCTTGACGGGAAGCACCGTACCGTCCAAGCCAAGCTCACCAGCGATAAGACAACGATCGAGATTGTCGCGGGGAATCTGACCATCGGCCGCTAGGACCGCGATGGCGATGGGCAGATCAAAGCCGCTACCGGTCTTGCGAATATCGCCGGGCGCCAGATTGACCGTAATGCCCGAGCGCGGGATCTCGAACCCGGCGGAGCGCATCGCACAGCGAATACGACCACGTGACTCCATCACCTCCATACTCGGGATGCCGAGCATCTGAATGCCCGGAACGCCGCCGGCAAGCGAGACCTCGACCGTGACGCGAATCGCCTCGACGCCGCGGATGCAGGCCGCGTGAACGGCAAACGTCTCGAACGCCATCACGACACCTGCCAATCGAACGCGTTGTACTGATGCTCGATCTCGGCGATATGCCCGCCGCGAATGGTGACACCCACGGCATCGAAGCGAATCGCCTTGAGCGGATAATGCTCCATGAGATAGCAACTTGCGATGCGGCGGTAGCGGCGTTGCTTTTGGGCGTCCACGGCCTCCTCGGGAAAGACCCGCGTGGTGCAATCCATGTCT
>CABSNF010000082.1 GCA_902478995.1 uncultured Collinsella sp.
CTCAGTGTCTCGTGGGCTCGGAGATGTGTATAAGAGACAGATCCCCTTCATAAGTTGCGGTGAAATAGGGACTGTTTAAGCGTTTAAAACCGCCAAACAGTCCCTATTTCACCGCAACTTAGAGAGGACGGCCTCGGTCGGTACTGCCGTATCAGCCGAGGCCGCTGCATCGTTAGCGCTGAACGTAGGCGCGAACCAGCTCGTAAGTGTTGCGCACGCCGTCCATGTGGCTGCGCTCGTAGTTGTGGCTCGCGTACACGCCGGGGCCGATCAGGCCGTGACGGATGTCGTAGCCGGCAGAGAGCGTGGCCTCGACGTCCGAGCCGTAATGCGGGTACACGTCGATGGCATAATCGAGCTCAAGCTCGCGCGCGATATTGGACAGCGTGGTCACCAGATCGTAGTTGTAGGGGCCACCCGAATCCTTGGCGCAAATCGACACCATGCGCTCGGTGCAGCCCAGGTCGTCGCCCACGCAGCCCATGTCAACGCTGATCATCTCGCGCGTGTCGGCCGGCACGAAAGCACCGCCGTGGCCGACCTCCTCGTACACGGTAAAGAGCAGCGACACCTTGCGCGAAAGCGACACCTCGCCATCAGCAACAGCGCGGGCAAGACCCAGCAGAATCGACGCCGACAGCTTGTCATCCAGGAAGCGGCTCTTGATGTAGCCGCTCTCCGTCACCGTGGTTCGCGGATCCATAGCGATGATGTCGCCGGTCTGAATGCCCAGCTCAAGCACATCGTCCTTGCTGTCGACATTCTCATCGAGCAGGATTTCCATGTTCTTCTCGATGGTCTTGACCGGCTCGTCGGCCACGTGCGCCGAAGGCTCGGTGTTAAGAACCACACCCGTGTACACATTGCCGTCACGCGTGTAGACGGTGCAGTTCTCGCCATCGGCCGTAGACCACTGATGCCCGCCGAGCGTCGTGGGACGCAGACGGCCATTGTCCTTAATGGAGCGTACCATGGCGCCCAGGGTATCGACATGGCTCGCCAACACGAGCGGCTCGCCCTCACCACCAAGCTCAACGAGCACATTGCCCTTGTTAGAACGCTCGGGGCCAAAGCCCATATCGCGCAACGTTTCCATTAGATAATCAGTCGCCGCACGGGTATAGCCCGTAGGCGAGGCGATAGAAGTCAGCGTCTTAAGCTGTCCCGCGATATAGGAGAGCGTCCCCTCTAGAGAAGCATCAACATTAGAAGCCATATGCATCCTTCCAAGTAAAACTAAGACCGAGTCCCGATTTTAACCGTTCTGCACGGTCAATGCCCTAGGAGCCGAGCCGCCTCCCGACGTCCCCGCACCGGTTTTGTGCACGCGCACGGTTTACAACCCGAATCTTGCATAAATCCTATCGGTATCTGCATAAATATGAGACATCTTTTTACTTCGTCTCAGGGTACCCCACCTTGGACCGTGCAAAAAACGGAGTATTCAGCACCGTGGGTCCCAACGACCCCATCACAAACGATAAAACGACGCGGTTACAGCAGTGTTGTAGACCGTCGCAAACCAAAAACGCGGCGACAGCCATCTCCGTCCATCAATAGCCCGCCCACAGGGGCTGTCGATGGGCGCCCGCGGGCCACTACGGCCCATTCACAACGTTATGCATTTTTCAGAGCTTGCTGAATACTCCCAAAAATGCACGCTGGGAAGTGCACCACCTATCCGCAGCGGGCAGCATGCTTTGGTTTTACCCGTCTCAGGACATTGACGCAGCACAAAAAGCCCCGCCGTGCGCAGCACGGCGGGGCCAGCAGCAAGTCAAAAGACCATACGCCTACGGGCGAAGGACCACCAAACTGGGTTAGGCAGCCGGGCAGATCTTCTTGAAGAGCTCGATGACGTCGTCGAGCGTCGCCTCGCGCGGGTTACCCGGGAAGCAGGCGTCAGCCATGGCGTCCTTGGCCAGGACCTCGATCTCGTCGGCCTTCATGGCCTCGCAGACGTGCGGGATGTTCACGTCGGCGGAAAGCTGCTTGACGGCGGCGATAGCGGCGTCGGCAGCCTCGTCGGTGCTCATGCCCGTGGTGTCAACACCCATGGCAACGGCAACCTTGGCCAGGCGCTCAGCGCAAACCGGCTTGTTGAACTCCATGGCGATCGGCAGCAGCATGGCGCAAGCGACGCCGTGCGGGGTGTCGTAGTGAGCAGACAGGGTGTGAGCCATTGCGTGGTCGATGCCCAGGCCAACGTTGGAGAAGCCCATGCCGGCGACATACTGGCCAAGGGCCATGCCCTCGCGGCCGGAGCCGGGCTGGCCGGACTTGGCCTCGGCGACGGAGTCACGCAGGTTCTCGCTGATCAGCTTGATGGCCTCAAAGTGGAACATGTCGGAGAGCTCCCAAGCACCCTTGGTGGTGTAGCCCTCGATGGCGTGGGTCAGAGCGTCCATGCCGGTGGAAGCAGTCAGGCCGGCGGGCATGGAAGCCATCATGTCGGGGTCGACGACGGCGACCTCGGGGGCGTCGTTGGTGTCGACGCACACGAACTTGCGGACCTTCTCGGGGTCGGTGATGACGTAGTTGATGGTCACCTCGGCGGCGGTACCGGCGGTCGTCGGCACGGCGATGGTGAACACGGCGTGGTTCTTAGTGGGAGCAACGCCCTCGAGGCTGCGGACATCGGCGAACTCGGGGTTGTTGATGATGATGCCGATGGCCTTAGCGGTGTCCATGGAGGAGCCGCCGCCGATGGTCACGATAGCGTCAGCCTCGGCGGCCTTGAAGGCCTCGACGCCGTCCTTGACGTTCTGGATAGTGGGGTTGGGCTTGATCTCGGAGTAGAGGCTCCAGGCGATGCCGGCGGCGTCGAGCTCGTCGGTCACCTTGGCGGTAACGCCAAACTTGACCAGATCGGGATCGGAGCAGACGAAAATCTTCTTGTAGCCCCGACGCTGGAGCTCGCCGGGAATCTCCTTGATGGCGCCGGAACCATGATAAGAGATGGTATTGAGAACGAAACGATTAGCCATTGATAGCCTCCCATCGTGTGCGGGGCACTCATTACGCCCCACGCTATGAGTCCCATCCTAACGCTTTTGAAACGAAAAACGCGTGAGAACGTCAAAATTGTTAAAGCGTTTCAACAGAATAACGGAGCCCTAGTCCTTCCCTCCCGACAGCAGCGAAGGCTAGATTATAGGAGCAATCGCCCAAAGAATACGACCAACTCAGTCTATAAATTGTTTCTGTTTTAGCAATATATGTTTGACAATACGTTTATAAAAAAGATACATTCATTTTGTTAGAAATTGCCCATGCGGTTATTGCAGCTGCATCTACTGCAACGTACAGCGTAATTCTCCGCACGAAGCAGAAGACGGTTCCAATTCGATCGAGGCGATGACACATGGTGGCTAGTTGTCCTAAATCGAGCAAGACGGCTACAAACGAATATCGAATCTCAATTGAAGGTAACCCTTATCCGCATACTCTGGCTCTCATCAACCCAGCGGGAGACAACCTCAACATCAAAAAACATGGGTTCACGGGTCCACTAGGACAGCTATTGAGTCTTAAATATACCGTTTATGACGATGCAAATGAAAAACTCTTTACTGTCGTCGACGGTGGTTTTAGCAACATGCCCAGGGTTGCGCTCATCATCGAACACAAGGAAGTTGCGGTGTTCGATTATGGCCTAAACAGACTTGAGATGAAGTGCGTAACGAACATACCGAATTACGCAATAAAAGGTAACTTCCTATTTGGAGATTACGATATATTCAGCCAACAGGAAGTGAAGCTATCTTCAGTTATCGTCCTTCAATGTGATAAACAATCGTGCTTTAGCGTACAGGTTTTGGATAAAGCCGAATTAGCCGCCGCAATTGGAATACCTACAGCCATTGCCCTTCTTAGGGCTCGGATTGAAGAGCATCTCGAATAAATCGCAAAAAGCAGTTCGTAACAACACTCAGGAGCTAGATAGTTTTTCTGGCTCCTGGAACTGTATTACATAGTCTGCAAATTGTTCGAAACCATGTCCATGATCCGCAATGATGACGATTCGCTCTTTCATCTCCTGTGCAACCACCACCTTCAAAAAGGATATCGAAGCATTATCTAAATTGTTGCAAGGCTCATCCAGACTAATAATAGAATAGCTGCTCAGAAAGGCTCTACAAAGCAATAAAGACGACAGTTCTCTGCCTTGATTATCAACTTGAGTACTGTCGTCTTATTTTAAATAAAAAGCTCTGGCATATGTCCATCCCCTCAACTAATAAGTACAGCTAGAAAGATGACATTTTTATTCTATAGCCTCAAGCAGTACGCTTTGCTGACGTCAAATCTTGTCATTACAAACATGCACCTTAGCGCTTAAGACTCCAAAAAAGGGGCGACCGAGATGGCCGTCCCTGATCAGTGCGGCAAAGGGACAGCCCCTTTGCCGCATTCGGTTACTTTCGGCAGCCCTCTTTCCAAGCCTCGGCCGCAACCTTCCAGCGTAAGCGCAAGTCGCGCTCGCGGTCGATGAACATGATGGCAAACGCGACAAACAGCAGCAAGCTCGCCACGACGATGGCGTGCAGGCCCATGCGCTCAATACACCAGTTGCCCAACACGGCGCCAAACACAAAGGTAAAGATCACGCCAAAGTACAGCAGGCCGTTTTCCAAAAAGCCGCGCCTGTGGGTGATGATGTAATCGTCCACGTTTTGCAGCGCGTTGCGCAAGTTGCCGATGCACATGGTCGTAGCGATGCCGTGACCGTGGATCTTGCGGAAGCTCTCGACCTGCATGCCGCAGGCAAACGAGGTGAGGCAGTTGGCGAGCAGGTTGAAATTGCCGCCCGGGATAAAGCTCACGCCCAGCAAGATGACGGCTTCAAAGAACACCGTTACCTGGCGCCAGTGAATCACGCTGCCAAACCGCTCATGCACCAGGTCGGCAAGCATAATGCCCACGGCAAACGACACCACGGGGAAGAAGTAGCGCTCCGCAAGTGCCCAGTTGCCCTCCGAGATGCTCACGCCCACGAGCAGGATGTTGCCTGTCTGCGCGTTGGCGAAAACATGATCGCGCCCAATGTACGAATAGACGTCCATAAAGCCACCGGCGAGCGCCAAGATGATGCCCAGCTCAATAGACTCCGATATCTGTTTGGCACGCTGCATCGTCGTGCATCCTCCTTGTTGACGACTCTCTCGTGCGTTGGCGGAAACATAGCCGCCGTTCATACTGTAACCCATTGACAACATGGCGTGCGCGCGAGACGGGTTCTCCAACGCGCAGATACACAGTCTGGAAACAAACGATCCCCGCATCGACGCGCCGATCCGCCAGCTCATGTACTCCACCAGTCTTTTTAGCCCCGTCTCAAAAAGACTGGTTACAATTACGTGCAGCATACAAACACCGGGAGGGATCGTGGCAAAAAAGCCTCAGCACGCTCAGAACAACCAGCGCAGTCAGCAGGGCAAACAGGGCCAGCAGCAAAAGCGCGGCGGTAAGGCGCAGGGCTCGCGACCCACGCATGCCTCAGCAGCACCCTCACGCCCCTGGCGTCCGGGCCGCGACAAGTTCCTCCCCGTCAGCCGCGCCGACATGGATGCGCGCGGCTGGGACCAGTGCGACTTTGTCTACATCTGCGGCGACGCCTACGTGGACCATCCCAGCTTTGGCATGGCCATCGTCAGCCGCGTACTCGACGCGCACGGCTACAAGGTGGGCATCATCTGCCAGCCCGACTGGACCGACCCCGCCAGCATCAGCGTGCTCGGCGAGCCGCGCCTAGGCTTTCTCGTCAGCGCCGGTAACATGGACTCCATGGTCAACCACTATTCGGTGACCAAGCACCGCCGCCACACCGACGCCTATACTCCCGGTGGCGAGGAGGGGCACCGCCCCAACCGAGCCGTCACGGTCTACGGCAACCTTATCCGTCAGACGTTCAAGGATGCCCCCATCATCATCGGCGGCATCGAGGCGAGTCTGCGCCGCCTGGCCCACTACGACTACTGGCAGGACAAGCTCAAGCGCTCGGTACTGCTCGACTCGGGCGCCGACATCCTCATCTACGGTATGGGCGAGCACGCGATCGTCGAGATCGCCGACGCGCTCGACGCGGGACTGCCCGTCGATCAGATTACCTATATCAACGGCACTGTCTACCGCACCTGCTCGCTCGACGAGGTCTACGACTATGACCTGCTGCCCAGCTGGGACGACCTTACCGCCGACAAGCTCAACTACGCGCGCAGCTTTAACGTGCAGCAGCAGAATATGGACCCCATCACCGGGCATCGCCTGGTAGAGCCCTACCCCAATAGCGTCTATGTGGTGCAGAACCCGCCGTCGGCGACGCTCACCACCGATGAGATGGACGAGGTAGCCGAACTCCCCTACGCACGCGACTGGCATCCCGATTACGACGCGGCGGGCGGCGTGCCGGCCTTTGCCGAGATCAAGTTTTCAATTAGCTCCAACCGCGGCTGTTTTGGCGAGTGTTCGTTTTGCGCGCTCACCTTCCACCAGGGTCGCGTGTTGCAGATGCGCAGCCACGATTCGATCATGCGCGAGGCCGAGCTGCTCACGCGCGATCCTGAGTTTAAGGGCTACATCAACGACGTGGGCGGACCGACGGCTAACTTTAGCCGCCCGGCCTGCGACAAGCAGCTCAAGCACGGCGTGTGCAAGAACAAGCGCTGCCTGTGGCCGAGCGTGTGCAAGAACATGGTGGTCGACGAGAGCGGCTACACGCAGCTGCTGCGCGACCTGCGCCAGCTGCCGGGCGTCAAGAAGGTCTTTGTCCGCAGCGGCATCCGTTTTGACTACACCATGGCCGATGCCTCGGACGAGTTTTTGCGCGAGCTGCTGGAACACCATGTCTCGGGCCAGCTACGCGTGGCACCCGAGCACGTGAGCGACGCGGTGCTCTCCGTAATGGGCAAGCCGAGCCGCGCCGTCTACGATGCGTTCTGTCGCAAATTTGAGCGCTTGAACCGCGAATACGGACTCAAGCAGTATGTGGTGCCGTATCTGATCTCGAGCCACCCCGGCTCGACCATGAAGGAAGCCGTGGACCTTGCCGAAGCCGTGCGCGACATGGGCTACATGCCCGAGCAGGTGCAGGACTTCTACCCCACGCCGTCCACCATGTCGACGTGCATGTACTACACCGGCGTGGACCCGCGCACTATGCAGTCGATCTACGTGGCGCGCGACCCGCACGAAAAGGCCATGCAGCGCGCGCTCATCCAGTATCGCAAGCCCGAGAACTACAAGCTGGTGCGCGAGGCGCTGGAGAAGGCCGGCCGTCGCGACCTGATCGGCTACACCAAGCATTGCCTGATTCGCCCCGTGCCCCCGCGCCCGGGCGGGACATCTGCCGGCGGCGGGCATGGCACCGGCAAGAAGGGCGGCAAACCGCATGGCGGCGCTGGCGGGGCCGGCAAGGGGCCCAAGGGCAGCAAGGGCCACGGCGGCATGTCGCGCGCGCAGAACACCGCAGGGCGCAATCGTGCAGCCCAGGGACGTCAGGGCGCCAACGGAGGCGGCAGACGCAACTAGGGCAGTGGTGCGCTCGCTGCGTCCATCCCACACGCGTGGCGCAGCGAGCGCATTGCCTCAACGAGGATGACACCGGCGATAGCGACCGTAATTGCCACGCCGAACGGCGTGTTCACAAACCAGAGCAACGTCATGAGATACGACCCGGCATTAAAGGCAAAGTGCAACAGGATCGTATAGCGGAGCTTTCCGGTGGTCACGAGTACCCAACCAAAAATGAGGCCGGCAGCGCCCGCGTAGCAGCCCTGCACCCAGTTCATGTGCATAAAGCCGAAGATCGCCGCCTGCAGCACGATTGCCGCGGCGACGCCCCAGGTACTCGGGGCCGCCCAGGGCACTATGGCGCCGTCCTGCGCGTTCGCGCGGCGCCGGCGCTTCCAGAGCGAACGGCACTGTGGATTAAACGCACGCAGCGAAAACTCAAAGATGATGCCGCGCACCAGCAGTTCCTCGCAAAACGGCGCGCCGAGCACCGTGGTCAGGACGGCAAGAAGGCCGGTATCGCCCATGCCCGTTTCCTCGACGAGCTCGCTATAGTCTGCCGCGACCTCGGGCAGCAGCGACAGCACGCCGTCGCATAGGTAGCTAATGACCACCTGCATGGATAGGCCGATCACGACAACGCAGGCGATGCGCTTCCATGCAGCATTTGCTCCCCCGCCGAGTGGGCACTCGCCTTGCCGGCGCGCCATGAAAGAGCGGGGCCACAGGTAGCGCCACCACAGCAGCGCCATCAAAAACGACGCCGTCTGAGCGGCGGCTTGAAACCATTGAATATCGAGGTTGTCGATCGGGAAACCCGTCAGCGCCGACACGATGTCCAGCGCGGAGAACAAAACCATGCCCAGGGCAATATCTGTCT
>CABSNF010000083.1 GCA_902478995.1 uncultured Collinsella sp.
CGTCAGATGTGTATAAGAGACAGGATCGAGGCCGCCGATGTCGTGCTCATGGACGACAAGCCGTCCAACATTTCCCGCGCGATCCGCGTGGCACGCAAGACCATGGCGATTGTCTGGCAGAACATCATCTTTGCGCTGGGCGTTAAGTTGCTGATTCTAGTGCTGGCAGCACTCGGCATCGCCAACATGTGGCTTGCCGTGTTCGGCGACGTAGGCGTGGCGATCATCGCCATCCTGAACGCCATGCGCGCGATGGGTGTCAAGAACCTGTAGCGTTCGTGGGCTGTCCGGCCGGGGCCGGGCTTGGTTTTGAAAACGTCCTCGCGCATGAGGCCCGTCTTTCCTGCTCCTGCGGAGCAACGGAAAGGCGGGCCTCGCGCTGCGGAGTGTTTTCAAAACCAAGCCCGGCCCCGGCCTGCATTGACACAGCTGGCGGTTCTTGGGCATCGCTTGCTGGCGGGGTTCCTTAGCTGAAATGGACTTGGCCGAAAGGGCCGCTGGTCCCGGTCGCTGGTTCGCGCTTTGCGTGAACTCCGCGCCACTGTGGGTCAGTTAGGCTTCCGTTGTTGGACCCGCCACATCTTCCCGTCCCAGCATCGATCTTAGCTTCTCAAAGCTCTCCTCGCTTAGGCAGTGCTCCATGTGGCAGCCCTCTTGCGACGCGACCTCAGCCGAAACACCCGCATCCTCCAACAGCCCCACGAAAAAGCAGTGACGCTCCCACATTTGGCGAGCGACCTCCAGACCACGCTCCGTCAGATGAACGTCGCGCTTGCCCATTTCGACATAGCCGTTGCTTTCCAGCGTCGCCATGGCCTTGGAAACGCTCGCCTTGGTTACGCCGAGGTACTCCGCAACGTCGATCGAGCGCACGATGCCCTGACGTTCCGACAGAACGTAGATCGATTCGAGATAGTCTTCTCCGGATTCACGTAGGGCCATGGGCCGCCTTTCGCGATGATTGCTAGTTAGCCTTTGGATACTTTTCACAGCTTACTTTACCGCAAAAGTTGCCCATGTCTTACTACTTTGCCTAAAAGTTAGCCGTGTTTCACAAAACGTGCGGGACGAAAACAAAATGGGGACGCCCCGCAAGGAGTGTCCCCAGGTGCCGAGCCGCAGTTATAACAGTCCAAAGTGCTTCGCGGCGTTGTAGATCCCGTCGTCGTCCACGGCAGTCGTCACATAGGTCGCCGCAGCCTTCACCGTGTCCTGCGCGTTGCCCATGGCCACGCTCGTGCCCACGGCGGAAAACATCGACAGGTCGTTCTCGCCATCGCCAAAGGCAATCGCCTCGCTCGCATCGACACCCAGGCGCTCCAGCGTCGCCGCCACGCCCAGGTCCTTACCACCGTTAGCGGGGATAATGTCGCAGAACAGGTCACACCAGCGCGTAGTGAGCGAATGCGACACCGCATCGGTCACGATATGCTCGTCGGCCGGGTCCACAAAGGCGCAAAACTGGTAGACCGGTGCGTCAAACGCGTGCTCAAACGGCTCCTCGTGGTAGACGATTCCCGCGTTGCTGCCGGCCGTCACCACGCGCTCGGACAGACGGTTCACAAACGAGTTCTCGCCCTGCATGCACAGCGAGTCGTAGCACCCCTGCGCCACCTGGTCCACAATCACCGCGACGTCGTCCGGATCGATCGGGCAGCTGCGATAAACGCCCTTGGCGTCAAAACAGTGCTGGCCCGAAAGCGTAATGTACGCATCCCATCCCAAGTCGAGCAGCCAGTCCGGCATCTGGTAGGTCGGGCGGCCCGTGGCGATCACGCACGCAATCCCCTGCTCGTGAAAGTTGTCGAGCACCTGCTGCGCCGACGCCGGAATCCGGTGGGTCTTAAAGCTCAGCAGCGTGCCGTCGATATCGAAAAACGCGGCTTTGATCATCCTCGCCTACTCCTCGCCCTCGAGCTTTTCGCTCGCCTCGAGCCACGCCATCTCCAACTCGTCCATGGCAGCGTGAGCCTCGTCGATCTTTGCCTGCTGCTCGCCGAGCGCCGTGTAGTTGGTGGGATCGACTTGGGCCATTGCTGCCTCGGCCTTCTCAACGCGGACACGCTGCGTCTCCATCTTGCGCTCGAGCGAGCTCACCTCGCGGCGAAGCTTCTGACGCTCGGCGTTGGACAGGCCGTTGGGCTGACCGCTCGACTTGGGCTTGTCGGCAGCAGCCGCCGCCGTACCGGTGTCGAACGTGCCGGTCTTAGCGCTCGGCGCGCCCACGGGCTCGTCCTCGGCGGTAGCGTTGCACAGGCGCAGGTACTGGTCCACGCCGCCGGGCATATGTGTCAGGTGGCCGTCGAGCAGCGCCCACTGCTGGTCGGTCACGCGCTCCATCAAAAAGCGGTCGTGCGTCACCAGAATCAACGTGCCGGGCCAGCCGTCGAGCAGGTCCTCGACAATCGCGAGCATGTCGGTATCCAGGTCGTTGCCAGGCTCGTCCAGGATGAGCACGTTGGGCTCGTCCAGAATCGTCAGCAGCAGCGACAGGCGACGGCGCTGGCCGCCCGAAAGATCGCCGATGCGGCTCCAGAGCTGCTGCGTCGTAAATCCCAGGCGCTCGCAGAGCTTCTCGGGCGAAGTTTCCTTGCCGTCGATGACGTAGTACTTCTTATAGTTGCTGAGCACCTCGCGAATCGTGTCGCCCATGTAGGGCTCGAGCTCCTCGAGCTGCTGCGACAGCACGCCAAAGCGCACTGTCTGGCCGATCTTTACACGGCCGCGCGTGGGTTCAATCTTGCCCTGGATCACGTCGAGCAAGGTCGACTTGCCGGTGCCGTTCTCGCCCAAAAGACCATAGCGGTCGCCCGCACCAATGAGCCAGGTCACATCGGTGAGCACCTGCTTGGGCACGCCATCGGTATCCGCATAGCCGGCATCCACGTCGACCACATCGATAACCTGCTTGCCCAAGCGGCTCACGGCGAGGCGTTTGAGCTCCAGCTCGTCACGCACGGGCGGCACGTCGGCGATCAGCTCGCGGGCGGCATCCACGCGAAACTTGGGCTTGGTGGAACGAGCCTGGGCACCGCGGCTCAGCCACGCGAGCTCCTTACGTGCCATGTTGCGACGGCGCTCCTCGGTAACCGCGGCCATGCGGTCGCGTTCCACGCGCTGCAGGATGTAGGCCGAGTAACCGCCCTCGAAGGGGTCGACCTGGCCGTCGTGGACCTCCCACATGCTGGTGCAGACCTCGTCCAAGAACCAACGGTCATGCGTGACCACGAGCATGGCGCCCTGGCCACGCTGCCAGCGGGCCTTTAAGTGACGCGCGAGCCAGTTGATGGTGCGCATGTCCAGGTGGTTGGTGGGCTCGTCGAGCATGAGCACGTCGTAGTCGCCGATCAGCAGGCGCGCGAGGTCCACGCGACGGCGCTGGCCGCCCGAAAGCTCGCCCACCGTGCCCTCCCAGGGCACATCGCTAATAAGGCCGGGCAGAATCTGGCGCGTGCGGGGGCTCGACGCCCACTCGTACTCAGGGACGTCACCCACAACGGCATGATGCACGGTGTCGGTATCGACCAGCTGGTCCTTTTGGCCGAGTAGACCGATCGTGGTGTCGCGGCGGTGCGTCACGCGGCCGTCGTCGGGCTCCAACGTGCCGGCGAGCACGCTCAGCAGCGTCGACTTGCCGTCGCCGTTTTTACCGACAATACCAATGCGGTCGCCCTCGCCCACGCCGAGCGTCACGCTATCGATAATATGCTTGGTGGGAAACTCTAGGCTGACGGAATCGCATCCCAAAAGAATCGCCATATGCCCTGCTCCTTCGTAGAAATTCAACGTTGTCCATGATAGCAGCGAGCCCCACCCCAAACCACCACGAAGGCGCCTGTCCCCTTTGTGGCGGTCGTTTCGGTCGCAGAGCAAAAAGGCGGGCCATCTCCCAAAAGAGATGACCCGCCTCTCCAATCAGTCCCGTGACAACCGTGGCCGCCGCGGGCCTCAAGCATGTCCCGGACTAGGAGAACATGCCGGTGAGGTAATCATTCAGCCGCTTATCCTTGGGCCGTTGGAAAATCTCGTCGGTCTCGTCGTACTCGACCATATCGCCCATGTAGAAGAACGCCGTGCGGTTGGACACACGCGACGCCTGCTCCATGTTGTGCGTCACGATGACGATGGCGCGGTCGGCCACAATCGACGACATGAGGTCCTCGATCGCCAGCGTCGAGATGGGGTCGAGCGCCGAGCAGGGTTCGTCAAACAGGATCACATCGGGGTTGAGCGCCAGCGTGCGCGCGATGCACAGGCGCTGCTGCTGACCGCCCGAAAGCGCGTAGGCGCTCTTGTCGAGCTTGTCCTTGACCTCGTCCCACAGCGCCGCGCCGCGCAGGCTTTCCTCGACCATGCGGTCGAGTTCGTCGCGGTCGGTGATGCCGTGGCGCTTAGGCGCGAACTGGATGTTGTCGCGAATGGACTTGCGGAACGGGTTGGGCTGCTGGAACACCATGCCAATGGAACGGCGCAGCTCGTAGGTGTTTTCGGTCCTGGTGTTCACGTTGCGCCCGCGATAGTTGATCTCGCCCTCCACGCGGCAGCCGCGAATCTCGCGATTCATGAGGTTGAGGCTACGCAAGAAGGTCGACTTACCGCAGCCCGAAGGCCCAATGAGCGCCGTGATCTCGCCCTTGTGGAAGTCGAGCGACGTATCATGCAGTGCATGGTGGTCGCCATAGTACACGTTGACGTCCTTGGTGGAGAGCACGACCTCGTCGCTCACGGCCTTGCCGCTCACGCGCACGCGCTTCTCGCTCTCCCCCACGCTCGACAGGAAGTCCTGGGTGTCGGACGATGCCGCTTCGGTTGCGGGCGTTACATTCATCTCGCTCATTCGGCCGTCATCTTCCTCGCCAGTTGCTTGCCCACAATGCGGGCGATTACGTTAAACAGCAGCACGCAAATCATCAGCAGTGCAGCGGTGCCCCAGACGATCTGCTGGGCCTCGGGGCTGCCCTCGCCATAGATCTTGTAGATATGCACGGCGAGCGACTCGCCGGGGCGGAACACGTTCCAGGCGCAGGTAGGGCTCGACAGGTTAAAGCTCAAGAAGTTCAGGCGAACCGGCGAGCTCATGCCCGAGGTAAAGAGCAATGCTGCGGCCTCGCCAAACACGCGGCCGGCCGAAAGCACGATACCGGTCACGATGGCGGGCATGGCCTCGGGGATCAGGATGTGCAGCGTGGCCTCCCAGCGGGTGAGGCCCATAGCCAGGCACGCATCGCGCTGGGCCTGCGGCACGTCCTCGAGCGCCTGCTGGATTACGCGCACCAGAATGGGGATGTTGAACATGGTGAGCGCGACGGCACCGGAGATGATGGAATACTTCCAGCCCAGCTGCACCGAGAACACCAGAAAACCGAACATGCCGACGACGATGGAAGGCAGCGAGGACAGCGTCTCGATGGCGGTGGAGGCGATGTCGCGGATGGGTCCGTCGGGTGCGTACTCGACCAGGAAGACCGCGCCACCCAGGCTGATGGGCACCGAGATACCTAGGGTAATCAGCAGCAGATAGAACGAGTCGAACAGCTGATAGAGCACGCCGCCCTGGGTTCCGTTGGCGCGCGCGGGCTGCGTGAGAAAGCCCGGCTGGAACAGCGTCGAGATGCCCTCGAACAGGATATAGGCCACCATGGAGACGACAATGAGCATGACGATGGCGACGATCGCCGTCAACACGCCCGTGGCGATGCGGTCCTGTTTTTGGACGCGCCCGAGTCTCGCCTCGTCGACATGGATGCGCGTGCTAGCCACGAGCCTTCGCCCCCTTGCGGCCGATAAGGTGGATGATCAGGATGAAGATGAGGCTCATGCCCATCAGCAGCAGGCCGAGTGCCCACAGAACATCGTCCTGGGCCGAGCCCTCGGCATAGACCGCCATGGACGTGGTGAGCGTGGTGGTGATGGTGGACGCCGGCGACAGCAGCGACGTCGGCATGGCCTCGATGCCGCCGATAACCATGCGCACGGCGAGCGTCTCGCCAAAGGCACGCGTCATGCCAAGGATGACCGCAGTCATGAGCGACGGCATGGCGGACTTGAGCACCACGTGCCAAATGGTCTGCCAGCGGGTGTAGCCCAGCGCGAGCGAGCCCTGACGGTAGCTATCGGGCACAGCGCGCAGGCCATCGACCGAAAGCGTGGTCATGGTCGGCAGGATCATGACAGCCAGCACGATGGCGCCGGGCAAGATGCCCAGGCCCGTGCTCACGTGGAAAACGCTCTTCATAAGGCCGACGACCACGTGAAAACCGATCAGGCCAAAGACGACCGAGGGAATGCCGGTCAAAAGCTCAATAAGCGGTTGAAAGACCTTGGAGCCAAATTTGGGTTGGATCTCGACCGCAAAGACGGCAGAGCCGATGGCGATGGGCAGCGCGATGAGCGTGGAGAGCACCATGACCGCAAACGAGGTGACGATCAGGGGCAGGGCGCCGGTATAGGGCAGGCCGTTTTCGGCTGTGTTGGCCAGGTCCCACTTGGTGCCGGTGAAGAACTCCACGACCGAGACGCCGTCCTTGACAAAAGCCGAGAGACCCTTTTGGGCGACCATAAAGATGAGCGCGGCAACGACAAGCGTCACGAGCGCTACGCACGCGCCCGTGACGCCCAGGCCCACGTTCTCAAGGTCGCGCTTTGGCAGCTGTTTTGCCATTGCAAACCTTTCCGGGGGCGATTACTTATTTAGCAGAGACCTTGCCGCTGGCGTCCTTGACGACCTTCATGGCAGAGACGGGGATAAAGCCCTGCTCCTCGACGAGCTTGCCCTGAACGTCGTCGGAGAGCATAAACTCCAGGAAGGCCTTGGTGGCCTCGTCGGCGTCCTTGGAGCAGTACATGTGCTCGGTCGCCCAGATCTTGAAGGAGTCGTCGGTGACGTTTGCACTCTTGGGCTCCACGCCCTCGACCTTGATGGCGTTGAACTTGGAGTCATCGAAGTGCGAGAAGTCCAGGTAGGAGATGGCGTTGTCGGTACTGCCCATCTGAGTCTGGACATCGCCGGACTTGTCGAGCTCGGCGTCGCCCTTAAAGTCGACTGCCTCGTCGCCAAAGACGGCAGCCTCGAAGGTGGCGCGGGTACCGGAACCGGCCTTGCGGTTGAGGACGACGATGGTGGCGTCGTCGCCGCCGACCTCCTTCCAGTTGGTGATCTGGCCAGAGAAGATGCCCTTGAGCTGCTCGAGGGACAGGTCGTCGACCTTGACGTTCTTGGAGACGACGGGACCCATGCCCACGACGGCAACCTCGTGGTCGACGAGGTTCTTGACCTGGTCGGCCTCGAGCTTGGTCTCGGCGAAGACGTCGGAGTTACCGATGGTGACGGTGCCGGCGGCGACAGCGGTCAGACCCTTGCCCGAACCGTTGCCCGAGCCGGAAACGGAGGCGTCCGGGTTGGCATCCATGAACTTCTCGGCAGCAGCCTCGACGAGAGCCTGGAACGAGGAGGCGCCGTCGTAGGTCACCTCGCCGGAGACGGACTCGGCAGCAGCGGCGCTACCCTTGTCGGCGGCATCGGATGCGCCAGAGCCGCCGCACCCAACGAGACCGAGACCGACGATGCTGGCAAGACCACCAGCGAGGCCGAGGAACTGACGACGAGAATAAGCCTGATCGAGCATGATCTTCCTTTCATACATGCGACTCGCGGGCACCCCGCCCGCTTTGCTGTTTGGAAAGATACGACCTCGATCGGGTAGCGCCCGCGCCAACTGCGGTTTCTTACGGGCATCTGATAGACCCTTACCGCAAGCGCAGCACGGCCTTTACAAACGAATAACAAACCCGCCACCAAGCATGACCCGCCTTTTACACCAATAAAAACAAAGTTGCGGTGAAATAGTTCCTGCTTGGCCATCAAATGGCCCATTCTAGGAACTATTCCACCGCAACTTAGATTGGGAAACCTCGAAACCTTAAAGCTCTAATTCATTCAAACGGAGGATCGCAACAATGTAAATCTTGAGCGCCTGCTTGAGCTGGTCCTCGTTGGCGCACTCGTTGGGACCGTGCATCTGGCCGCCCCACTCGGGCAGCTCCAGGCCGGTATCCTCGGGGCCAAACGAGACGGCGCGGGCAAAGTTGCGCGCGTACGTGCCGCCGCCCATAGCAAAGGGCTCAGCATGCTTGCCCGTAAACTCGTTATAGGTATCAATAAGCTGTCTCTTATACACATCTGACGCTGCCGACGAAGCTAGAAGTGTAGA
>CABSNF010000084.1 GCA_902478995.1 uncultured Collinsella sp.
CACCGAGAACGGCACCTTAGCGCGACCCAGCTGACACGTCACGCCAAAACGGCCCACGAGCGGGTCGAGCTGCTCGCGGATGGTATCGGCACTCGTACTGTCGGGGAAGCGCACGTCGATGACCTGCTCAATATGGCCATCCGCCACGCGGATGACTCCAGCGTTGCAGGTAAGCGGGCCAAACGCCGGACTCGTCGCATCGATACCTAGGCCGCGGCCATAGGCATCCGCATGCACAAAGGCCAGGAACTTGACGAACTCGTGCTCGGCAGGCGTCAGCAGACGCTCGTCGCGTGCACCAAACGCGTCCTCGGCCTCGCGCAGATACGCCACGATCAGGCCGACGGCGTTGATGGTGCCCTCAGGCATCGAAGCGTGGCCGCCAATACCGTGGGCGAAAATCTGCGCATGCCCGTTATCAAGCGCCGTGATCTCCAGGCGGTCGGCGTTCTCAACGGGCGCCGGCAGCTCATCGGCGGCAATCGCGAGCTCGCAGATGGACTGCGACGGAATGGCGTTGCTCGCCTCGGCACCGCTCCAGGACACAATGCGCCCGCCGTCGATCTTGGGGCTCACAAACGTCGCCCCAAACTGGCCCTTCTCGGCATTGCAGACCGGGAACTCGGCATCGGGCGTAAACAAAAAGTCGGGGTCTGCGTGGTTCTCCAGATAATGGTGAACGTCGGACATGCCCACTTCCTCATCGCAGCCCAGCAGCGCGCGAAAGGTATAGCGCGGCACAATGCCGTGCTTGAGCAGGTAGGCACCGGCGTAGAGCGACAACACCGCCGGACCCTTGTCATCAATCACGCCACGGCCGAGCAGCCATCCCTCGCGACGCTCCATCGCAAACGGGTCGGTGTTCCAGCCGGGGCCGGCGGGCACCACGTCCACGTGGCAGATGGTCGCGAGCTGCTTGTCGCCGCGACCCGGGATATCGGCAATGCCCACATAGCCCTCGTCGTCGCTCGTCTGGTAGCCGAGCTTTTGCGCAATGCCGAGCGCGCAATCGAGCGCATCACGAACCGGGCGGCCAAACGGCGCGCTAGGCTCCGCATCGGCAGCAACGGCTACGGACGGATAACTCACCAGCTGCTCGATATCGGCGACGACATCCTCCCAGACCTCGTCGACATACTCAGCGACGCTCTGCTCCACCTGATTCATGGACTGCCTCCTTACCAATGAGCGACGGGTACGCCCGCCCCTCACATCAAGTACTTATATAGCGAAAAGTTTAGCAAGCTCGGCCACCGAGTGCACCACTGCATCGGCACCCGCCGCCTCGTGCTCGCCCGGCACCGCCGCGCCCGAATAGATACCGATGCACGGTACGCCCATTGCGTGCGCGCCCTCCACATCGTTGAAGCGATCGCCGATCATCACGGCATCGCACGCCGTCATACCGAGCTCTGCCAGGGCATCGCGGACCGAATCGGTCTTGGTCTCGCGCCCCTGCAGCGGATTCATTCCAGCCACCGCCTCAAACTGAGAAAGACCCAGCTCATGCACCATGTCGATACACTTCGCCTCCATGCGCGACGTCGCCACGGCCAAGCGCTTGCCCTGGGCGACCAACCCATCCAGCAGCTCGGGGATCCCGTCGAACACGGGATACTCCTCCGGTCCCAGCTCGTCAAAAAAGGCGCGGTACTCGTCGGCCACCACAAGCGACTCCTCGCGGGAGAAGCCATAAAAGTCGTGAAAACTCTTCCACAGGGGCGGCCCGATCATGCGACGCAGGTCACCCATCTGCGCCTCCGAAAACCCGCGTGCAGCCAGCGTCTTGCGCGTCGAGGTCATCACCGCCCGACCTGTATCGGCCACCGTGCCATCAAAATCAAACAGCACGACCGGCCGCTTGCATATCTCCAGCGCCTCCATCGGCATCCCTCTTCCCCAGTTGACGATTTCCACACCGACACTTCAAACTGTTGACTATTCAACAATTTAACCTAGCAATGTAGAGCAACTCCACTATACTTGTCGCACTTTGCTCTCAGAAGGCCGCGCCGTCGCGCCCCAACGAAAGGTGCAATTATGTCTTTTGCCATCATAACCGACTCCACGTCGGACATCTCCCCCGCCCGCGCCCAAGAGCTCGGCATTTACGTGATTCCGCTGCATGTGATTATCGAGGGCGAGGACCTGCTCGACCAGGTGCAGATTACCGCCCAAGAGTACGTCGCCCGCATGGCCGGCTCCGAGCAGCTGCCGCACACCTCGCAGCCGAGTGCCGGCGAGTTCAAGGCACTCTTTGACCGCGTGCGCGCCGACGGCCACGATAGCGCCATCTTTATCTCGCTGTGCAGCGAGTGGTCCGCCTGCTATGCCAACGCCAGCCTGACGGCCGAAACGCACGAGCTCGACGTGCGCTGCATCGACTCGCGCACCGGCTCGGGTGCCGAGGGCCTGCTGGTGGAGTACGCACTGGCCATGCGCGAGGACGGCCGCAGCCTGGACGAGACCGAGGCGCAGATCCGCGCGACGCTGTCCGACGCCCACCTGCTGCTGATTCCCCGCACGCTCGAGAATCTCGTTAAGAACGGCCGCGCACCCAAGCTCGCCGGCCAGCTCACGCAAATGCTCAACATTCGCCTGGCCGTTTCGCCGGAGTGGAAATCGGGCGAGATCAAGGCCATCAAAAAGGGCCGCGGTGCCAAGCGCATCGTTGCCAACACCATGGCCGATTGCCTCGCATTTTTGGCCGAGCATCCGGGCTCCAGCGTGCGCGTGCTCACGACCGGCGCCGCCGAGGAGCAGGAGCTCGTCAGCCAAGCGCTCGCAGGCCAAGACTATGTAGACGCCGGTACCGGCCCCATCGGCTGCACCATCGCCACCCATGTAGGCATCGACGCCATCGCCATCAGCTACTGCCCCTGCTACCAACCCGCCAATTAGGGCTACCCATACCACTTGCGGTGGAATAGGGACTGTTTTTGGCTTATTAGCCGCCAATCAGTCCCTATTTCACCGCAACTTAGAAGCAGTTCATTTGGGACGGGGCTAAAAAGACTGATATCAAACGTTTCAGACCAGTCTTTTTAGCCCCGTCCTATTTTGGCTATCACGGCAGACACGCTCGTCCCACATCAGCCCGCCCAGGGCGATGTCAACCGCCTCATCGGGGTCGTAAGCAGTGTGGGCGAGGCCCGGATCGAGCGCAATGGCTATGCCGGTGCCCGTCACCGGATCGTTGAGCCAGTCGAACAGGCCCCTCGCGGTACCCACTGGACAAAAAATGGCAAATATGAGTACCGCCACCAAATTAGTAGCAGCAAAATCTCGCCGGAATTGATCATTTCGATCAATTCCACGTCTTGCCAAGGCTCAAAATTCCGTGTTTAGTGGGTTAGATATATAGAATAATGTGGAATTGGTATTCTATTCTTACCAAATGTTATGAGACTACATTAACAACAGTACTCATATTTGACGTTATTTGACCACGGAGTCATTCGAGGACCCCTCCCCACGCCGCCAACACGCCCCATAGCCGCCAAAACACCTTTAACAACAGCCGCCGCACGTTTTGGCACCGGCTAATTGCCACTCACGGATCGGTACCCCACTATTACCGAACCAAAATCGAAGTCGCATATCTCATAAAGCTGAAATGACGTACCCTCATCCCAATGAACGCTGACAAGAATGGCATTCAAATGAGCAACGCCGTGCATCAATACGCCCTTTTCGGGAACGCCTTATTCAAACTCAATAAAACGGTTGTCCACGCTTCAGATCCGCGTAAGCAGATCGTAATCTGTAGCAACGGTCCAGACATCCGTTACGCAACACTCGAAGAATGGGACAAAGCCGGCAAATCTTTCGGCGAACGTGCACAGACCGAGGGCATCGTTACCAGCGCGAGCCCAGCGCGCGACAAACTCGAGCTCTTTCGCAATCTTTTTACCGGCCGCAAAGATGTGCACGCTCACGGGTATCGCAGAAAAGACGGGGGCATCGGCTATACACCCGCCTGCGCAAATGAGTGGAAGCCAGGCATTTGCCCCAAAGCAAACCATCACAGAATTAAATGCGCTGAATGTCGCAGCCGCACATTCCTTGAGCTGAACGATGCCGCCATTATCGCCCATTTCAAAGGCAGCGACGACAGGCTCCGGGACGTCATAGGTCAATATGTTCTCGACAAAGACTGCAACACAAATGTCCTTGTCATTGATTTTGACAAAGCCGATTGGAAAGAAGCGACAAACGCTATCAGGCTTGTCGTAAAAAACCATGGAATTAACGCTGCGGTCGAGCGATCAAGGTCAGGCAACGGCGCGCATATCTGGTTTTTCTTCCTAGAACCTATAAACGCAAAGACAGCACGAGATTTCGGTAGCTGCCTTATCGCCGAAGCAGCGGCACTCAACAAGACAATCACCTTCGAAGCCTTTGACCGAATGATACCCGCGCAGTCCACCATTCCTGAAGGCGGCTTTGGAAATCTCATTGCGCTGCCCTTTCAGGGAAAAGCGCAGCGGGAAGGAAACAGCGTATTTGTTGACGAACGATTCGAGCCCTTTCCCGACCAATGGCTTTACCTTTCGCAAATCCAACTAATCTCGCGTGCGACGGTGGATCGTCTGATCGAGGACACCAAAAACAAACCGCTTGGAATAGCAACAGCTGCAGCGACAAACAAAACCAGGCGCAATGTCCAAAAGCCACGAAAGCGGCTCCCGCTCACGCCACGAGACTTCCCCTCGAACCTGCTCGTCACACAAGCCGATATGCTCTACATCCCCGAAAAGTCTCTGAGCCCGGCAGCTCAAATGGAAATCCGCAGGCTTGCGACATTTGCCAACCCGGAGTTCTTCCGTGCGCAATCTATGCATCAATCAGTATTCGGCAAACCGCGACTCATAGACCTCAGCGAACTTAGAGATGGCCGCGTCGCGATTCCCAGAGGCTGCAAAGCCCAACTTGAGCAGCTGATTCAAGAAGCCCACGTTACTGCCCATTATTCAGACGAACGTAGCACAGGCAATCCAATTGAGATGGCATTCAAAGGGACCCTTCATCCCGAACAGCAAATTGCCGCCGACCAGATGCTTGAATACGAAGACGGAATCATGTCTGCGCCAACGGGCTTCGGTAAAACCGTCATCGGAGCTTATCTTATTGCCGCCGTTGGTCTTCCGGCGCTCGTCATTGTTCCAAAGACCGCGCTCATAGCCCAATGGAAATCGCAGCTCGAACGATTTCTCGACATTACGGACACCAGAGAGCCGGTCCGAACGCCAAAAGGACGAATCAGCAAAAAGCAACCTCCCCTTATTGGACAAATCGGAGGGGGCAAAACCGCCGTCAGCGGCCTTATCGACGTCGCTTCCTTTCAGTCGCTATCTGGCAAAGACTCCCAAACCGGGGAGCCGATAGTTAAGAACCTTGTTCGTAATTACGGCCTCATTATCTGCGACGAATGCCACCATGCTGCCGCGCCACAGCTCGAGCTCGTCCTCAAGTCCGCTCCAGCCAAATATATATATGGCCTCTCCGCGACACCCGAGCGCTCCGACGGACTCACGCGGGCGCTCTCGATGCTCTGCGGCCCGCTTCGCTATGTCATCGATCCAAAAACGCAGGCAATTCAGCAGGGCATCCAGCGCATCGTTCGACCGAGATTTACCGGCATTCGGCTATCCGCCTACGAGCCGGATGCAAGCTTCAATCAGATTCTCGATATGCTGTGTGCACATGCGGCAAGAAACGAATTGATTGTCGATGACGCCCTCGAAGCAGCGTCAAACGGTCGACATCCGCTCATACTATCCAAAAGGAAAAAGCATGCTGAGGAACTGTTCAGGTTGCTTAATGATCGCAGACACGAGCCCATACTCTTAACCGGAGAAATCGGCGCCAAAGAAAGAAAAGCGATACTGAACAGTCTTCCCGGCTTTGAGCATGAACATCGAATCATCGTCGCCACCGAAAGCCTTCTGAGCGAGGGCTTCGATCTGTCCTACCTTGACACCCTTTTCATTGCCACGCCGATATCTTGGGACGGCAGCGTAACGCAGCAGGTGGGCAGACTGCATAGAAGCCACGAGGGCAAGCAACAGGTTGAGATATTCGACTACATTGACCTGTCGATACCCATGCTCGCCCGCATGTACCAGAAAAGACTCAAGACGTACGCCAAGTTGGGGTACGAAATTTATTCAGCAGAGGACAGCGAGCAACCCGATTACAACATTCTCATAGAGCCGGCAAACGCTATTGAGGCATTAATTAAAGACATCACCGGTGCCACAAAGAGTGCCTTCATAGCCGCATCCTACGCATCCGCCGCATGCCTCACGAAACTCACCACCACACTCGCAGGCGCAGCCGCCCGTGGGATTACCCTTGAGGTTTATGTTGCCTCACCTCCGCGCGATGACGCGAAAGCGATTTTTGCCGAGATGAACGTCGACTATTCCGTCAAGGCCAAAGGGCGGCTGTGCGCGGCCGTGATTGACGAGGAAACTGTCTGGTACGGGACTATCCCGCTGCTGGCATTCCCCAAGAAAGAAGACCGCAGCATCCGTTTCAAAAGCAACGAAGTCGCCGCTGAGTTTTTGAGCGAAATCCAGCAATGAGGAGAACCGGGGGCCGCAGCAGCGAACGGGGCGCGCCTATCAGTTGCGGTGAAATAGGGACTGTTTTTGGCCAATCGACCGCAAATCAGTCCCTATTCCACCGCAACTTGGAAATCGGCGATCAGCCCAGCGGACCCTGAAACAGTTCCTCATGCGAGCCCATTCTCACCAGCCTAATCACTGGGTTAGTCTTATGGGGAAGATAAAGAACGACCACATCGACCAAGCCATCGGATAGGTGGAAATCGATGTGGCCGTTGTAGTTTCCGCCCGGGTTTGAGAGCTCGTGGGCGCCATACTCCGCCGGAAGTGACCCATGAGCCACAAGCTCTGCAACCGCCGCTTTAAACTCACTTTTTAGCTGCGGATGCATGCGCCTCGTTCGTTTGTAGTCCGCCTTAAATTGAGCCTCGACTTTAATCTCGAACATCGCTATTCCTCATCGAGGAATGACATAAGCTCATCAGCGTTATTGAATGACGGGCTATCGTCCGGCAAAATCCCCAACTCATGAGCCTCGGCGATCACCATGGCACGCCTCGTCGCCTCGTTGGGCATCTCCGCCCTTCCTACAATCTCAAAAGGAATCTTTCGCTGATTTACCAGCTGCCGAACGGCAAGATTGAGATAGGAATTGAGGCTGAGGCCGACCGAATCCAAGAACTCAGTCGCCTGCTCCTTGAGCCCCTCTTCGAGGCGAACCGTCGTAGGCTTAACCGTTGCAGTAGACATACGCGACCTCCTTGCCCTCGTCTTTTGCATCAGTATACCCAATATAAATGGCAACCTGACGTTAGATAGCATCAGATTGCCATGCATATTCATGTCGCGGTAGACACGATTGCTCTACATCAACCCGCTGAGCGCAATGTCAACGGCCTCGTTGAGGTCGTCGGTAATGTGTACCAGATCCGGGTCGAGCGGGCTAATCATACTGGCGCTCATTACCGGGCCGTTAAGCCAGTCGAACAGGCCCTGCCAGTACTCGGTGCCCACCAGCACAAGCGGCATGCGCTTGACCTTGTGCGTTTGCACCAGCGTGAGCACCTCGAACATCTCGTCGAGTGTGCCAAACCCGCCGGGAAAAACAATAGCGCCCGAGCTGTATTTGACGAACATGGTCTTGCGCACAAAGAAGTAACGGAAGTCCATACCAAGGTTCACGTATTTGTTGAGCCCCTGCTCGTGCGGCAGCTCAATGCCCAAACCAACTGACTTGCCGTTGACGCTCGCCGCCCCCTTATTAGCCGCTTCCATGACACCAGGACCACCGCCGGTGATACTGTCTCTTATACACATCTCCGAGCCCACGAGCCACTG
>CABSNF010000085.1 GCA_902478995.1 uncultured Collinsella sp.
ACGAGCGGTCCCGCCTGCTCCAGCAAAAACGTGCCAACATGCACCTGGTAGGGGCGTGCGGTGTCGATATCGATGGTAATCGCCATAAGCTTCGGTCCTTTCGACCTGGCGTGATGGGTGGTCTAGTGGGAGGCCTCGTCGTCGAGTGCGCGCTTGATGCGGTCGCCCTCGGCAAGGAGATTCTCCAGATAGCGCTGGTCGCGGTCCTTGAGCGCACGGCTGTAGGCGCCGAGCGACTCGATCAGGTGGTCGATCTCGAAGGCAAGCGCGTCGGCGTCGTCGATCATGAGCTCGGACCACATTTGCGGGTTGAGGTGCGCCACGCGGGTGAGATCGCGGTAGCTACCGGCCGAAAAGCCGTGGTGGACCTGGGCGGTCGGACTCTTTACGTAGGCGTTGGATACCACGTGCGCAAGCTGGCTCGTGAAGGCGATGACGCGGTCGTGCTCGGCGGCGCTGGTCACGCTGAACTTGCCAAAGCCCAAGGGGCGCACCATCTCGCGCACCTGGCCCAAAAGCTCCAGCTTGAGCGCATCGTCCACCGCGGGTGGCACGAGCACGAGCGGGGCGCCCTGGAACAGGTCGGCGCGGGAGTGCGCATAGCCCGAGTACTGCGTGCCCGCCATGGGGTGAGCGCCCACAAAGTAAAAGCCGTGCTCGCGGGCAAGCTCAAAGGCGCGCTCGCACACGATGCCCTTGACGCCCACGGTGTCGATCACCACGGGACCCATGATGGCGTCGGTGTCGGTGGCGTCGGCGAGCGCCTGGGCGTGTGCCTCGAGCCACTCGATGCATGCCTCGGGATAGCAGGCAAGGACGATGATGTCGCATTCGCCGAGTGTCTTGTCGTTGAGCTCTCCGACGACAGTGCCCGTGCTGGCGGCCGTCATGACATCGTCATCGGGGTCCCAGGCCAGCACGCGGACGCCCGCCTGCGCATAGCCGCGGGCAAAGCTGCCGCCGATGAGGCCAAGGCCGACGATGCCGGCGCACTTAGGGCCGCCCTGGTTAACACGCGCGTTTCTCACCGTACCCATGGGTTACTCCATGGTCTCTTGGCAGACGACCTCGCGGATGGCGCGGATGCGGCGCATGGTGTCGTCGAACTGATCGGGGGTGAGGGCCTGGGCGCCGTCGGACCAGGCGCGGCTCGGCTCGTCGTGGACCTCGATTTCCAGGCCGTTGGCACCGCAGGCGGTCGCGGCGAGCGCCATGGGCTCGACGTAGCGGGTGTAGCCGGTGGCGTGGCTGGGGTCGGCAACGACAGGCAGGTGTGACAGGTGGTGCAGCACCGGCACGGCGTTGAGATCGAAGGTGTTACGGGTGCGGGTCTCGAAGGTGCGGATGCCGCGCTCGCACAGGATGACGTTGTCGTTGCCCTCGCTCATGATGTACTCGGCGGCCATAAGCAGCTCGTCGATCGTGCCGGACATACCGCGCTTGAGCAGAATCGGGGTTTGGGTCTTGCCGACCTCCTTGAGCAGGGGGAAGTTCTGGGCGTTGCGGGCGCCGATCTGCATGACGTCGATCTTCTTGTCCAAGAAGACCTGCACGTCGCGTGGGTCCATGATCTCGGTGACGATCGGCATGTCGAGCTCAGCAGACGCCTCGCACAGCAGGTCCAGACCGGCGGGGCCCATGCCCTGGTAGGCGTAGGGGGAGGTGCGGGGCTTGTAGGCGCCACCGCGCAGCATCGTGGCGCCGGCGGCCTTCACGCGGCGTGCGATGCGGATGAGGTTCTCGCCCTCGACGGAGCAGGGACCGGCGATGACCTGGAACTGGTCGCCGCCGATCTTGACGCCGTGACCGCAGTCGATGACGGAGTCCTCGGGGTGGAACTTGCGGTTGGCGCGCTTGAACGGCTCGGAGACGCGCTGCACGCGCTCGACGACATCCATGGACTCGAGCAGGAACGGGTCGATCTTGGTCGTATCGCCCACCAGGCCGATAATCGTCTCGTTCTCGCCGCGCGAGACGTCGGTCTTCAGGCCTTTTTTCTCAATCCAGCTGACGATATGGCTGACGGCCTCGTCGCTGGCGCTCTGCTTTAGAATTGCAATCATGGTGTGCCTCTCACCTCGATGGATAACTTTTGCAAAAACGGCCCGTATTGCGAGCCATGTATATATGGTGCATGAGAGTTTATACTATCCGACTCGCTTTTGCCTTCTAAAGTGGGCCGTTGCGCCGCGTCTTCCTCGGAATTGCAAAGCTTTTTCTTTTATTTTGATAGCCCGTGGCGCACTTGGGTATAATGCCAGTCGTTCGCCCTATTAGCTCAGGGGATTAGAGCGTCTGCCTCCGGAGCAGAAGGCCGTTGGTTCGAATCCAACATGGGGCACCATCGAACGTAAGACCGTCCGAACCTCGCATGGTCCGGGCGGTTTTTCTTATACCGACGCGACGTGATGGGACGTGGTATGGCAGCAACGGATATCGAGCGCGGACTCTCAACCGCCGAGGTCGAGGAGCGCATCGCCGCCGGTAAGATCAACCGCAACATGGAGCTCAAGACCAAGTCGGTCAAAGAGCTCATCATCGAGAACCTCTGCACGCTGTTCAATTTGATCAACGTGATCTTGGCGTTCCTGGTCATTTTGACCGGTTCGTTTAAGAATCTGACGTTCCTGTTCGTGGTGTTCCTCAATACCGCTATTGGCGTCATCCAGTCCATGCGTTCCAAGAAGATGGTCGATAAGCTCACGCTGCTGACCTCCAAGAAGGCCATCGCGGTGCGCGACGGCGCCGAGGTGGAGCTCGACCTGGACCAGATCGTGCTCGACGACATCATCCGCCTGGGGCGCGGCGACCAGATTCCCGCTGATGCCGTGGTGGTTTCGGGCGAGGCGCTCGTGAACGAGAGCTTGCTGACGGGCGAGAGCGACCTTATCAAGAAACAGCCCGGTTCCGAGCTCATGAGCGGCAGCTTTATCGACTCGGGCCTGTTGCGCGCCCGCGTGATCCATGTCGGCGCCGACAACTACGTGGCTAAGATCAATAACGAGGCCAAATACGTCAAAAAGGTCAATTCCGAGATCATGAACGCGCTTAACGCCATCGTGCGCTTTGCGAGCATCATCATGATCCCGCTCGGTTTGGCGTTGTTTGCCTCGAGTGTGAGCGAGCTGTGGGATGCCGCGGGAACCCCGGGCGATAGCGCGCTTTCGTGGTGCTTCTCCGAGCTGTTTGCTGGTCATGTGCCTTCGTCGGCGCTGCTGTCCACGGTGGGCGCCCTGCTGGGCATGATCCCGCAAGGCCTGGTGTTGCTGACCTCGTCGGTGCTCGCCATCGCCACGGTGCGTCTGGCCCGCCGCAAGGTGCTGGCGCAGCAGCTCTACTGCATCGAGACGCTCGCTCGTGTCGACGTGCTGTGCCTGGACAAGACGGGCACCATCACGTCGGGTCGCATGGAGGTCGAGGGCACGTATCCGCTGCCGGTTGAGGGCGTGAGCCTAGGCGCCGGCTCGGACGAGGCGGCTGTTCCCGTCGATACCACGGTGCTCGATTTTGCGCTGGCTAACGTCGCGCGTGCGACTTCGGCCGATGCCAACGAGACCTGCCAGGCGCTGCTCAACTATTACGCCGATCGCCCGGTCGAGGTGTCCGAGCCGCTGTCGGTCATTCCATTCTCGTCGTCTAAAAAATGGAGCGGCGCTTCTTTTGCGCAGGGCTCCTATGTGATGGGTGCCGCGCAGTTTGTGCTTTCGGAGCGTGTGTTTTCGCAGGTCGAGAACCGTGTCGCCGAGCTTGCCGATACCTGCCGCGTGCTCGTGGTGGCGCGCGTGGACGGCTTTACGCCCGATGGCGATATGGTGGGCGAGGCCGAGCCCGTGGGCTTTGTGACCATCCGCGACGAGATTCGTACCTCGGCGGCCGAGACCATCGGCTACTTTAACGAGCAGGGCGTGACCCTCAACGTGATTAGTGGTGATGACCCGCGTACGGTGTCGTCGATCGCGCGCGTGGTGGGCGTGCCGGGGGCGGACGCTTATGTGGACGCCACGACGCTCGATACACCGGCCAAGCTCGATGCCGCAGTGGACCGCTACCATGTCTTTGGTCGTGTGACCCCGCAGCAGAAGCGCGAGCTCGTGCAGGCGCTCAAGCGCCGCGAGCACACCGTGGCCATGACGGGCGACGGCGTCAACGACGTGCTGGCGCTCAAGGAGGCCGACTGCTCCGTGGCCATGGATGCCGGTTCCGATGCCGCGCGCAACGTGGCCGAGATCGTACTCGTCGACAACGACTTTGCCTCGATGCCCGCCGTGGTGGCCGAGGGCCGTCGCTCCATCAACAACCTGCAGCGTTCGGCGTCGCTGTTCCTGACCAAGACGCTGTTCTCGATGGGCCTGGCGGCGCTGTGCATCGCGCTGCCGCCGTACCCCTTCGAGCCCATCCAGACGACGCTCATTAACTTCTTCTGCATCGGCGCGCCGGGCTTTGTGTTGGGCCTGGAGCCCAACAATGCTCGCGTGAAGGGTGCGTTTTTGACTAACGTACTCAAGCGTGCACTGCCGGCGTCGATTGCGGTCATTTTGGCTGCGGCGCTCGATATCTTTGTGGCGCGCGTGTTTGGCTTTAGCCAGCTCACACTGTCTACGATGTGCCTGCTTACGTCGTGTGCGGCGAGCGTCAGCCTGATCTGGCGCATCTCGCAGCCTCTCACGCCCTTACGTGTGGTGCTTTTTGTGTTTGTAGTCGCCGGCATCCTGGTGGGCGTTATCGGATTCCCGGAGCTGCTGTCCATTGCCAACCTGTCGATGGGCCAGATGGTTATCTTGGCTGTCATCGTGGTCTTTACCTGCTCGGTGTTCTTTAAGCTTGCCACGATGATGGATTCGCTCAAGCCGCGTCGTCGTCATGCCGCAACTGGTTTTGGCCGCGGCGTGCGCGTCCGTCTGGGTCGCGGTGGCGGCAAGGTGAGCTCGACGGGTTCGACGGCCGAGCGTTTTGCCAAGCGCGTCGCCGCCGACATGGCGCAGCGCCGCGAAGATCGCACCGCTCGCGAGGCCGAGGCCCGCGCACTCGAGGGCGTGGCCCAGGCCCAGCCCAAGAAAAAGAAGAGTACCGGAGCCAAGCGCTCTCGCGTGACCAAGTCCGCCCAAGGCATCAAAGTCTCGATGCCAAGCAAAAAGAAGAAGTAGCTACGTGCCCTGGCGATGTTGAATTGGTGCCTTGTTCCTGTGGGGCCGTGGCGATGTTATGCTCTAACCTCGATTGTTTGAATTGCTTCGAAAAGAGGATGCCGTGATCTGCCCGCATTGCCTTAAGACTATCGAGGACGGCGCCTCGTTCTGCCCCTACTGCAACGCCTATGTGGGTCCGGGCGATGGTCCCGAGCACACCGAGTTCGTGTTTTGTGAGGGCTGCGGTGCCCGTCTTTCTCCGCATGATCGTACGTGTCCCAAATGCGGACGCCCCGCTCCGGGTATCCTCTCCGAGGACGCGGCCGCATCCGATCTGGCAGCGGGCCGCACGGCGGGCTTTCCGCGCCTAACGCAAGAGCAGATCGATACCGAGGTGCCTCATGCGCCGGCCTCTGCCGCTGCGGTGCTTTCGGACGCCGCCGACCCCAATGAGACCTGCGTGCTGCCGGCTTTCGATAAGGATTTCGGTATCCCCAAGGTCGATATTCCCACGCCCGTTTCCCTGCATGACGATGCTCAAAAACCCAAGCGCAAGGTGCATCCCGATGAGGACGCCTATCACAAGCACAAGCGTCATATCCCCAAGTCGCTCATCGTCATCGCGGTCCTTGCTGTCGTTTGCGGCGGTGCCTATTGGTTCGTGACGACCGATCCCATGGGTGTCATGCCTGGCTTCTACGACCAGTTTGGCCAGGCCGCGCAGACGACCTTCCCCACGCGCCAAAAGGGCGAGGCGACTGAGGACGATACCAAGCAGGACGATTCTGCCGAGGTGGTCCAGGAAGAAACCGTGCTCACCGATGATCAGCTCTATACCAGGCTCGACGGTCTGTATCAGACCATCGTGTCCTACGGTGACGAGGACCAGATCGGCGAGGTCATCGATTCCTTTAACAACGGCTATCTCCGAACGCCGCTGTCCACCCGTCAGGAGCTGTCGCAGAGTGCTTACGCCCTGCGCGACCAGATCAAAAAGACGCAAGATGAGCTCAACAACCTTAAGTATCAGGACGATACGGTCTATGCGGATGACATCGCCCACTTAAAGCAACTTGCCGAGTGGATGTACGAGCGCGTCGACGTGATCTGCCAGAGCTGGGATATCTCGCTGGCCATTCCCGATGGCGAGTCGATGAGTTCCCACCAAAGCGAGATCCTGGCGCCCATCGCACAGGGCGGCAACAGCGCGCTGAACCAGTACGACGCCAATGTGGGCTCCTGGAAGCCGCAGCAGCGTTCCCAAAATTAGTTCGCCATAGTCGGCATAACCTACGTGCGCAATTGATGTAAGCGCATGCTTATTGCTACAATTCGTACAAATATGCTTTAAACGCACGAGGAAGGAACCACATGTTTGGTTTTAAGAAAGAGCTCTACACGCCCGAGTATCAGCTTGCCGGCGACGAGTGCGCCGTTATCGAGACGTCGAAGGGTACCATCAAGGTCAAGTTTGACGGCGAGGGCGCTCCCATTCATGTCGCGAACTTCTGCGAGCTTTCCACGATGGGTTTCTATGATGGCCTTAAGTTCCATCGCTATGTGCCCGGCTTTGTCATTCAGGGCGGCGACCCCAATACCCGCGATATGTCCGGTGCCGACGTCGCTGCCGGTCTTGAGGGCCCCGACGGCATGCCCGGTACCGGTGGCCCCGGCTACTGCATCAAGGGCGAGTTTGCCACCAATCCGCGCAACAGCCATGTCGATGGCGCCCTTGCCATGGCACGCTCCATGGACCCCGATTCCGCGGGTTCGCAGTTCTACTTCTGCTTGGGCGCCCAGCATAACCTCGATTCCGGTTACACCGTCTTTGGTACCACGGTCGAGGGTCTCGATGTGATTTCGCAGCTGCGTGCCGGCGACGAGATCGTCCATGTCGAGATCGTTCACGAGTAAAGGGGACTTCCTTGAATAGCCAGCTGATCCAACAGGGCCGCGCCGCTTACCGCGCGGGTGATTTTTCCGCTGCAGCCCAGATGCTTGGGGCGGCAAAAACTCCCGATGAGATTATGGGCGAGGCCGATCACCTTCGTGGCAACGCCTTGATGCACCTGGGCATGTATGCCGAGGCTGCCGAGGCTTATGCCGCCGCCCTCAACGACGGCACCTATGGCAAGCGCGGCGCGCTGCTCACCAACCGCGGTAAGGCGCTCGCCGCCGTGGGCGACTACACGACGGCCGCCCAGGCGTTCTCTGCTGCTACGCAGGATGCTTCCTATGCCACGCCGTTCAAGGCCTATCTGGGCCTGGGTAATGCGCTGTTCCAATCGGGCGACTATGCCAACGCGGGTACTGCCTTCCGTCAGGCTGCCATCGACGGCGCCAATCCGGCTCCTGCCGCCGCACTCGGCGAGCTTGGTCGTTGCTTCATTAAGCTCGGCCGTCCGGCGGATGCCGTGGAGACCTACCGCACGGCTATCGACTTTGCCGGCCCCCGCGACGACACGCGTGCGCTCAACGCCGGCATGGGTCAGGCGCTTTCTGCCGCCGGCCGTCCCTCCGACGCACTCGACGCCTTTAACGCCGCCACTGCCGATGGCATTTACCAGCTCACCTCCGAGCAGGCCGACGAGCTTGCCCGCGTGCACGATTCGCTTGCCGCGCTGTCTGCCCAGACGGCCATGGCCACGGCTCCGGCGCCCGCGATGGACGCTCCTGCCGTCGATCCGCTCGATCCTACGGGCGCGACCGGTCAGTTTATGCCCGATCCCTCGGACACCGGCTTCT
>CABSNF010000086.1 GCA_902478995.1 uncultured Collinsella sp.
TTCATAGCGCGGCCGCCAGCCTCTTTTACTAGGACGTCGAGCTCCTGCAGCGCCTCGGGCGCTCCGGCCACAACCGTCTGCTGCGGGCTGTTGTAGTTGACTGGCCAGCAGTCCTCGCCGGCCTGTTTTGCCAGGCCCTCGACTTGCGCCGCATCGAGCTTGATGACGGCGCGCATGCCGCCCGGATGGCGCTCGGCAGCCGCGGCCATCAGCGCCGCGCGCTCGCACACAAGCCCAAAGCCCGCTCGCGTATCGAACGCCCCCGCAAAGGTGAGCGCGGCGACCTCGCCCAGCGAGAATCCCGCACAGGCGGCAGGTACCACGCCGCGCTCACGCAGGGCGGCAGCCGCTGCCAGGTCGTGAACGAACACGCACGGCTGCGTGTTCTCGGTCTGCGAGAGCTCCTCCTTGGAGGCACTCCGGCACTGCTCGCTGGTCCCCGGGCGCACCTCGTCGGCAATGGTGAACACCTCGGCGGCCGCCGGCGATGTCTCGATCAGATCGACGCCCATCGCGGGGTGTTGGGCACCCTGGCCGGCAAACAGAAACGCTACGCTACCCATGCGGACGCACCCTTCAGGACGCGCTCGGCGCCATCGACCAGATCGTCAACGATTTCGCGTGCGCTCTGGCGCTCGCTAACCATGCCGGCAATCTGTCCACACAAAAACGAACCCTCTTCGTAATTGCCGTCCTTGGCGGCCTTGCGAAGGGCGCCCGTGCCCATGGCCCCGAGCTCCTCGACACTTACGCCCGCCGCCTCGCTCTTGGCGTATGCGTTGGTGAAGGGGCTCTTGAGGGCGCGCACCGGATGTCCCGTCGAGCGACCAGTCGCACGCGTCGAAGTGTCGTTGGCCTTCAGGACCATCTCCTTGTACTGCTCCGATACGGTGCACTCGTCTGCGACCAGAAAGCGCGTACCCACCTGCACGCCGGCGGCGCCCAGCATAAAGGCTGCCGCCACGCCGCGACCATCGGCAATACCGCCCGCCGCCACCACGGGGATATCGACCGCATCGACAACCTGCGGCACCAGCGCCATCGTCGAGGTCTCGCCAATATGGCCGCCCGATTCGGTGCCCTCGGCAACAACCGCCGTGGCTCCACGACGCGCCACGAGGCGCGCCAGCGCCACCGAGGCAACGACCGGGATGACCTTGATGCCCGCCTCGTTCCACGCCTTCATGTACTTGGCGGGATTGCCGGCGCCCGTCACTACGACCGGCACCCGCTCGTCGATCACGACCTGCGCGACCTCATCGGCAAACGGGCTCATGAGCATGACGTTCACGCCAAAGGGCTTATCCGTTTTGGTGCGCAGCTCATGAATCTGGTCGCGAAGCCAGTCGGCGTCGGCATTCATAGCCGCGATGATGCCTAGGCCGCCCGCCTCGGACACTGCGGACGCCAGCGAGGCATCGGCAATCCAGGCCATACCGCCCTGGAACACGGGCTTTTCGATGCCGAGCAGATCGCAGAGAGGAGTCTTGAGCATCTCTACTTCTCCAATGCCGCCTCGACCGTATCGGCGAACTCGCCGACCGTCTTGGGGTTCTCCTCGGTATCGAGCTGGATGCCAAACTCGTCCTCGACGGCGACGAGGATCTCGACGGTGCCCAGGCTGTCGAGACCAATCTCCTCGAGCGTGGACTCGGGCTTCATCTCGACGTCGTCAAGGCCGGCGGTCTCGCGGATAACGTCGCAAACGCGCTCGAAGGTCTTCTGATCTGCCATGGTAGTTCTCCTTTGTTTGTGCCCCAGGGGCGTTTTTATTTCCTATGTGCGACTACTTCCAACGAAGCAGATAGCCACCTATATCCAGGCCAGCGCCAAATCCAACGAGGGCGATGGTGTCGTCCGCATTCAGTGCGTCGGTGCGTGCCAGCCGGTCAAGCGCAAGGGGAATGCAGGCGCTCGAAATGTTGCCGGTCTCGCGCAGTGTTCGAACCACGCGCTCGTCTGGCACGCCGAGGCGCTTGACCGCCTGACTCAGGATTCTTTCGTTAGCCTGATGGAATACAAAATGATCGATGTCTTCGACCGAAATGCCCGCATCGATCGCAAGCTTATGGACCGTGTCGCAGATTGCGTTGACGCCGAACTTGAACACACGGCGGCCATTCATGGACAGCACGCTCTCGCTATCTGCGGAGGCCTTAAACGGCGAGGTGCCGACTAGACCAGGAACGCGCAACGTCTCGACGTCGGGCGCCGTCGAAAGCTCAACGGCAAGGGGGCTTTCTCCCCCAGCCCCAATCACTGCGGCGCCTGCCCCATCGCCAAAGAGCACGCAGGTGGCACGGTCGGTCCAGTCGAGCGCGCGCGTCATCTGCTCGGCAGCAACGACAAGCACGCGCTCGGCACGGCCGCGGGCGATATAGCCCTCGGCGACATCGAGCGCAAATACGAAGCCGGCACAAGCCGCCGAGACATCGAAGGCAGGGCACGTCGCGCCTAGTCGCTCAGCAACGGCACACGCCTCAGCGGGAACAAGGTGGTCACCCGTCGTCGTCGAGCAGACGATCAGATCCAGCTGGCTCGCGTCGATTCCGGACACCTGGAGTGCCCGCTCGCTCGCCGCTACGGCAAGGTCGTCAAGTGACTCGGTGGTGCAGACGTGGCGGCTCTTGATACCTGTGCGGGTAAAAATCCACTCATCCGAGGTATCGAGGAACTCAGACAGCTCGTCATTGGAAACACTGCGCTCAGGAAGCGCCGAGCCTGTTCCAAGAATCGTGAAACCCATCACTAGCCTCCTTTGAGTTGTTGACGTGTTTACATCGACCAAGAGAGGATAGCGCATTTTAGTCGTTGTTGACGTGTTAACATTAAATTGTCCAAATGCGACAAAGGCTTCACATTGTGTCTATCTCTCGACACCATTGCGCGATTGCCTTATTAACTTAGGAGGTAGCAGCTGTTATGGATTCTCGTTTAACGATAGTCGACGTAACCGGATCGACCAACGATGACCTGCTCGAAGCAGGAAAACAGGGAGCGCCGCACGGCAAAGGACTTGCCGCCCGGGCTCAAACAGCAGGGCGCGGCCGGCGCGGGCACAAGTGGGACTCAACCGTCGGCAACTTATTGCTTTCGCTTGTCCTGCGCCCATGCGTTAATCCTGCAAAGTTCTCTGGTCTTGCCGCCGTCAGCGGCCTAGCGGTGCTCGAAGCACTCGAAAAGCAGGGTCTTGCAAACGAGATTCGCCTTAAATGGCCCAACGACCTTGTCGCGCGAGGACGCAAGCTCGGCGGCATTCTGGTCGAGGCCGCACGCGATAACGAAGGCAAACCTTTCGCCGTCTGCGGCATTGGTGTCAACGTAAACTATGTACCCTCGGAGGTTCCCGATGGCGGCCTGCCGGCAATCGGTCTCTCGGATCTCAACGAGAGCGTACCTGCCGTCGACATGCTTCTCGATGAGGTCTATCACGCAGTTATAGACGCTGCAGATGCCTGGGCAGAGCGCCTCAACGCCAAGGAAGAAGATGCCGGTCCGCTCGCGCCCGTCCACGACGAATATATCGCCCACCTTAATTGGATCGGGAAGCACGTTATCGCCCGCTCCCCCGCTGGAGACGAGCTGGCACGAGGCATATTTAGAACGGTCGACGATTGCGGCCGCGCATGCATTGAGACCGAGAGCGGCTTGTGCGTCTTCCACTTCGAAGAAGCATCCTTGCGCCCCCTGAGCGAATAGGGCGCCGCAGCCGTCGGCTTGGCAGACGAATTCGCTATCCCAAAATCTAAACTCAAAACAAAAGGGCCCCGCTACCGTAACGGCAGCGGGGCCCTTTAAGCTAAGAGCGATATCGCTTAGAGCTTGATGTCGATGTCGACGCCAGCGGGAAGGTCGAGACGCATGAGCGAATCAACGGTGCCCGAGGTGGGGTCGAGGATGTCGATGAGGCGCTTGTGGGTGCGCATCTCGAACTGCTCACGGGAGTCCTTGTTCACGTGCGGCGAGCGGATAACCGTGTACAGGTTGCGCTCGGTGGGCAGGGGGACAGGACCGGAAACGCGAGCGCCGGTCTTCTGAGCGGTCTCGACGATGAGCTTCGCGGACTGATCGACGACCTCGTGATCATAGCCCTTGAGGCGAATGCGGATCTTCTGGGTAGCCAACTTAAACCTCCAAAGAGTGCGAGAGATGTTCTCGCGGATTACGTAACAGGGAGCTCGAACTTAGGCGTTCTTGCTCATGACCTCGTCCACGATGGACTTGGGCGCGGGCTCATAAGAGTCGAACTGCATCGTGTAGGATGCACGGCCCTGGGTCTGGGAGCGAAGGTCGGTAGCGTAACCGAACATCTCGCCCAGCGGCACCTTGGCACGGATGAGCTTGCTGTTCTTGCGATCCTCCATGCCCTCGATCTTGCCGCGACGACCGGAGAGGTTGCCCATAACGTCGCCCATGTACTGCTCGGGAGTCTCGACCTCGACAGCCATGATCGGCTCGAGCAGCTGCGGATCGGACTTCTTGAGGGCGTCCTTGATAGCCATGGAACCGGCGATCTTAAAGGCGGCCTCGGAGGAGTCGACCTCGTGGTAAGAACCGTCGAACAGGGTGACCTTGACGTCGAGGACCGGGAAGCCGGCGATAACACCGGTGTTCAGGGCCTCCTGGATGCCCTTGTCGATGGACGGGATGTACTCCTTGGGCACGACGCCGCCGACGATAGCGTTGACGAACTCGTAGCCGAAGCCCTCCTCCATCTTCTCGAGCTTGATGACGGCGTGGCCGTACTGACCGCGACCACCGGACTGACGGACGAACTTGCCCTCAGCCTTCTCGACGTCGTGACCAGCGGTCTCGCGGTAGGCAACCTGGGGCTTACCAACGTTAGCGTCAACCTTGAACTCGCGGAGCAGACGGTCGACGATGATCTCGAGGTGCAGCTCGCCCATGCCGGCGATGATGGTCTGGCCGGTCTCGTGGTTGGTGGACACCTGGAAGGTCGGGTCCTCCTCGGCGAGCTTGGTCAGAGCCAGGGACATCTTGTCCTGCTCGGCCTTGGTCTTGGGCTCGATGGCAACGTCGATAACGGGCTTAGCGAACTCAATCTTCTCGAGGACGATCTCCTTGCCCTCTTCGCACAGGGTGTCACCGGTGGTGGAGTTCTTGAAGCCGACGCAAGCGACGATGTCGCCGGCAGCGGCGTCGTCACGGTCGATACGCTCGGCGGCGTTCATCTCGAGGATGCGGCCGAGACGCTCGCGCTGACCGTTGGAAGCGTTGACAACGTAGGAGCCGGACTCAGCGCGGCCGGAGTAAACGCGGACATAGGTGAGCTTACCGACGAACGGGTCGGTCATGATCTTGAAGACCAGGCCGGAGAAGGGCTCGTCGAAGGAAGGATGACGCTGGATCTCCTCGCCGGTGTCCGGATCGGTACCGGTGACAGCCTCGACGTCGAGCGGGCTGGGCAGGTAGTCGACGACAGCGTCGAGCAGCTCCTGAACGCCCTTGTTCTTGTAGGCGGAACCCACGAAGACGAGGTTGAGCTCGTTGGCCAGAACGCCCTTGCGCAGAGCGGCCTTGAGCTCCTCGACAGTGAAGTCCTCCTCCATGAGGATCTTCTCCATGAGCTCGTCGTCAAAGCTGGCAGCAGCGTCAAGGAGCTCCTCGCGCTTGGTGGCAGCGATGTCGGCAAACTCAGCCGGGATCTCGTCCATCGGCTCGGGGTAGGTCATACCCTTCTCGTCGGCCTTGAAGTCCCATGCAGTCATGGTGACCAGGTCGATGACGCCCCAGAAGTTGTCCTCGGCGCCCATCGGGACCTGAGCGGCCACGGCGTTAGCGTCGAGACGATCCTTCATGGTCTCGATAGCGTTGAAGAAGTCAGCGCCCACGCGGTCATACTTGTTGATGAAGGCGATGCGGGGGACGTTGAAGGTGGAAGCCTGACGCCAAACGGTCTCAGACTGGGGCTGAACGCCGGCAACGGCGTCGAAGACGGCGACAGCGCCATCGAGGACGCGCAGGCAGCGCTCGACCTCGGCGGTGAAGTCAACGTGGCCCGGGGTGTCGATGATCTGGATGCGGTAGTCCTTACCGTCCTTGTTCCAGAAGCACGTGGTAGCGGCGGAGGTAATGGTTACGCCGCGCTCCTGCTCCTGAACCATCCAGTCCATGGTGGCAGCGCCCTCATGGACCTCACCGATCTTGTGGGTCTTACCGGTGTAGTAAAGAATACGCTCGGTCGTGGTGGTCTTACCGGCATCGATGTGGGCCATGATGCCGATGTTACGGGTATCGGAAAGCTTGTACTTAGGCTTAGCCATGTTAGTTCCTTACCTTAACTTACCAACGATAGTGAGAGAACGCGCGGTTGGCCTCGGCCATCTTGAAGACGTCCTCACGCTTCTTGACGGAAGCGCCCAGGCCGTTGGAAGCGTCGAGGATCTCGTTGGCGAGACGCTCGGCCATGGTCTTCTCCTTGCGAGCGCGGGAGAAGTTGACGATCCAGCGGATACCCAGAGCGGTGGAACGACGGGAGTTGACCTCCATCGGGACCTGATAGGTAGCGCCACCGACACGCTTGGGCTTAACCTCGAGCGTGGGCTTGACGTTGTCCATAGCCTTCTTGAAGGTAGCGAGAGCGTCGCCACCCTCGGACTTCTCGGCAACGATCTCGAAGGCGGTGTAAACGATGCGCTCAGCGGTGGCCTTCTTGCCGTCAAGAAGGACCTTGTTGATGAGCTGAGTCACCAGGCGGTTGTTGTAAACGGCGTCAGGCTGAACCTCACGACGATTAGCTGCTGCACGACGCGGCATGTGAAATCTCCTTAAGTGTCTACCGTGCGGCGCTTAGGCGGCACACGGCGAAAGTATCAAAACGTTATCTGGCTTATTTAGCCTTGGGGCGCTTAGCACCGTACTTGGAACGGGCCTGCATACGGTTCTGGACCGGAGCAGCGTCGTAGGCGCCACGGATGACGTGATAACGGACACCAGGGAGGTCACGGACACGACCGCCGCGGACGAGCACGATGGAGTGCTCCTGCAGGTTGTGGCCCTCACCCGGGATGTAAGCAGTAACTTCGATGCCGTTGACGAGGCGAACACGGGCAACCTTACGAAGAGCCGAGTTCGGCTTCTTGGGGCTCGTGGTGAAGACGCGGGTGCACACGCCGCGCTTCTGGGAGTTGTGCTGCAGAGCAGCGTTCTTGGACTTCTTGGGCACGGAACGACGGCCCTGGCGAACCAGCTGGTTAATAGTAGGCAAAGCGTACTCCTTCTCGAATGATTCCAGCTTTCTGTAAAGTGCAACGGCTTGAATCGAGGGGTCAGCATCCCCCTACGAAACACGCAGTTCGATAGGATACGTGGCGTTAGCTGTGCCGTCAACAGACCACGCCGCCGGGCGTATCTCAAAATTGGCACATTTCCGCAAAGCCTACACAAATGGAATCCCCTTCTGTACGCGGGAA
>CABSNF010000087.1 GCA_902478995.1 uncultured Collinsella sp.
CGGAGAGGCGCAGCGATGCGCTCGGTGGCCGCACGCCGGCCGAGTTTCGCGCCGCACTCCAAACCGGACCTGATGGTCCAACTTTTTGTCCGCAGTCCCTTCTAAAGCGTATGGATCAGGGCGACGAGGAAGCGGACACCCTGGAGGTAGGCGCGGCGGGTAATGCGCTCGTTGGTGCCGTGGACGCCGCGATCGCACTCGTCATCGTCGACCACAAAGGCCGAGAAGCGAATGCACTCGGAGCAAATGCGCTGGTAGTTGGCAGCGTCGGTCGCGCCGATCACGGTCGAGGGGACAATCGCCAACGGCTCGGATGATCCGTTTTCCTCCGTCCCCTTTGGATCACGGAAATAGCGGGCGGCGATGGAGCGAACCGCCTCGAGTCCCGGTCCGCCGATGCGCGGAGACGGCGAGGGTTCGGAGCTGCCGGGGCCGAGCTCGACCTCGACACGGTCGGCGAGCCCCGCCTCGGCAACGGCGACGCGGCAGCGGGCCACGACATCGGCCACGCTCGTGCCCTCGAGCATACGGAAATTGATATTGGCCCACATATCCTGCGGCATTACGTTGGCACCGGTGCTGCCACCCTCGACCTGCGTGGGCGCGCAGGTGGTGGTCACGAGCGGATAGAGCTTCTTGCTGGCGAGGCAATCGCGGACAATGGCGCCCCCGTTGGCGGCAATTTCATCGGCCGTGTAAAGCCCCAGCTCGACGAGCTGTGCGGCAAGCAGGTCCGTGACGCGCGTCGGCCACTCGATATCGCAGATTGCGGTGATGGCACGGCTAAGCACCTCGAGCGACGTGCCGCCGTAGGGGTTGGAAGAATGTCCACCCGCGCTCTTTGTCTTGAGCACAATGTCGGCATAGCCCTTCTCCGCGAGGTCGGCGTGCATGAGCCAACCCTCGCCCGCGCTGTACTCGGCAGCCGGAACGATGCGGTAGTCGCCCTCGTCGATCAGGTACTCAAGCTCAATGCCGCGCTCCTCGAGCACGCGGCCGATGGCGTCTGCGCCGTACTGCGTAGTCTCCTCGTCCTGGCCAAAGGCCAGGAGCAGCGTGCGCTCGTGCTGCCAACCGTGCGCCAGCGCATACTCGACAGCCTCGAGAATGCCTGCGACCTGGTCTTTCATATCGATGGCGCCGCGGCCCCAGATGTAGGTGTCGTCCACGTGCCCGCTAAAGGGGGCGTGCGTCCAGTCGGCCTCGGTACCCGGCACCACGGGAACCACGTCCATGTGACCCATGAGCACAACGGGCTTGAGCGCAGGGTCGGAGCCGGAAAGCGTCACCAGCAACGAATGATCGATGAGCTCGGCCTTACCCGCCGCAAATACGTACGGCCAGGCCTGCTGCATATACGCGCGCAGGTCGTCGAACGGCCGCCAATCCACCGCCTCGGCATCCATGCTCGAGACGGTCGGAAACGACAGCACACGGCCCAGGCGCTCGCATGCGCCGGCCTTGTCCAAATCGGCAAAATCGTCCTCATGCGCAAAGAAGCGCCAAACCTCGGCCATGACATCCTTTCGATTGTGATGACGAGGGCCGCCCCACCGGAGCGGCCCTGCCACGCAAACATTTGCGGTTGGTTATTTGTCCTCGAGATAACGCGAGAGAAACTCGCGGGTGCGCTGGTGCTTGGGGTTGCCGAAGAGCTCGGCCGGCGCAGCGTCCTCGAGGACCACGCCCTTGTCCATAAAGACCACGCGATCGGACACGGTGCGGGCAAAGGCCATCTCGTGCGTGACGACGACCATGGTCATGCCGTCGGCAGCGAGCTTGCGCATGACCTCGAGCACCTCTCCCACGATCTCGGGGTCGAGCGCGGAGGTCGGCTCGTCGAACAGCATGATCTGCGGATTCATGCACAGGGCACGAGCGATGGCCACGCGCTGTTTTTGACCACCGGACAGGCGGCCCACGGCGGCGTGCGCGAACTTTTCGAGTCCCACGCTCGTCAGATGCTCCATCGCAATTTTTTCAGCCTCGGCCTTGCTCATCTTTTTGAGCGTGACGGGCGCAAGCGTGCAGTTGTCGAGCACATCCATGTTGTTGAACAGGTTAAAGCCCTGGAACACCATACCGATGTCCTCACGCAGTTTGTTAATGTTGCAGCGCTCGGCCGTAAGGTCCTGGCCGTGGAACCAGATGTGGCCCGCGTCCGGGGTCTCGAGCAGGTTGAGGCAGCGCAGGAAGGTCGACTTGCCCGAGCCCGAGGCGCCGATAATGGTGACGACCTCGCCTGATTTAACGGACAGGTCGATGCCCTTGAGCACCTCGAGCGAGCCGAAGCTTTTGCGCAGGCCCTCGACGCGGATGAGCGGCTCATTGGTCTGTGCGGCGGCCGCAACGCCGGTAGTGGCGGTATCTGCCATGATGATTCTCCTCGTCTTGAGCCTAGTTGGAGCTGGGCAACGTGGCCGGAGCCTCGGCACCAAGTTTTTTGCCAAAGGCTTCGAGCAGGCGGCTCGCCACGAGCGTCAGGATCAGGTAGACCACGAGCGCCACGCAGTAGACCTCCATCTGGCGGTAGTACACGCCGGCGACGGTGGTGGTGGCGTACATGAGGTCGAACACGCCGATGACCGAGAGCACCGACGAGTCCTTGATGTTGATGATGAGCTCGTTGGTGAGCGCCGGAATCGCGTTTTTAATGCCCTGGGGGAACACGACTTTGCGCATGGCTTGCCACTGCGAAAGACCCAGCGAGCGCGCTGCCTCGGCCTGGCCGGGGTCGATGGACTCGATGCCGCCGCGCAGGACCTCCATCATGTAGGCGGTGGAGTTGAGCGAGATGGTGACGAGGCCGGCGGTGAAGGTACTCCAGATCTGGTTGGCCTGGGCGGTCTCGAAGCCCATGCCGCGCAAAACGGTGAAACCCGCGTAATAGATGAGCAGGCCCTGGACCATCATGGGCGTGCCGCGCACGATGGTGGAGTAGATGGTCGCAAAGCCGCGGCCAATGCTCTTAAAGAAGCGCACCAGGTCGTTGTCCACGCGATCGAAGGTCTGAATACGCAGGAACACAAAGAGCAACGCCAGGAAGAATGCGATGACGGTGCCGAAGGTGGCAAGCGCGATGGTGATCTCGATGCCGCGGATAAAGAAGTCCCCGCTCTTGTAGGTCATGTAGACCAGGCTCGACAAAAAGTCGCTGGGGTTGGAATCCGAGACAATGCTCACCTGCACCAGGTCGATAAACGACATGACGCAGCGGTCCACGAAAAAGATCGCCGCGATGGCGACCACGACATAGCTGCCCAGGCGCACGCCGCGACGGAAGCGCTCGGAAGCAAACGGCGACGTTTCGCGATAGTCACTCCAGTGCATGAGCTTGGTGACCAGCGCCGCCGTCGACACGACGAGCCAGGCCCACAGGATCGCCCAAAGGCAATCTTGGAACACGCCCGTGGGGGCCAAGAAGCTCAGCGGCGTGGGGTTGCGCTGGCTAAACGCCAGGCCGAGCGCCGCGATAACGCTCGTGCCTAGGTATACATAACGGTGGTCGGCCTTGATAAAGGAGGCCAGGCGATTGATGGTTTTCATGCTGCCTCCCTATGCCGGCTGACGGTCGAGGCACGCGTCCCACATTTGGTCGCGCTCCTCTTGGCTAATGCCCTTGAGTGTCTTGTCGATGAGCTTAAGGAGCTTGTCCGAACCCTTGCGGCAGCCGACGTTTGCCGCGACCTCCTGCTTAAAGCCCTCGCCCTCGGCAAAATGAATGGGGACGATGCCCGGGTTTTGGGCCATATAGCCCTTCTCGTTCTCGGTGTTATAGGTCACGGCGTCGCACGTGCCCTGCAGCAGGTTCGAAAACACCGTGGGAACCGAATCGACCGGGTTCTTGTGGACAACGCCCGGAATCTCGTCGATGACGGTATCGAGCATGGTGTCCTTTTGGCCGAGCACCGTAGCGCCGCTAAAGTCGCTGAGCTTGGTCGCGTTTTGGTAGGGCGAGCCCTCTTTTACGAACAGGCCAAAGTAACCGATAAAGTACGGATCGGAGAAGCCGACAGACTCCTCGCGCTCGGGCGTGGCGCTCATGCCGGCGATGATGAGGTCGATCTGGCCGTTGTTGAGCGAGTCGATAAGGCCCGAGAAGCTCTGCTTGACGGCAACGGGCTCGCCGCCGAGGGCCTTGCAGACGATCTTGGCGATCTGCACGTCGTAACCATCGGCATAGGCGCCCTGCACGTTGTCGATGGGGATGGTGTACTCGCTGGCTTCGGAGACCTGCCAGTTGTACGGGGCGTAGGCCGCCTCCATGCCAATGCGGATCTTATCCTTGCCGATAACGGAATCGGACAGGTCGTCGCGACCGCCACCCGTCGTGGGCTGAACTACTTCCAGCGTGGAGGGGCGCTGGCAACCGGCAAGTGCGCCGGCGACGACAGTAGCGCTCGCAGCGAGAGCGCTACCCAAAAAGATGCGACGGCTGCATACCGGCTGTGGATGCGCGTCGCGTTGATGGGGAGAATGCATAATCTGCCTTCCCTGTTGAATCGTATGCTGACGACTTAACAGGATACCGCTCAGCGCTACCTCCAGCAAATGCATATATAAATGCATATATGCAAGTTTACGAACTGAAAACGATTGGTAGTCGTTGGGGACGTTCTTAAACGACTAGTCAAACAAGAACGTCCCCAACGACTAGGCATGAAAAAGGCAAGGCATAAACCTTCTGGTCATGCCTTGCCTTTTGAATGACAAATTATCGCTCTGGACGACGCGCAGCATCGACCGAGCGGCGGAACCTCTAGAGCAAGGTAACGCTAAAACTGCGCTTGTCCGTCTCGCCCGGGGCCAGGGTGATGGTGTTGACCTTGTGCTCAAAGACATCGTCCTCGGTGTCCATGGTGGTATGACCGGTCCAGGGCTCGAGCGCCACAAACGGAGCGTCGTTGGCGGCAGACCACACGCCAATGTACTTAAAGCCCTCAAAGTCGATCTTGACGCCGTGGCCCGACTTGCGGCCGCGCAGCGCGAGCGTGGAGCCCGGAGTATCGGTGAACATGATGGCATCGTTATCGAAGCTGCGGTGCGTGATGGGCAGCACGTCCGAGTTATTGGGAGCCTTGTAGCTGCCCTCGAACGTCATAAGACCGTCGGGCGTGATGATAGGAGCCTCGTTAGTCCAAGCCTCGGTAAACGCCAGCTCGTAATCCTCGAACGCCTCGTCCTCGGCACCGGGGGCGGGCACGTTAAATGCGGGGTGGCCGCCCACCGAGAACGGCAGGTCCACGTCGCCGGTATTGGTGACGGCAAAGGTCTGCGTGAGGGTGGCGTCGCCGGTCAGGGCATAGGTCATGTTGAGCTTAAAGTGGAACGGAAAGGCCTTGAGCGACTCGGACGTGTCGGTGATCTCGTACGTTACCGAGGAGCCGTCCTCCGAAACCTCGACCAGCTTGTGCTCGACGATGCGCGCGAGTCCGTGGCGCGGCATCTCGCAGGTGCCGGCCGCAGACGTTGCCGTGTTGTTGCGCAGCGAACCCACAATGGGGAACAGGATGGGCGCATGCTTGCCCCAAAAGGCGGGGTCGCCCTGCCACAGATACTCGTTGCCGTTGAGAGCAAGGCTCGTGAGCTGGGCGCCCATGGAATCGATGGCCGCGGTGAGGCCGCCGCGCTTGATGGTAGTGACGGTAGACATGCTACTTCCTCCAAAAGTAAACAATAGTGTCGAGGGCTATTGTCCCACTCTTGGCGGCGGGACGGGACGGCAGGCGATTGTTGAGTAGCCATAGCGGAATGAGCGGCGAGCGCCTACTGGGTATCTACGTAAAGGTCAAACCCGCCCTGTGGCGTGGTGTCGACCGTATCGGGCGCCTGCGAGTTAAAGCTCACGGGAACCATGCGCTTTGAGGCACGGAAGCGCGTGCCGTCGGTGGCGACGGGCGGTTCATCGACGGTGAGCTCGTAGTCGCCGGGCTTAAGTTCGATGCCGTCACCAGCGGAATTGACGTATTGATACTCGTCAATCGTCTGCCCTTTGAGCGTGCGCCCCACGATATGGATGAGCATTTGGCTGTCGCCGCGCGCGGTGTCCCACATCGCGCCGTCCTTGACCTCGACCGACACATGTACCGAGCGCGTGCGGCCGAGCGATTGCTCGACAGACATCTCGACCCTGGCGGCGTCTTTTCGCTGCTGCTCGACATGGCTCCAGACGTTTCCAATTACCGAGCATGCGATAACGCCGGCCATGAAGGCGATAAGGATGGGGCCAAGCGGAGAGCGACGTCCTGCATCTTCCTCGCGAGACAGATTGGGGCGACGTGTGGGTGCGGGCGCCTGAGCGCCCTGCGAGGGCACGTCGAGAATACTGAAGGATGCCGTGCTGTCGGGATCGATGGTGTGACGCGGCTGCGGGGTCTTTGCCGGCGAGATCGACATGTCGGCTGGCTCGCCGAGCGTGGCCGTAGCGTCGGCCTTGGCCTCGTCTGCCTCGGCCTGGGCCCAAGCTTGTTCGAAGGTCAGGGGCTCGACGGGATCGAGGGCGGCGTCCGAGTCGGCGGCGACGTCGTTGCCGGTCTCGTCCTCGTCGCTCGACACGCCACGCGGCGTAGGCTCGTCCCACCCCTCGTCCGGAGTCTCACCCTCGCTATACCACCATTCAAAGTTATCGATATCCATACGGGGCGCCCCTTAGGCCTCGCAAATAAACATTCGCTAGTTTTATACCCCCAGACGACACCGAAGCTCACCCGCGCCGGACACAAAAACCGTCACAACATTCGACGCTTTTCCTCGATTTCGAGATTTTCGCCGAATGTTGTGACGGTTTGGGCGACTGGCCGGCAGCGCAATGCGACAAAGGGACTGTCTCTTTGTCACATTCTGTTAGAGTTGCAGGGATTGAATCCCGCTTATTAATGCGACATTGGAGTGACAGCCTTGACCGCCGCAACCACGCCTAAAAGCAAGTCAACCGCCGCCGCGCTTTCACCTGCGCGCACCAATCTTTGCCTGGCGCTGCTCGTGTTGTTAGGTTTTTCGCTCGGCTGCTCGGAGTTCGTGGTCATCGGCATCGAGAGCGACCTGGCGACGGAGCTCGGCATATCGCTTGCCACCGCAGGCCAGCTCATCAGCGTGTTTGCGCTTGTCTACGCCATCGCCACGCCGGTGCTTGCGCTCAGCACGGGACGTTTTCGCCGCTACCAGCTGCTCGTGTGCTACAGCATCGTCTTTGTGCTCGGCAACCTGGTCATGGCGTTGGCGCCCAACTTCCAGGTGCTGTTTATCTCGCGCATCATCCTGGGCTCCGTCTCTGGCGCACTGCTCGCTGTGGGTGTGACGTACATCCCCTGTCTCTTATACACATCTCCGAGCCCACGAGACACTGAGCG
>CABSNF010000088.1 GCA_902478995.1 uncultured Collinsella sp.
GCACAAAATGCGCAGCGAATGGGTGCATCTCCATACGCCTCTACAAAACCTGTACCTTTTTGCACAACAAAAAAGCCGCTCTAACCAGCGGCTTTTCTTCTATAGACAACAAAAAAGGCGACCGCCCGCAAGGACGATCGCCTTTGTAAATTCTTGTATTGTTTGTGCTAGGCGCGAGTCTTGATCTCCTCGAGCACCTTGGCCACAAACTCATCAACGCCCATCTGAACGGTCTCGTTGGAGCGATCGCGGACGGAGATGTTGCCGGCCTCGACCTCCTTCTCGCCCAGGATGAGCATATAGGGCACGCGGTCGACGCTGCGGGCCTCGCGAATCTTGTAGCCGATCTTCTCGTCGCGGTCGTCGCAGACCACGCGGATGCCGGCCTCCTCCAGCTTGGCGCACACCTCGTGGGCGTAGTCGCGGCTCTTCTCAGAGACGGGAAGCGCCTTCACCTGAACGGGAGCCAGCCAGGTGGGGAACTTGCCCGCAAAGTGCTCAATCAGAATACCGATGAAGCGCTCGATGGAGCCAAAGCACACGCGGTGCAGCATAATGGGGCGCTTCTTGGTGCCGTCGGCGTCCACGTACTCCAGGTCAAAGTTGAGCGGCATCTGGAAGTCGAGCTGTACGGTACCGCACTGCCAGGTACGGCCGAGCGAGTCCTCCAGGTGGAAGTCGATCTTGGGGCCGTAGAAGGCGCCGTCGCCCTCGTTGACCTCGTAGTCCATGCCCAGCTTCTCCAGAGCGGTGCGCAGGCCCTCCTCGGCGCGAGCCCAGTCCTCGTCCGAACCCATGGAGTCCTCGGGGCGGGTGGAAAGCTCAACGTGGTACTTAAAGCCAAACTTCTGGTACACGGAGTCGATGAGGTTGACCACGCCCACGATCTCGTCGGTCAGCTGGTCGGGACGCACAAACAGGTGGGCGTCGTCCTGGTTAAAGCAGCGCACGCGGAACAGGCCGTGCAGGGCGCCGCGCAGCTCGTGGCGGTGCACCAGGCCAATCTCGCCGGCGCGGATGGGCAGCTCGCGATAGGAGTGCGGCTTGGAGGCGTACACCAGCACGCCGCCCGGGCAGTTCATGGGCTTAATGCAGTACTCTTCGTCGTCGATGACAGTGGAGTACATGTTGTCCTTGTAGTGGTCCCAGTGGCCCGAGGTCTTCCACAGCTGCTTGTTCATGATAAGCGGCGTGGAGATCTCCACGTAGCCGGCCTTGTGGTGGATCTCGCGCCAGTAGTCCAGCAGCGTGTTCTTAAGGATCATGCCGTTGGGCAGGAAGAACGGGAAGCCGGGGGCCTCGTCGCGCATCATAAAGAGGTCCATCTCGCGGCCAATCTTGCGGTGATCGCGCTTCTTGGCCTCCTCCAGCATGTGCATGTGCTCGTCGAGCTCTTCCTTGGTGGCAAAGGCGACACCGTTGATGCGGGTGAGCATCTTGTTGTCCTTGTCGCCCTTCCAGTAGGCGCCCGAGACGCCGGTGAGCTTAAAGGCCTTGAGCGCCTTGGTGTAGCAGATGTGGGGGCCGACGCACATGTCGACGTAGTCGCCCTGCTGGTAGAAGGTGATGCGAGCGTCGTCGTCCAGGTCGCCGATGTGCTCGACTTTGTACTTCTCGCCGCGCTCCTCCATAAGGGCGATGGCCTCGGCGCGGGGCTTCTCGTACACGGAGAACTTGAGGTTCTCCTTGACGATCTTTTTCATCTCGGCCTCGATCGCGGGGAAGTCGTCCTCGCTGATCTTGACGCCCTCGGGCAGGTCGACGTCGTAGTAGAAGCCGTTGTCGGTCGCGGGGCCGTAGGCAAAATCGGCCTCGGGATAGAGGCGCTTGATGGCCTGCGCCATGATGTGCGCGGCGGAGTGACGGATGACGTGCGTGACCTCGTCCTGCGGGAGCTCGGCCACCGAGCCGTCATTGTAGAGTGCCTTCATGGGTATGTTTTCTCCTCTCGGATGCCTGATGCAAGTGCGCGCGATGCGCTCGGCGTTTTTGACTTGCATCATTATAGGCAGGTTGCCTTGGTATACAAGCGCCCGCCGCACCTTAATGGCACGGCGGGCGATTTTCTACGCATGCTTCATCGTGTAAGGGCGGGATGTGGGGCGCGCGTCTGCCTTTCGCATGATGCGCGGTGCCCGTGGCTTGCGGCCGGCCCGGCGATGGATGCGTTACTGGATGCGAGTTCGGCAGTAGGGGCAGACCTTCCAGTGCGCGTCGAGCGGGCGATGGCAGCTGGGGCACACGTTGCGAACCTGGGTATCGCACACCGGGCAGACGACAAAGTCCTTCTCGATGGGAGCGCCGCACTGCGGGCAGGTGCCGTACTGGGCAAGCTGGCGCTCACGCAGGGCCATGTCCAGCTCCTGCTCCTCGCGGTCGGCCGCGTAGGAATGCGGGCGCAGGACCAGGTAGGCGATGAGGCCCACGAACGGGATGAGGGCGATGATGCCCCATGCCACGTAGGCGCTGGCGCCGCGGCGGCGAGCGTCGATGAACACATAGACGACCGACAGCACATACAGGGCGATGATAAAGCCCACGAAGGCATAGATGACGCCCATAAGCTGCGGTGACATGAGCTCGTTGATGTATTTGGACATTGAGGTGTACCTTTCGGAATATTTACAGTCCGGTCAAGTTTACCACGGGGTTTGTTTATATGGGACTACGGTTGCAAGCGGGGCCGATGCGGACACAAACATCTCAATCTGTAACAGGTGGAGGCGGAATCCGGGTCTAGATGTTACAGATCGAGACACAGGGGTCCCTCCCCGACTTCAATCTCAATCTGTAACATCTTGGGCCCAAAACCCTTCTTACTGTTACAGATCGAGACGAACGGTGAGCCCTCCGTTAAATATCTCAATCTGTAACAACAACTCGGCAAAAACAGGTCTAACTGTTACAGATTTAGACATTCGAAATCGACTGATTGGTTCATCTAAATCTGTAACATCTAGACCCCAAAACGGTCCCTAGATGTTACAGATCGAGACAGAAGAATCTCTCCCCGGCTTCAATCTCGATCTGTAACAACTTGGGCTCCAAAACCCCTCTTACTGTTACAGATCGAGACAAACCTCCGGCACCGGGATCAGCAGACAAAGACGTCGACGTTACTGAGCCTCCCCTTGCCTGCCGTTGGCGGGTGTTGCGGGGCTGTTCGCCGCATTGCCGCTGCACTGGGGACGTGCAGACCGTTGGATTGTTTTTTGACAGCCTGTCAACTTGTCTGGGAGGCACCGTGGCAGAAACGTTTGATATCGCAATTGTGGGCGCGGGCATTACCGGGTGCGCCATCGCGCGGCAGCTCGCGCGCTATGACCTATCCATTTGCGTGGTCGAGGCAGCAAACGATATCGCGCTGGGGGCTTCGAAGGCCAACGGCGGCCTGGTGCATGCAGGCTACGATCCGGCGCCGGACACGGTAAAGGCGCAGGTCAACGCCCGTGGTTGCAAGCTATATGGCACGTGGTCCCAGGAGCTAGGCTTTTTGTTTTGCCGCACCGGGTCGATGGTGCTGGGGTTTAACGACGAAGACCGCGCGCACCTGAAGAAGCTGCGCCAGAATGGCCTGGCAAACGGCGTGCCCGAGCTGGCGATTATTGGAGCGGACCATATCCACGAACTGGAACCGCGCGCAAGCGCCCAGGCCACGTGCGCGCTATGGTGCCCTTCGACCGGTTACGTTGACCCGTTTGAAGTAGCCATCGCTGCGCTGGAAAATGCGGTTGCCAACGGCGTGACATTTATGCGATCTGCGCCAGTGGAGGCAATTGAAGTTGCCGGCTCAGATGACGAAACCGCGCGCTTTACGCTGGCAACGCCCGCCGGCGACGTGCGCTGTCGCTATCTGATCAACGCCGCGGGCAACGGAGCCGCGAACATCTCGCATATGGCCGGCGCCGAGGAGTTCCAGATGGTCTGGCGCCAGGGAAACATTGCGGTTCTGGACAAGGAACCGCGTGCGCTGATGCCACTCTACCCGGTGCCGACGCCGATATCGAAGGGCGTCATCGTCACGGGTACCGTGCATGGCAACACCGTGATTACCGCGACCGCCGCCGTGCGCGAGCCGGGCGACACGCAGACCTATGCGGGCGATGTCAACGCGCTCCTGACCGGTGCGCGCAAGCTGGTGCCCGACCTGGACACGCGCCGCGTGGTGCGCGCATTTGCCGGCGGTCGTCCGGTCATTCAGGGTACGAACGACTTTTTTATTGGGCAGTCAGCCGTGGTGCCGGGGCTGTTCCAGGCGGCAGGTATTCAGTCGCCGGGCGTGGCGAGCGCCCCGGCCATTGCCGCGCGCATGGAGCACGTGATGCGCGATGCTGGCGTTAAGCTGAACGAAAGGGCTGACTGGAACCCGATTCGCCGCGCACCGGACGACTTTGACCGTGCGCCGCTCGCGCACAAAGAGGAATTGATTGAGTCCGATCCCGCGTGGAGGCAGATCGTCTGCCGCTGCGAGACGGTGCCCGAGGCCGAGATCGTTGCCGCAATCCGACGCCAGCCGGGGGCGGTTTCGGTCGAGGGCGTCAAGCGCCGCTGCCGTGCCGGCATGGGTCGGTGCCAGAGCGGCTTTTGCCAGAGCCGTGTGGTGGCGATTCTTGCCCGAGAGCTGGACTGCGACCCCAGCGAGGTGCTATTGGAGGATGCCGGATCTTGGTTGGTCGAGGGACCTCTGAAGGGGGTGCGCTAGGATGGCGACGTTTGATATGCGCGACGAACGCGCGGAGGCCGGAACTGTAGCGTCGGTGTCGACGCAGGCCTTCGACGTGGTCGTTGTCGGAGGCGGCCCCGCCGGCATGGCAGCCGCGCTTGCCGCGCACAAGGCCGGCGCGCACGTGGCCATCGTGGAGCGTGAACAGCATCTGGGAGGAATCCTCCGTCAGTGCATTCACCCCGGTTTTGGCCTGTCGCACTTTAAGCAGGAGCTCACTGGTCCCGAGTACGCGCAGCGCTTTATCGACCAGGTGCGCGCGACCGACATTGCGCTGTTCTTGGACAGCATGGTGCTTGGGATCGACTCGTGCGAGGGCGCGAGCGCGGGCGACCCGGGCACGAGCGAGGCCGTGGGAACTACCGCGGTCCACACCGTCACGCTCATGAGCCCCACCGGCATGCTGCAACTCACTGGACGGGCGGTCGTCCTTGCCATGGGCTGCCGCGAGCGCACCCGCAGCGAGATCAAGATTCCCGGTAGCCGCCCCGCCGGCGTGTTTACGGCGGGTCTGGCGCAGCGATACATCAATATCGAAAACCTCAAGCCCGGCTCGCGTGCCGTCATCTTGGGCTCGGGTGACATCGGGCTAATCATGGCGCGCCGCTGCACGCTCGAGGGGATTTCCGTCGAGGGCGTGTACGAGCTCATGCCGTACGCCAACGGCCTGCGCCGCAATGTGAAGAACTGCCTGGACGACTTTGGCATTCCGCTGCACCTGTCCACCACCGTCACGCGCGTGATCGGGCACGACCGCGTGGAGGCCGTCGAGGTGAGCCAGGTCGACGATCATCTGGCACCCATTCCGGGGACCGAGCGCGTTGTTCCGTGCGACACGCTGCTGCTTTCGGTGGGCCTGATTCCTGAGAACGAGCTTTCGGTTGCCGCAGGCGTGGAGCTTGACCCGCGCACGCGCGGCGCCGTAGTGGACCAGAATCTGCAGACGGGCGTGCCGGGTATCTTTGCCTGTGGCAACGTGCTGCACGTGCACGACCTGGCCGACAACGTGACGACCGAGTCCGAGCGCGCCGGTGCGGCTGCGGCGGCGAGGGCGCTGGCTGGCAGCGCGAATGTCGAGCACGGTACTGCGAGCACGGGCTGCGAGCTCACGGTCTCCCCCGCCGGCATCGCAGGCTACGCGCTGCCGGGACGCATTACGGCTGTGGCACTCACCAAGCTCAACTTCCGCGTACGCCGTCCGGTCGACGCCGCCCGCGTGCGCATTCTCGCTGGCGGCGAGGAATTGTTCGCAGGCAAGGTCTGTGCATTTAAGCCGAGCGTCATGGAAAGCTTCCCGGTGCCGGCAAAGGTGGTTCAGCGCGCACTCGACCTAGGTGCTAGCGAGATTGTCCTGTCCGTCGACCCCGTTGAGGAGGTGTAAGGCCATGAGCACGAATGCGACCGAGACATTACAGTTCAACTGCACCACCTGCCCATCCGAGTGTCTCCTGACCGTAGAGGTGGAGCGCGATACCAACGGTGCCGTGGCAGCGGTGCGCTCCGTGACCGGAAACAACTGCCCACGCGGTGATAAATTCGCGCATCAGGAACTCACCTGCCCCATGCGCGTGCTCACCACCACCGTAGCGGTATCCGGCGGCGACGAGGCGCTGCTGCCCGTGCGCACGGCCGAAGCCATTCCGCTGGCGCTCCACGCCCAAGCCATGAACCTCATCCGCACCCTGGTCGTCGAAGCCCCCATCCGCATGGGCGACGTCGTGCTCCCCAACCTCCTCAACACGGGCATCGACCTAATCGCCAGCATGGATATTGACCCAACCTAAGCAGCAAATTTGGGACGGGGCTCTTTTATCTACCCCGCTATCCACCCCGCCCCTCCTCAATTGCGGTGAAATAGTTCCTGATTTCCCCCAAAACCCCGGCATCCAGGAACTATTCCACCGCAACTATCCTTGGAATCTGTATTTAGCTTGTGCCTACTTTAGTGCCAATTCAAAACTATGCCGGATTACGGGGCTGATTCGGAGACCCCCATCCATACCGGCAATTATCTATTTTTGATAAGCCGTCTACCTGCGGTTTTAATTTCGCGATTATTCTCATGGTCAAGTAATACAGGTCCAGCCCCGTAATCCGGCATACTTTTGAAACCAGCCCATATGGGACGGGCCTCTTATGACTCCTTTTACTGCTTGCTAAGCTGGTCATGCCAAGGAGTGTCCCGAAGTGCCGGCATAAAAGGAACGTCCCCAACTGCCGGGCTTGGGATACCATGGTGGCAACCTAGCGAAAGGATGTTTAATGGCACATGTCGATGACCAGCGTGTGGCGCGCGTGCTCGATGCGCTCGAGGCTCAGCACCCCGGCGCGCAGCTGCTTGTAAACGACCCGTGGTCGATTTATTACCTGACCGGCTTCTATGCCGATATGTTCGAGCGTTTTTGCGGCGTGCTGCTCGCGCGCAATGCCGAGCCAGTGATCCTAGTCAACGCGCTGCATCAGCTGCCCGAGTATGACAATGCCCACGTTGCCTACCACACCGATACCGACGTCGTGGCTGATGCCATCGCTCGCGAAATCGATCCGACCAAACCGCTCGGCATCGACACCGTCATGCGCTCTGGCTTTTTGATGCCGCTCCTAGAGCTGT
>CABSNF010000089.1 GCA_902478995.1 uncultured Collinsella sp.
GATGTGTATAAGAGACAGCATTCGCCCTGCGCTCAAAGACGGCAAGGTCGCTTGCATCCACACCATCGAAAACGCCACGTTCTTTGCCGAGGACCCCGCGCTGATCGAGGTGCTCAAGAGCCTGGGCGTGCTTATGTCGTCACTCAGCTGGAACGCGCAGGGACCGCTCGCGAGCGGCCACGACACCCACGCCGGCCTCACCGCCGCCGGTATCGAGGCGCTTACGCAGATGGAGCACGCCGGCATGGTGCTCGACGTTTCCCACCTCAACGATGAGTGCTTTGACGAGGTTGTCGCCCACGCCACGCGCCCCTTCGTTGCCAGCCACTCCAACTCCCGCGCGGTTTGCGGCGTCAAGCGCAACCTCACCGACGACCAGTTCCGCACCATTCGCGACATGGGCGGTATCGTCGGCCTCAACTACTGCAGCGAGTTCCTTTCCAACGACGCAACCGACAAGACCGCCGCAGACGTCACCTTCGACCAGCTGGCGGCACATATCGAGCACTGGCTCGACCTGGGCGGCGAGGACGTCATCGCGCTCGGCGGCGACTGGGACGGCGCCACGGTGCCTGCTTTCCTCTCCGATGCCAGCAAGATGCCCGAGTTCCAGAACATGCTCTCCAAGCACTTTGGCAAGACCGTGATGCAAAAGCTCTGCAGCGACAACGCGCTTGCCTTCTTTGAGCGTTATTAATTTCACATCCCTTGAGCGGGCCGGCATGCCGAACGGTCGACATGCCGGCCCGTCCCCAATCTGAAGGACCGCTTTTGACGCAGCAATTTACGTTTTTCCTACCCCGACCGGATGGCACGTCCTTGCCCGTCGTCGTTACCAAAAAGCGCGTCAAGAACTTCAACCTACGCGTCACATCGAGCGGTGAGGTCCACGCCAGCGCACCGATCGGCGCCAGCCGTGAGCGTATCGAAGCGTTTGTGAAGCGCAACAGCGCCTGGATTATCAGCCGACTTGCCCAGCGCGAGCAACGTCAGGCGACGGCGAGAGAGCCGCTCAGCCCCTCGTCCATCATTGCGCTTTGGGGCAAACCCATCACGGTACAAGATGCGCTCGATCACAACCTTACATCACCCGCACCGCGGCCCAAGCAGGCCACCTTCGCAAGTTTTATGGGTACCGACGAATCGGACGAAGGCCCACAGGCCAAGCGGCGCGCAATCCTCGACGGCCTAACGTCCGACGAGCTCCAGACACGCATCGACCAACTCTATGCATCCGAGGTCACCGCAGCGCTACGCGATATGGTGCGCGCATACGAAATCGCAATGGGCGTCACCGTTTCCCGCGTCTCCGTGCGCAGTATGAAAACACGTTGGGGATCATGCACGCCCAAGACCGGAGCTATTCGCATCGCACGCGAACTTGCCGCTTATCCCATCGAGTGTCTCGACATGGTTGTCGCCCACGAGCTCGTCCACTTGCTCGAACCAAGCCACAATCAGCGGTTTCACGCCCTGCTCGACACGTACTGCCCCAACAATAGAGCTCTGTCGCAGCGGCTCAAGCAGCCACCCATAGAGACGTATTAGAACCGGTTAGCGCACGCGCTCGATCTCGACACCGCAACTTGCCAGGGGCAGGCCAACAGGTGCCCACGGCTTATCGAGCTTTATACGCACACCAAGCAGCGAGGGATAGCGGCGCAGCAGCATCTGGGCTGTCCCCTCGGCTGCCGCCTCGATGAGTTTAAACGTATGCTCGCGCAGATAGCCATCGACATCGTGGCACACCGAGCCGTAGTCAATCGAGGCGTCCAGGTTATCGTGCTCCCCCGCTGCACGCAGGTCGGCATAGAGCACCAAGGACACGATGAACTTCTGGCCCAGCGCGTTCTCTTCGGGATACACGCCGTGGTTGGCAAAGACCTCGAGACCGTCGATAGTAATGCGATCGGCATGGCGCAGATCGTCATAGCTCACGTGGGGCACCGCCGTTGCGGTGGATATTTTGCCCCTTTCACGGCGGGCGAGCTCGGCACCTTCAGTCTTGGTTGCATTCTCGGGCAGTTTTTTGTTACTCATCGCGATCGTCTCCTTCGTTTAGAACCCCGACCGCGCAAACTAACTACACGCGAATCGACAGGTTCTTTTTATCGTCGCTCCAGTTGCAAGCATTGCGCGCGGGGCATGCAAAGCAGGCGCGCGACGCTTTGTCGGCTGCGTAGAGCAGACGCTCAAGCGGTTGGCTGTTCACGCGCAGCTTTCGATGGCCCAGAATGGCCGTCTTAATGGCTGCGGCATCGGCCGGCTCAAACGCCACGTCATCGGGCATGCCGGCGAGTATTGCATCAGCGACGCGCTCGCTTGCAACATCATGGGATATACCCGATTCATACTGTTCATCTTTGCCGATATCGTGAAGAAGTGCCGTGGCGTAGATGACCTCGCGGTCAAACTCGAGCTGTTCCTCGAGATTCTTGATCCACATAATACGGGCGACATCCAGCAGGTGGTCAATACCGTGGCGGCAGAAGATGCGCCCCGATTCCAACTGTGCAATGTTGCCCAGGTGCCGCCGGAACAGACCGTTGGCACAGATGTAATCAATGCGAGGCATGACACCAAAAGGCGCCAGACCCGAAGCCATAAAACCGCGACGCGGCGTTCCCTCGTCAGTATTCGATGTAAAGTCGTTGACGACTCTCATAGTTAGCGTCCCAACATCCTAAAGAAACGCTCTTCGAGCGCGGGGTCGGTCTCAAAGACGCCGCGGCGAGCGAGCGTCACGGTCTTGGTGCCGGGCTTTTGCACGCCGCGCATGGTCATACACATATGCTCAGCTTCCATGAGCACAATCGCTCCCTGGGGAGCGAGATACTCCATGAGGGCGTCGGCAACCTGCGCACACAGCTGCTCCTGCAGCTGCAGACGGCGGGCATAAACCTCAACCGTGCGAGCAAGCTTAGACAGACCCGCCACGCGACCGTTAGGGATATAGCCGATCGCAGCCTTGCCGTAAAACGGCAGCAGATGATGTTCGCACAGCGAGTAGAACGTGATGTCGCGCTCGATAACCAAATCGTTCGAAGCGACGGCAAAGGTTTTGGACAGGTGCTCCTCGGCACTCTGGTCCATACCGCCGGCGATCTCGCCATACATACGGGCAACGCGCGCCGGGGTCTCCAGCAGGCCCTCACGAGTTGGGTCCTCGCCTATGCCCTCAAGCAACAGCTTAATGGCGGCCTCGACTTTTTCCTGATCGACCATCTGGGCCTCACTTTTCCGATTTTGCGTTCGCGCTATGGTACCACGCCCTCCGGCATCGGCCACAAGCTACATAGTATGGGTCGAATAGACCGGATCGTCCCGCCAAAGCTCCACGGCGTCGCAAAGCGCAACGTTCTCACGCTCGGCACGGGCACGCGTGGCGTTCATATCAATCACGCGCTGATTGCTCGAGCCCCTAAAGCGCAACGAGATATCGTACAGATCCTGAACGAACGGGCCGTCCACCAACATATCGAGGCAGGCTAGGATACGGTCCGTCGCCTCGGTATGGTGGCGGCCACCCGGCATAAGCTCCTCGAGCACGTCGCCGGTAAAGCACCAAATGGTCTTGCCCGACCCCGCAGGATAGGCCGCGCGCACGCGTTCGATAAAGTCAACAAGCCCCGCCTGATTCTCGGGCTCCATAGGCTCGCCACCCAGAATCGTCAGGCCATCGATAAAGGGATGGTCGAGACTCTCGATAATCTTATCCTCGACGGCGCGATCGAACGGCTCGCCCGCAGCAAAGTCCCACGCGACAGAGTTAAAACAATTCTTGCACCCACGACGGCACCCGCTCACAAACAGAGAAGTACGAACGCCTTCTCCATCAGCAATGTCGAAATACTTAATGTTCGCGTAGTTCATAGGTAACTCTCCCGGGAGGCCGGGACATATCATCCCGTCCTCAAACATTCTCGGCCTTCGGCCTGCGAAACTGCGGGCGGGACGATATGTCCCGGCCTCATGCAAAGGGTAACTCAATGAACGAAGCGAACATCGAGCATAGGGTTCGAGGTCCAATAATAACTGGGTTGCGGCTCAACCGCCATCGCAAGTAAATCGCAGCTGCAGCTCAAATTATTTCCGCTAAGAACTTCGAGGAGTGAGCAGACCGCGCGCTGCATCTCAGCTACGTTAACTTGGCTGAACCGAGAGGGCCGCTTGGGCTTTTGCTCGATATGAGTTCCGCACGCAAAGAAGGCCACTTAATGTGGCCTTCGTCTTGCGCAGGACTGTCCGAAATAGCGAGCAAATGCCCAAGCGGCCCTCTCGGTTCAGCCCCGGAGCGGTATTAGAGATGCAGCACGCGGTCGCGGATCTCCTCGGTTCGACCCTGGTTCCAGAACTGGGTACCGATGTAGCCGCACGTACGACGAGCGACGTTCATCTTCTCCTGGTCGCGGTTGCCGCAGTTGGGGCACTCCCACACCAGCTTGCCATCGTCCTCGACAATCTTGATCTCGCCATCGTAGCCGCACACCTGGCAGTAGTCGCTCTTGGTGTTGAGCTCGGCGTACATGATGTTGTCGTAGATGTACTGCATCACGCGAATGACAGCCTTGAGGTTGTCCTGCATGTTGGGAACCTCAACGTAGGAGATGGCGCCGCCCGGCGAAAGCTGCTGGAACATACCCTCGAACTTGAGCTTATCGAAAGCATCAATCTCCTCGGACACATGAACGTGATAGCTGTTAGTAATGTAGCCCTTGTCCGTCACGCCCGGGATAATGCCAAAACGGCGCTGCAGGCACTTGGCGAACTTGTAGGTCGTCGACTCAAGCGGGGTGCCGTACAGCGAGAAGTCGATATCGCTTTCGGCCTTCCACTCGGCGCACTTGTCGTTCATGTGTTGCATGACGGCCATGGCAAACGGCGTGCCCTCCTTCTCGGTGTGGCTGTGACCCGTCATGTACTTAACGCACTCATACAGGCCGGCATAGCCCAGGCTGATCGTAGAGTATCCGCCCACGAGCAGCTTGTCGATCGTCTCGCCCTTCTTCAGACGCGCCAGGGCGCCGTATTGCCAAAGAATCGGCGCGGCGTCAGAAAGTGTACCCATCAGGCGCTCATGACGGCACAGCAGGGCACGGTGGCACAGCTCAAGGCGCTCATCGAAGATCTTCCAGAACTTGTCCATATCCTGGTGCGAGCTCAGTGCGACATCAGGCAGGTTGATGGTCACAACGCCCTGGTTAAAGCGACCATAGTACTTGGGCTTGTTCGGGTCGTAGTTCAGCGCGTTGGCAACGTTGTTAAAACCGTTGCCCGAACGGTCGGGCGTCAGGAAACTGCGGCAACCCATGCAGGTGTAGCAATCGCCGTTGCCGGCGGTCTCGCCCTTAGACAGCTTGAGCTCGCGCATCTTCTTCTCGGAGATGTAATCGGGCACCATGCGCTTGGCGGTGCACTTGGCAGCCAGCTGGGTCAGGTAGAAGTACGGGGAATCCTCGTGAACGTTATCGTCCTCGAGTACATAGATAAGCTTGGGGAATGCCGGGGTAATCCACACGCCGGCCTCGTTCTTAACGCCCTCGTAGCGCTGGCGAAGCGTCTCCTCCACGATCATGGCAAGGTCGTGCTTCTCCTGAGGCGTACGGGCCTCGTTAAGATACATAAAGACCGTCACGAACGGCGCCTGGCCATTGGTGGTCATAAGGGTCACGACCTGATACTGAATCGTCTGGACGCCGCGACGGATCTCGTCACGCAGGCGATCCTCAACGACCTCGCGAACCTTTTCGGGAGATGCGGAAACGCCGAGCTCCTCGAGCTCGCGGGCGACCTCGCCACGAATCTTTTGACGGCTCACCTCAACAAAGGGGGCAAGATGGGTCAGCGAGATGGACTGGCCGCCGTACTGGGAGGAAGCAACCTGGGCGATAATCTGCGTCGCAATATTGCAGGCGGTCGAGAAGCTGTGCGGCTTCTCAATCAGCGTGCCCGAAATTACAGTGCCGTTCTGGAGCATGTCCTCCAGGTTCACCAGATCGCAGTTGTGCATATGCTGGGCAAAGTAATCCGAATCGTGGAAATGGATCAGACCCTCATTATGGGCATCCACGATCTCCTGAGGCAGCAGCACGCGCTGGGTCAGGTCCTTGGAAATCTCGCCAGCCATATAGTCGCGCTGAACGGAGTTGACGGTCGGGTTCTTGTTGGAGTTCTCCTGCTTGACCTCTTCGTTATTGCACTCGATCAGCGACAGGATCTTGTCATCGGTCGTGTTCTTCTGGCGCTTCAGGCTCTGAACATAGCGATAGATGATGTAGTGGCGGGCGACCTCGTAGCAGTCGAGACGCATGATCTCGTCCTCGACCAAATCCTGGATCTCCTCGACCGAAACGGTGTGGCCCGCGTTCTCGCATGCCTCGGCGACGTTTTGCGCCGCATAAACCACCTGGCGGTCGGTTAGACGAGAGCTCTCCTCGACCTCCAAGTTAGCGGCGCGGATGGCATTGACAATCTTATCGATGTCAAAGACAACCTCGGTGCCGCTGCGCTTGATGATCTTCATCCTCTTGCCTCTTTCGCGTCGTAGCCTCATTGCGCTTCAGAGCCAAACGATGCCCGGCAGGGCTTGCCCCTGTCTTGCGGCGCCGTCGCGCAATCTGTGTTCTCGATAAACCATAAGCCTCTATGCGGACATTCCCAGGAGCCGATCAAGCGGCTCAAGGACACGTTCAAAAGAGGCAATTAAGGTCTTCGTTCTCTGTCCGCCATCTATCATACGACAAAGATGCATCTATATCCTGTATTCTTTTTTTAGGTCAAACACAACATATAGTGTTTCAGCAGGTCAAAGCAATTAGTCATTTTGCAGACGCATTATAAATGAGGGGTATTTGACAAGTCGGTAAAACGTTACCAACACGGCTACCTGCATGGCAGCTATAAAACCCCCTTAGTCAAGCCACTGACAAATCCTACTAAAACCAAGCCACTCACGCCAAAAGAATCCAAAAGATTATGCTTGACCAACATGTTGCGGTCACGCTCGGCCAGGACGTATGCAATCTGCCGGCACCCCTACGGGATACGAAGACCATCGCATACAGACCTTGGATCAAAATTTGCCGGCATGTTTGGCGGCATAAAGCAAAACAGCCCAGAGGCTAAGCCTCTGGGCTGCGAACATTTGGTGGGCGTTAGAAGATTTGAACTTCTGACCTCTTCCGTGTCAGGGAAGCGCTCTCCCCCTGAGCTAAACGCCCAAATGGAGCGGACAACGGGGCTCGAACCCGCGACCCCAACCTTGGCAAGGTTGTGCTC
>CABSNF010000090.1 GCA_902478995.1 uncultured Collinsella sp.
TAGGCCATCGATTAATTCCCATCTGGTCGGATAACTCTTTAGTATTACCCATTTCACGCCGACCAAAAAGGGACAGGTTCATTTTGGCAGGTTTTATATGGGGAAACGACAGCCATAGATGAGGCGCCGGGGAGGCAGAGAAATCATCGACGGGGTCAGGCCGACCGCCAAACACAACGCACGCATCTCTATCTGTCAGCAAAATCATTCGAACAGCTGTTCGTTTCTATGATATGATTCCGTTATCTAAGCAGGCCAATACGCAGAAAGGCGGCCAACATGGCGTTCGACTTTAAGAAGGAATGCAAGGAGCTCTACAAACCTGCAAGCAAGCCGAGCATCGTAACTGTCCCGCCTATGAGCTACGTTGCCGTTCGCGGAAAGGGCGACCCAAATACCGAAGGTGGCGAGTATCAAAACGCCCTGCCGCTGCTTTACGGCATCGCCTATACCGTCAAGATGTCGAAGAAAGGCTCAAGGAGTATCAAGGGCTATTTCGACTTTGTGGTACCGCCGCTCGAGGGTTTCTGGTGGCAAGACTCCCCGAGCGGCGACATCGATTATGTACGCAAGGACGATTTCAACTTTATCTCGTGCATTCGCCTGCCCGATTTCGTCACCCGAGATGACTTTGACTGGGCAGTCGCGGAAGCCACGACCAAAAAGAAACTTGACTTTTCTGCCGTCGAGCTGCTTAAAGTTGACGAGGGCCTCTGCGTTCAATGCATGCACACCGGGCCCTACGACAACGAACCGGCGACCGTAGGCGCTATGAATGAATACACGACCGAGCAGGGCTATGTCCCCGACTTCTCAGACACCCGTTTCCATCACGAAATCTATCTCTCCGATCCACGCAAATGTGCACCGGAGAAACTTAAGACTGTGGTTCGTCATCCTATCAAGCGCGCTGAATAGCGTGGAGCGTCATCTCACGCGCTAGGTTTTAAGCCAGCCAACCAGCCGCCTCCTAGGCCGTCCGGTAATTATCTTGACGCGGCCCGTCGCATCTTATAAGTTTGTTTTGCTAAAGCTGGAAAGCCTCTCAACGATGCGCAACTCCAGCTCTTTTTCTATCAAGAGGCTTAAATGAAATACCGGAAGTCGCGGATATCCATCAACGAACAAATAGCACTATTGACAGAATACAGGGGTCTTAAGTGCTCTGATCAAAGCGAACTCGAGCGAGCTTTGGTCGAAGTCGGCCACTACAGACTGTCGGCCTACTGTTTTCCCTACAAAACCAAATGCAAGTCCGGGATTACCATCTTTCGCGAAGGCACAACATTCGAAACCATCATCTACACGTATGAATTTGACCGAGCCCTCCGGCAGTTAATGTTTGATGCGGTCGGCAGAATTGAGATCTACCTCAAAAGCAGAATTGCCTATCTTGCCTCTGAGGAACGCGGGCCTTTCTGTTACCCAGATGTCGCCATAACGAGGCTCAACTCGGCATGTCCATCGCGCTTTGCGCCGCGCTGGGCTACGCAGCCGTCTTTGGCAGCGCCACCAATACGCTGCTCGCACCCATCCTGATTGGCTGCGAAGTCTTCGGTTTCGGTAATCTGCCGGCATTCTTCATCGTCTGCGTCGCGGCTTACCTGTTCAACATGGATAAGTCGATCTATGCCCTGCAGAAGCGGGCGTAGAAAGATGTCCAAGCAAGTGGTCTCAACCGGAAACGGCATCCCACTCTAAGGCTGTATTCCGGGACACGGTTTCCGTTTGGGACGCCATTCGGAAAGCGCATCCCGTTCTTTCACGGCGTCTTGGCTATGCAAAGTGCTCGAACGTTATTCCTCGTACGCGCCCTCGAGCCGAAGCAGCCACTCCTTGCGGTCAAGCCCGCCGGCATATCCGTTGAGCGAACCATCGGCGGCAACCACGCGATGGCACGGCACGATAATCGAAATGGGATTGCGTGCAACCGCAGCCCCCACGGCACGCGGGGACACAACGGGAGCCTCGTTTCCCGGCACACGATGTCGAGCCGCAACTCGCTGGGCTATCTCACCGTACGTAGCGACCTCGCCACGCGGGATAGAAAGCAGCTCAAACCAAACCTCGCGCTGAAACGCCGTGCCAATCATATGCAACGGCGGCGTAAACCGAGGCTCCTGCCCCGCAAAATAAGCATTCAGCCAAGCCCAAGAACGCTCAAGCACCGAAGAAGCCGCACCATTTGCCGGATCCACCGAAGACATACCGCCGGCGCCAGAAACCGCATCGGCACCTTCAACGTGCTCCGCATCTTCTTTGAGCAGCGTAGAGCCAAAGTGCTCCTGTCCCTCAAACCAAAGCCCCGTCAGACCGCGGCCATCAGCGGCAAGCAAGATTTCGCCCAAAGGCGAAGCAAACGTCGTCGTGACCACCTGCGGCTCCTTTCAAAACTCCGCAAACATAATACCGCGAACTGTGCAGACAACCCCGCAGATACGTCTGGGCGGGCTCGTAATTGTTTAAGCGAGGCTGTTTTCCCCAATCAAGCGAAGAAGACGCGGGGCATCGACGCCAGAGCGGTACCTCTATCAGCTGAGCTCTAATACTTTCCCGAGAAGTGAACGAGTAAAATCGAAGCCCCGGAGCATCCACACCTTTAGACCGCAAAACCGCAGGATTCGCGCAACAAAACCGCAGGAAATGGCGGTCAAAATATGCCAATGCTTCGGGGGTCCAAATAAGGTCGTTCACTTCTCGGAAAAGTATTAGACCTCGATTCGCACCAACCCCAAAGTCCCCGCAGGCAGCAGGCGCGACAGCGCCGCAGCTGCCGGCCGCGCCCCACAGTCCCCCAAGGCGGCAGGCGCAAAGCGCCGAGGCCGCCGCCGGGATCAGGGCCCGCAACGGCCACGTGCCCTCACATCAGCCCAGCGGCCCCAACCAACAACGGCCCCATCGCAGGCCGCTCGCAGCAGCGTCACCGCAGGCGGTGGCCGGGCTTGGTTTTCAGAACACTCCGCAGACCAGTGTGGCGCCTTGTCCGCGGCTCCGAAGGAGCAGGACAAGGCGCCACACATGGTCGAGGACGTTCTGAAAACCAAGCCCGGCCACCGCCGGACAGGTCACACTACTCGCAGAGCAGCTTAGCGATCTGGACGGCGTTGGTTGCCGCGCCCTTACGGATTTGGTCGCCGCAGCACCAGAAGGTGATACCGCGCGCGGCCTCGGGGTTCGAGATGTCGCGACGCACGCGGCCGACCCAAATCAGGTCCTGGTCGGACGTATCCATCGGCATGGGGAAGCGGTCGTGTGCATCCTCGGCAACCATATCGTCAACCAGCTTGACGCCGGGAGCAGCAGCCAGCGCAGCACGGGCCTCTTCCACCGTAATATCGCGCTCAAACTCGAGCGTAATGCTCTCGGAGTGCGAACGCAGCACGGGCACGCGCACGCAGGTGCAGTTCACGCGCAGCTCGGGCAGGTGCATGATCTTGCGGCCCTCGTTTTGCAGCTTCATCTCCTCGGAGGTAAAGCCTTCCTCCTTGACGCCGCCAATTTGCGGAATCAGGTTGCTCGCCAGCTGGGCGGCAAATGCGCGCGGCTCGGGAATCTCCTCGCCGCGGCCCAGGGCGGCCAGTTGGGCCTCGAGCTCGGCCATACCGGGAGCGCCGGCACCCGAAGCCGCCTGATACGTCGAGACGATCATGCGCTTCACGCCGGCGAGCTGGTGCAGCGGCCACGTGGGAACCAGACCGATAATGGTCGCGCAGTTGGGGTTGGCGATAAGGCCGTGATGCCACTTGATATCGTCGGCATTGATCTCGGGCACGACCAGCGGCACCTCGGGATCCATACGGAAGGCATGGCTGTTGTCGACCACGACGGCGCCGCGCTTGACGGCCTCGGGCAGCAGCTCCTTCGCGATATCGTCGCCGGCGGCTCCGAGCACAATGTCGCAGCCCTCAAAGGCCTCGGGGCAAGCCTCTTCGATCACGATCTGCTCGCCGCGGAACTCAACGGTCTTGCCCGCGGAGCGTGCACTTGCCAACAGCTTGAGCTTGCCAACCGGAAACTCCTGCTCGTTGAGGCACTCGAGCATCTGGGTGCCCACGGCTCCCGTCGCGCCCAAAATAGCAACCGTGTACTGTTTCATGCTTCCCCCTTTAAAGGTTTTGGCTTTTGCCCGCACGCCGAGCAGGCTGATTATTGTTGCCAGTGTATACAAGAACGGGGCGGGCACGAAACCCGCCCCGTCGAAACGAAACCGAAACGAAACGCCCCGCCATAGATTTTTGAGGCAAGTCCAAAAATCTACTGGGATAGCAGCTACTTGTGGAGCGCGACCAGAGCGGGATCGACCGGCGCGGGAGCCTCCAGATCGGAGACCTTCACAATGCCGTTCTCGTCGGAGAAGGCGCGGTAAATGGTCTGAATCGCCAGATCAAAGTCCTTCTCCTCCACACCGATGATGATATTGATCTCGTCGCAGCTCTGCGAAATCATACGCACGCTCACGCCAGCCTGGCCAAGCATGCCAAACAGGTGGCCCGAGATGCCGGCACGACCGCGCAGGTTACGGCCGACGGTCGCGATAAGTGCCAGACCCTCGACAACCTCGATCTCGAGCGGCTCGACCTCCTGCTGAATGTCGCCCACGAGCGAGTACAGTGAATCGTGAACGTCCCGCTCCTGCACCACGGCGCCAAAGCGGTCGACACCGGTGGGCATGTGCTCGACGGAAACGTCATAGCGCTCGAAGACCGAAAGCGCGCGGCGCATAAAGCCAACACGGGGCTTGGTGCGGTCGCGGGCAACGTTGATGGCGACAAAGCCGCGCTTGCCGGTCACGCCGGTAATGATGGGCTCTGCCTCACCCTCATCAGCCGTCTCGCTAATGATGGTGCCGGGGTCCTGCGGCGCATTGGTGTTCTTGATGACCAGCGGAATACCCGCCTCGCGCACGGGGAACACGGCCTCCTCGTGCAGGACGCTTGCACCCATGTACGAAAGTTCGCGCAGCTCCTCGTAGGTAACGCGCGCAATGGGCTGAGCCTCGGGCACAATGCGAGGATCGGCAGAATAGAAGCCCGAGACGTCGGTCCAGTTCTCGTACAGGTCGGCACCCAGGCACTTGGCCAGGATCGAGCCGGAAATATCGCCGCCACCACGGTCGAGCAGCTTGATCTGGCCCTCACGCGTCGCGCCGTAGAAACCGGGCATAACAAAGCCGCCCTGCTGACCGTACTCCTGCACCAGCTCGGAGGTGCGATTCATGCTGAGCGTACCGTCATGATGGAACGCCACAACCGTCGCGGCGTCCAGGAACGGCAGGCCCAGGTACTCCGCCATCAGGCGAGCGGTGAAATACTCGCCACGGCTCACGAGCTCCTCGGTAGAGTAGTCGCCCGAGCGGGCGCGCTCGGCAAAGGCCGCGAACTCCTCGCGGATGGGATAGGTGAGCTCCAGCTCGTCAGCGATATCAAAATAGCGCTGGCCAATGTCCTCGAGCAGCTCCTCACACGACACGTGATACTTAACGTGCGCGTTAACCAGGTAGAGCAGGTCGGTCACCTTGGTGTCGCCCTTAAAGCGGCGGCCGCAGGCGGAAACCACCACAAAACGGCGGGCAGGGTCGGCATCGACGATGGCCTTGATCTTCTTGAAGTGTTCGGCGTCGGCGACCGACGAGCCGCCAAACTTGGCAATCTTAATCATGGGCTTGAGGTTACCTTTCTAAAAGCCTCTGCAAACCTGTTTTGCGCGCTCTGATACCATGGTTTCACCGATTGGGACCAAGGCATCCGAGGAGCAGTGTTATATGGGAACTTATCATAGTACACGAGGACGCACTTTATCGTGCTCAAGTAAGGTGGCAATCCGCACCGGCATCGCTCCCGACGGGGGTTTGTTTGTCTCGGACGAGCTCGGCACCCAGCAGGTCGATATCAGCTCGCTTGCAGATAAATCGTACTTTGAAATCGCTCAAGATGTGTTGGGAATGTTACTGAATGATTACACGGCCGAAGAAATTTCGGCGTGTGTCGACGAGGCATACCGCGGCACGTTCGCGAGTGAAGAGGTTACGCCGCTCGTCAAACTCGACGCTGCGCCGGGCGCCGACGCCCCTCAGACCTATGTGATGGAGCTCTTTGGCGGCCCCACAAGCGCCTTCAAGGACGTCGCCCTGCAGATGCTCCCCCGTCTGATGGCCCGCACTTCCGCCAGGGACGGCGGCGCCGAGCGCATCATGATCGTCACCGCCACGTCGGGCGACACGGGCAAGGCTGCGCTCGCCGGTTTTGCCGACGCTCCGGGCACGGGCATCACCGTCTTTTATCCCGAGGGCAAGGTCAGCCGCGTCCAGAACCTGCAGATGTCCACGCAGGAGGGCGACAACGTCGCCGTCTGCGGCATCCGCGGCAACTTTGACGACGCTCAGAGCGCCGTCAAGCGCATCTTTGCCGATAAGGAGCTTGCCGAGCGTCTGGAGGCCGCCGGCACGGTGCTTTCGAGCGCCAACTCCATCAATGTCGGTCGCCTGGTACCGCAGGTCGTCTACTACTTTGCCGCCTATGCGCAGCTGCTGCGCGCCGGCGCCATCGAGGCCGGCGATGCCGTGGAGTTCTGCGTACCGACCGGCAACTTTGGCGATATCTTGGCCGGCTACTACGCCAAGCGCATGGGCCTGCCCGTCGCCAAGCTCATCGTCGCGAGCGACAAGAACAACGTGCTTGCCGACTTCCTGACCACCGGCGTCTACGACCGTAACCGCCCGTTCTTCACGACCATCTCGCCGTCGATGGACATCCTCATCAGCTCCAACCTCGAGCGCATGCTCTACTTCCTGTCCGATGGCGACTGCGAACTCGTTGCTAGCCTTATGGAGCAGCTGGCACAGACTGGTCGCTACGAGGTTCCCGCCGACCTGCTAGCAAAGATTCAGAGCGTCTTTGGCTGCGGTTGGGCCAGCGAGGACGAGGTCCGCGCTGTCATCAAGAGCTGCTGGGACGCGAACGGCTACGTGATCGACCCGCACACCGCTTGCGGCTATCACGTCTTTGAAAAAATCGCTCCCGCCGAGGGTGCCAAGGCCCGCGTGCTGCTTTCGACCGCAAGCCCCTACAAGTTCCCGCGCGCCTGCTGCGACGCCCTGGGCCTCGACGTTCCCG
>CABSNF010000091.1 GCA_902478995.1 uncultured Collinsella sp.
AACAGGAGGCCACTTAATGTGGCCTCCGTCGTGAGCAGGACTGTAGAGCAGGAAAGTTCATATGCGGCCGCTGGCGCCCGGGCAGCGTCGGGGACCGCACCCATACGACTACAGCGTCATGTTTGGATCGGCGTCGACGTCGAACGGCGAGATTTCACCTCGGTCGAATTTACGGCGGGCGACCTCCGCGATCATGGCTGCGTTATCGGTGCAGGCAGACAAGGGCGGCACCGTCACGCGGATCCCCTGACGACCGAGCTTCTTGATCATCATCTCGCGCAGATGCGGATTAGCCGAGACACCGCCGCCGATGCAATACTCCTTGCATCCGGTGGCATGCAGCGCGTTCTTGGCCTTCTTGTACTGCACGTCAAAGACAGCTGCCTCAAACGAAGCCGCCAGATCGGGCAGGTGAATCGTGCGCCCGGCCTTGGTCTCCTGCTCGATGTAGAGCGTCACGGCCGTTTTAAGACCCGAAAGCGAGAAACGATAGTCTCCTCTGCTGTTAAGCGCACGGGGGAAATCGATCGCCTTGGGGTTGCCCGTCTCGGCCAGCTTGGAGATGATGGGGCCACCGGGATAGCCCAGGCCCAGCGCCTTGGCCACCTTGTCGAAGGCCTCGCCCACGGCGTCGTCGAGCGTCTCACCGAGCACCTCGTAGTCGCCCCACGCCTTCACATGCACGAGCATGGTGTGCCCACCCGAGACAAGCGTGAAGATAAACGGCGGCTTGAGGTCGGGTTGCGCCAGCAGGTTGGCAAACAGGTGCCCCTCCAGATGGTTGACGCATACGAGCGGCTTACCGGCAGCGTAGGCAAAGCCTTTGGTAAAGGCAACGCCCACCACGAGGGCGCCCACTAGGCCCGGACCCTGTGTCACGCCCACGGCGGCAAGCTCGCTGGGGGCAATGGCTCCACCCTCAAGGCCAAGCGATGCCGCGGCATCCTCGAGCGCCGCATCCACGACGCTCACAATCACCTCAACGTGTTTGCGCGAGGCGATCTCGGGCACCACGCCGCCAAAGCGGGCATGAAAATCAATCTGTGTTGACACCTGGTTGGCCAGCATATTGCCATCCGCATCGATAATCGCCACGGCCGTCTCGTCGCAGGAACTCTCGATAGCGAGCACTAGGCGGCGGCGCTCAATTTCGGCACGCTCCCCCTCGGAGCGCCCAGGCGCAGGCAGCGGCCATACGCGCTGCTCTGCCGCCGTCGGCTCGGGCGAAGCGTTGTCGACCGGGAGCACCAAGGGCAGCGGCGCCGTCATGACGATGGCATCTTTGCCAACACCGTAGTAACCGCGGCGACGGCCAGCCTCGGTAAAGCCCAGAGCGTTATAAAGCGCGATCGCTCCCTCGTTACCGTCCTCGACCTCGAGCGAAGCCGTGGTGCAGCCGAGCATCTGGGCATCATAGCTCACGTGCGACAGCAGCTTGCGGGCAATGCCCTCACGGCGATGTGCCGGGTCGACGGCGACATCCAGAATCTGCACATCACCGTCCACGACCATACCGCCGGCAAGGCCCAGCAGCTTGCCGTCGTCGTGTGCCACCCACCAACTACGCGGCGCAGCGACGTCCTCGCCCAGTTCGGACAGGAACATGCCCGGCGTCCACGCCTCGTGTCCGGCACCTTCAAAGCAGGCAGCCTCCAGCGCGCTCGCGCCCTCGGCATCCGCCGCGCCCATGGGACGGAACTGCAGATGACGACCGGCGAGCTCATCGGCAACACCCGTAATTTCGCTCTGCGCACTCTCGGCAAGACCAAGACGCTTGCGCTCGTTTTCCTCGGCATCCGAAAGGCGCGTGTAAATCGGCAAGACGCGGGCCGGATCGCCGTCACCCGCAGCGTGCGCGAGCAGCAAGCCCTCGCCCGAAGGCCACCACAGGTCGCGCTCCACGCAGCGGGCGGTCTCGTCCTCACCCAGCAGCTTGCCATAGCGCACGAGACCGTCACCGGTCAGCTGAACCTGGTCCCAGTCCGCTGCTTGGCGCCACTCATCGAGCGCAACGGCGGCCTTGACCACGTGTTCGCGCTCAAATTGACGCTCGGGACCCTCATCGACCAGCATATACAGCGCCGGATATACCTCACCGCGCATAGCATCGGCCAAGATACCAAGCTTGCCGCGCACGCCAGCCTTCCACGCCGTCCAAGCGCAAGCGTCGAGCGTCGACACGCCCAGCAGCGGAACATTGGCACCGCGCGCGAGGCCCTTGGCAGTGGAGATGCCGATGCGCACACCCGTAAACGACCCCGGGCCGCGACCGACCACGTAGCAACCAACATCGCTGCGATCCAGACCGGCCTGAGCCAGCACGCCATCAACGGTATTCACGAGCTCAACGTTGGCGTGACGGCGACACATGTGGTCGCCACTCACGAGCTTCGTCTCGCCCGTCCGCCCATCAATCCAGCTTGCCGCGCAGGCAAGCATGTCGGTCGAGGTATCGAGCGCCACCACCAGCGCGTTGTCGTTATGCAAGCTCATCTTGTACAGCCTTATCAATCAAATGGGAAAGCTCCATTGCGCGGTCACCGTGCGCCTCGAGCGTTATCGTTCGCACATCACTGTCGCCCTCATCACGCTTGAGCGTCACCGAAAGATACTCATCCGTCAGCTCGTCCTGGAATTGTTCGCCCCATTCCAGCAGGCAAGCACCCTCATAGCCCAGCACATCGAAAATGCCCGTATCCTCGAGCTCGTAGGCATGCTCCAAGCGGTATAGATCAAAGTGAAACAGCGGAATACGGCCTTGATCGTGAACGGCCATGAGCGCAAACGTAGGGCTCGTAACCATATGCCCATCGCCCAGCCCGCGCGAGACGCCCTTGGTAAAGTGAGTTTTGCCCACTCCCAGGCCACCGGTCAGGATGAGCACATCGCCGTCCTCAAGGCACGGTGCAATTAGCTCGCCAAAGTACTCCGTATCGGCAGCGCAAGTCGTTTTGTAAGTACCTACCCCCAGGCGCTCCAGGGACATATATGCTCCTTATTATTCCGAGGCGTCCTCTGGTGCGGGATGTCGCTCCAGATAATCGCCCAGCATCTTAAAGTCTTCCTCCAGCAGCTCCTGCCACGCCGGATTGCGCAGCGCTGCTGCCGGATGGAAAGTGGGCATTACTACAAAATGCCCCATCTGGTGGAACCTGCCGCGCAGCTTAGTAATGCCAATCTCGGTCTTAAGCACAAAGTGCGTCGCAGGGTTGCCGAGCGTCACGATAATATCGGGCCAGATGCTTCGAATCTGCTCACGCAAAAACGGCGAGCAAGCCAGCACTTCCTCGGGACGCGGATTGCGGTTTCCCGGCGGGCGGCACTTAAGCACATTGGCAATGTAGACGTCTTCGCGTTTGAGCCCCGCCAGCGACAAAATGCCGTTGAGGTCCTCGCCTGCCGCCCCCACAAAGGGCTCGCCCTGCAAATCCTCATTGCGGCCCGGCGCCTCGCCAATAAACATCACACGAGCGCGGGGGTTTCCCACGCCAAACACGATATTGTGACGCGACTGGTAGAGCTGGCAGAGGTGACAATCGCCCAGAACGGCCTCAATTTCCTCGAGTGCGACCTCACGTGGTGCCTGATGGGTATGGCCAGGGATGTGCATGACGCCCATGGCGACTCCTACACGTAGACCTTGTCGAGGCGCATGCCAAAGCCGCAGGCGACCTCGTAGTTAATCGTTCCGCGCAGTCGGGCCATCTCGTCCATAGTGATCTCGGCATCGCCATCGCGGCCGACAATAATCATCTCGTCACCATACTCGGCCTCGGGAATCTCGTGTGCCGGGTTGGACTGAATGGCGACCATAAACTGGTCCATGCAGATATTGCCAACCTGATGCACGCGCTCGCCGCGATACAGCACATCCATACGATTGGAAAGCGTACGCGATAGGCCGTCGGCATAACCGATCGGCAGCGTGCAGATCTGAACGCGCGTGCGCGGTACGCGGTAGGTAAAACCGTAGCCCACGCCCTCACCCATCGCAGGGTGTGCCACGCGCGTCACGCGCGCATGGACGCTCATAACGGGATCAAGCTGCATCACGCGGCCACTCAGCTCGCACGGCTGCATGCCATACAAGCCAACGCCGGCGCGAATCATATCAAAATGCATCGAGGGGTCGAGCATCGAGGACGGCGTGTTGGCGCAGTGCACGATACCGCACTCAAAACCCGCATCCTTAATGGCTTGAACGGCCTCGGTAAAGCGCTGACACTGCAGCTTGTAGTCCCAGCCCGAAGGTTCATCGGCCGTGGCGAAGTGCGTAAATACGCCGTCGCACTGAATACCGCGATGGAAATTAATACCGCGGACAAAGTCGAGCACCTGTGTGTAGTGTACGCCGATACGATTCATACCTGTCTCGATGGCGAGATGATACTTGCCCACCTTGCCCGCCGCGACCGCACATTCGCCATACGCAAGAGCAAAGTCAGACGTATAGACCGAGGGCATGATATCAAACTCGAGCAACGTCGGAATGGCCTCGATAGGCGGCTCGCTTAGGATGAGGATGGGTCTCGTAATCCCGCCCTGTCGGAGCTCAACGCCCTCGTTAACCGTCGCCACGGCAAACATGTCGGCACCGGCCGAATACATGATCTTGGCGCACTCAACAGCTCCATGACCATAAGCATCGGCCTTGACCACGCAGCACAGGCGCTGACGTGGATTCAACAAGTTCTTATAGGCCCTCGTGTTGCGACGGAGCGCCCCGCGGTCGATCTCGACCCAGGACCAGCGCGTCAAATCGGCTTTATTCATGATTAGTCATCCGACCCTTCGTCCATGATTCCCAGATCTTCGAGCGCATCCTTTGCTGCCAGCTCCATGGCAGGACCAATCAAGTCGATAAGATCGGTCGCGATGACGCTCTTCTCACCATACTCCGTCGCCGCGGCAAAACCGGCGTAGCTGTGAAGTGCGACGGCATACGAATACAGCAACTCCCAACGATCCATCTCGTCGCGCATGGTGGCAAGCGTGCCAGCCAAAATACCCGCGAGAACATCGCCCGAACCGGCAGTTGCCAGAGAAGCCGGACCCGAGAGCGGCAGCAGCACACGCTCAACGCCACAGATAGCCGTCGTCGGCCCCTTGGCAATGACCACCAGATTGTCGGAGCCTGCAGCCCAGACAACCTTCTGCGCGGCCGCAATCGCGGTGCCAAGGTCGTTCACCTCGTCACCGGCAACCAGACGCGAAAGCTCACGATAGTGCGGCGTCATAACCAACGGCTGCTCGCGACGATACATCTCGGGATTACTATCAATACCGTCAATGGCAATCTTAGCAAGGCAGTTGAGTGCATCGGCGTCCAAAATAAGCGGCACATCAAGCTCGAGCAAGCCCGAAACCACCTGCATAGCGCCGGCAGATGTCGTCATACCGGGACCGCACAGTACGCAGCTGTACTTCTTTGCAATCTCGCACACCGTCATGCGCGCAGCGGCGCCAAAGGAGCCGCGGGAATCAGACGGAATAGCAAAGACGGGAATCGAAGGAAGTGCCATGCGAATAAGATTAGCGCAGGCGTCAGGAGCCGCGACTGCCACGTAACCAGCACCCGCGCGAGCTGCAGACTTGGCCGCCATAATGGCAGCACCAGGATATTGTGCAGATCCCGCGACAATAAGCACAGAGCCACGGGAATACTTATCGATATTCGTAGGTAGTGGAGCAAAGTAATCAACTAAGTCACCGGGCTCGACAATCTCGGCGGCGTGGTCGACATCATCGATGACCTCGTCAAGACGGTCGTAAAGATTGCCGCAGATCAAATCGCCAGCATACTCAGGGCCATCAGCGCTATACAAACCAATCTTGGGCGCAATCATCGTCACCGTATGCTCGGCACGAATGCAGTCGTCATCAACAACGCCCGTCTCGGCATTCAGGCCCGAGGGGACATCAATGGATACGACACAATCGGCGCATTCATTGACCGTAGGAATCCAGATGGAGAACGGCGCACGCAGATTCCCGTGGAAACCGGTACCAAATATGGCATCGACAACAACATCCGCCTTATCGATCAAAACCTCGAGTTCGTCACGCGAGGGGCCGACGCAAACGTGCACATCGCGGCCGGCAGTACGACGAGCAACATGACGTGCCAGAGCAGCAGGAATCTCATCCGGCTCAACCGGAGAAACGATATCGACGTCCACACCCTTATGGCTCAGAATATCGGCGGCAACCCAACCGTCGCCGCCATTATTACCAAAACCGACCAGAAAGAGAACCCGATCGGGATTGAGCTTCAAGACCTCGTTGGCGGCAAACTCACCCGCTAGCTCCATAAGCTCGGCCTTCGAAGTCCCTTCGCGTTCGATGATATCCTCGAGACGAACGACTTCTTCGGTACTCAAAACCGGTTTCATCTATGCTCCTAGCGTATCTTGCGAAGCATCGCCCAGGTGCTCCGTCAATGCTGAATTCTGCAGCTGCTCAAGCTCATCTAAAACAGAGCGAGCCTCTTTAAATGTCTGCGCAACGCGTTTCTTAGTGCTCACCTTTTCATCTTTTGGCTTAGGCCGAGCATCTTCGGTAATCGCGATGGCATTCGCAACGGCTAAGTCTCCTGTAAGCGTAATGGAAAGAGCGACCTCAACAACACCCAGCTCATGAGCGATCTCGAGTGCACGGCCCGAAAGCAGCGCCTTCGGTTTGCCGAGTTTATCACGCGTTACCGAAACATCCTTGCGACCAACGCCTTGACTAAAACCCGTGCCGAGAGCTTTAAGCACCGCCTCGCGCGAAGCAAAGCGGCTCGCATAGTGAGCAGCGGGACGCGATGATGCATCGCAATACGCACGCTCATCTTCGGTAAACACACGCCGAGCAAACGACGGCGTCTTTTCAAGAATTGATTTCATGCGGGAAATCTCGACGATATCAACGCCGATACCAGCTTCAGCCATGTTCACCTCCATATCGCACAGACTAAGTTATTGTAGCCCGTTCACAGAAGATGCGACAAACGAGGGTTATAAAACACAGCTACTATGTGAGACAAAAGCCCGTAAACGCAAAAAGGGGGAGGCCGCGAGGCCTCCCCCTTCTCAGTTCGATGACGGCTCGGTGC
>CABSNF010000092.1 GCA_902478995.1 uncultured Collinsella sp.
CGTGGGCTCGGAGATGTGTATAAGAGACAGATATGGGCCAGGGCGCTTGGCTTATGAACAACGCTGCCAACCCCGAGCTCATGGGCATTGCCGACCTCAACCCGTTCTACCAGATGCTCGCCCCGGGCCTGCGTCCGTTTGCCGTAGGCCTTTCCACCGTTGCGGCCATCATTGCCTCGCAGGCGCTCATCACCGGCGCATTCTCGCTGGTGTCCGAGGCCAGCCGTCTGGACCTCATGCCGCACATGCAGGTCTTCTACCCTGCCGAGACCAAGGGCCAGCTCTACATCCCCATGGTCAACAACGTCATGCTTGTCGGCTGCGTCATCGTGGTGCTGCTGTTCCAGAACTCGGCGCATATGGAAGCCGCGTACGGCCTTGCCATTACGCTGACTATGATGTGCACCACGCTGCTGCTCTTCTTCTACCTGCACGAGGAGCGCAAGCTCAAGGTTGCTCCGTGGATCTTCGCGGCCTTCTTCCTTTTGCTCGAAGGCTTCTTCTTCGTGAGCTCGCTCACCAAGTTCTTCCACGGCGGCTATTTCACCATCCTCATGGCTGCACTCATCATGGGCATTATGGTGTGCTGGTACAACGGCACGGCGGTCGAGCAGCGCCAGTTTACGCTGCTGCCGCTGCGCAGCTACCTGCCGCAGCTCAAGCGCCTGCGCGACGACGACCGTTACGAGCGCATGAGTGACAACGTCGTGTACCTGACCAAGGACACCCATACCGACTACATCGACCGCGATATCGTCTATTCGATCTTGGACAAGCATCCCAAGCGTGCCCGCGCCTGGTGGTTCGTGAATGTCGAGACCATGGACGAACCGCACACCTTTGCCTATTCGGTCGAGACGTTCGGCACCGACTACGTGTTCCGCGTGCACCTGTACCTGGGCTACAAGATCAACCAGCGCGTCAATGCCTACCTGCGTCAGGTTGTTCAGGACCTGGCTGCCACCGGCGAGCTGCCGCCGCAGACGCATGACTACTCGGTCTACAAGGATCCGGGTAACATCGGCACGTTCAAGTTCGTCCTGATCCGTAAGCTTCTGGCGCCCGAAAGCGATGTGGAGCCCAGCGAGCGTACGGCCATCACGCTCAAGTACATCATTCGCCGCGCCGCCGGCACGCCCGCGCGTTGGTACGGCCTGGAGAACTCCAACGTGAGCTTTGAGTACGTGCCGCTGTTCACCAAGTTCAAGGCCGTGAACAAGATGCAGCGCCTGGCTCCCAACGAGCGGCCGTAGACGTCGGCGGCTACACGGAGTTGGTTTTTGATGGATAAGCATGAGGCCGGGGAGGTAAACATGGATACAAAGGCGCTCGATGGCCGTGAGGCGGTGGTCGAAATGGTGCGTGAGGCGCGCGTCGACGCCGCCGAAGATCGGTTCTTTACGAATCGTGCCAACATGGACATGGCCGACCGCGTGATCTCGATCGTGGCACTGGTATTTGGAGCGGTGTGCGTGTGTGCCCTGCTCGCGCACGTGCTGTTTGTCTAGCGACCGCCGGTTGCAAAGGCTATACACTTGGAACCACCACAAGGGAAACCACCACAAAGGTGCCTGTCCCTTTGTGGTGGTTTTTGTTTTTGAGAGAGGGGCGGGACGCTGATGGACGTCCGTACGGACGGCGATATTGCCGATAGCTTTTGGTGGCGGCGCACAACGCTGACGCGCCGCACTCCTCTGTATGACGCCTGCGTATCGGTGGGGCTGCTGGTCGCGGCGACGATTGTGGGCGCGCTACTCGACCATCCGGGTCTCGCGCCGAGCATCATGATCGTCTATGTGTTTGCCGTTCAGCTGTGCGCATTCTTTACCTGGAGTCGCCTGTATTGCTTGCTGAGCTCGGCTGCCGCCGTGGCGCTCTACAACTTCTTGTTTGTCGACCCGCGCTACTCGCTGTCGCTTATCGACCGCGGCTATCCCGGCATGTTCTTCATCATGTTCGTGGTCTCGCTTGTGTCGAGTTCGATTGCGTTGGCCCTGCGCCGCGCCTTGGCACAGGCTGCCGCCAGCGATCGCCGCACACATATGGTGCTCGAGACCAACCGCATGCTGCAGCGGTGCGCCGATCAGCATCAGATCGTTCACGCCATGGCCACGCAGCTGGCGCGTCTTTCGGGCTGCCCTGTCGTGTGGTACAGCGCCGACGCCGAGGGCGATGACCTGCTGCCGCGCGCGACTTACACGGCCGTGGGCGATGCCGCACCGGTGCACGAACTGGCGCCGCAGATGCCGCCTCGGCTCTCGGCGTCCGCCTATGTGGGAACGCCGCTCGACGCCACGTTTGGCGGCTCGGCGTTTTATGGCATCTACCTGACGGTTCGCACAGGCGACGGCTTCGCGCGCTCGGGCGATCCCGCCTCGGTGGTGGGCGTGCTGGCTATCGTTGCCGAGCCCGACGTGCTGACGCATGAGGAGCGGACACTTGCCGATGCCATCGTGAGCGAAGGCGAGCTGGCGCTCGATCGCGCCCGCGCCATGGAGGCCCGCGAGGAGGCGGCGGTGCTTGCCAAAAATGAGCAGCTGCGCGCCAACCTGCTGCGCTCCATCTCGCATGACCTGCGCACGCCGCTCACCAGTATTTCGGGCAATGCCGATGTGCTGCTCGACCAGGGCTCGACCGGCACCGCCGTGCTCGACGCCCAGACGCGCCGCGGCCTGCTCCTGTCCATTCGCTCGGATGCGCAATGGCTCAACGCCACCGTCGAGAACCTGCTCGCCATCACCAAGCTCGAGGGCGGCGGTATGCGCCTGTCGACCACGCTCGAGCTCATGGACGATATCGTCGAGGAGGCGCTGCGCCACGTGAACCCTGCCGTGCGCGAGCACGACCTTAAGGTGGTGGCGTGCGATGAGCCGGCGCTCGTCAACGTCGATGCGCGCCTGATGGTGCAGCTGGTGGTCAATCTGGTGAACAACGCCATCACCTATACGCCCGCAGGCTCGCATATCATGATTTCGATTAGCGTCGACGATGGACGCGTGGCGTGCTCGGTGGCCGATGACGGCCCGGGCATTGCGCCCGAGGACCGCGAGCGAATCTTTGAGTCGTTCTACACCGCCAACCACGGTCTTGCCGACAGCCATCGCAGCGTGGGCCTGGGTCTTTCGCTCTGCCGCTCCATTGCACTGGCGCATGGCGGTAGCATAGAGGTTGCCGCGGCGGACCCGCACGGCTCGGTCTTTACGATTGAGCTTCCCGTCGCCGACGTTTCGTTTGATAAGGAGTAGCGCTGTGCCGAACTCTGCCGTAAAACCGCTCATCTTGGTCGTTGAGGACGATCCCGCCGTCCGCAACCTTATTGTTGCCGCGCTCGAGGCGCACGGCTTGCGTCATATGGCCGTGGAGACCGCCCATGCCGCCATCGCCGCCGCCTCATCGCAGGCACCGAGCATCGTGCTGCTCGATCTAGGCCTGCCCGATATGGACGGCGTCAAGGTGGTGGAGTCGGTGCGCGCATGGTCGGGCATGCCGATCATCGTGGTCTCGGCGCGCAGCGAGGACGCGGACAAGATTCGCGCGCTCGATGCCGGCGCCGATGACTACCTGACCAAGCCGTTTTCGGTCGAGGAACTGCTTGCACGCATTCGCACGACGCTCAGGCGCCTTTCGTATGCGCAAACGGGTGGTGTTGCCTCCGAGGGCTCGTTCGATACCGGTGAGCTGCATATCGACTTTGATGCCGGCATTGCCACGATGGATGGCGAGGAGCTGCATCTGACGCCGATTGAGTACAAGCTCTTGTGCCTGCTGGCACATAACGCCGACAAGGTACTAACGCACCAGTTTATCCTGCACGAGATTTGGGGCACGGCAACTAAGAGCGACCTGGCGAGCCTGCGCGTCTTTATGGGCACGCTGCGCAAGAAGATCGAGTCCGACCCCGCGCACCCGCGCTATATCCAAACGCACGTGGGTATCGGCTATCGCCTGGTCACCCAAGGGTAGGACGGCGTCCGCCATCCCAATTCCACCGCAACTTTGTTATTTGCCCTTGGGCTTGCTGGCGTAGAACTTCTTCTTTTTGGACTTGCCGGCAGGGGAGGGTTTGCCGGCAAAGTTGGACTTGCCGTTGCCGGCCTGCGCGTGCGTGGGCACTGCCGCGCGAGGCTTGCGGACCTCGGGGTTGCGCAGCTCCTCGGTTCGCTCGGCAATCTCCTCGGCGCTAAAGCCGACCTCTGCCATGGCGTCCTCAATGGGCAGGCGGCGCACGATATAGCAGTGGTGCACCTTCTGGTTGCGCGCGAAATCCTCGGGGATGGTCTGCGCCGTAATGTCCTCCAGCACGACGCCCGCGCGCGCGAGCTTGCGCGTCTCGGGGCGGAAGCCGCGCAGGTTGCAGCTAAAGATGGCGTGGCCGCCCTGTGCGAGCAGGCGCGATACGCCGGCCAAAAGCTCAACATGGTCGCGCTGGACATCCCAGGTGCGGCGGCCCATCTTGGATGAGTTCGAAAACGTGGGCGGATCGACAAAAATCAGGTCCCAGCGGTTGCGCGTCTGGCGCTGGTCGCGAATCCAGGCGAGCACGTCGTCGCGCACAAAGTGATGCTGCGGACCAACAAAGCCGTTCTGGCGCATATTGCGCTCGGCCCAGTCCAGGTAGGTGTTGGAAAGGTCGACTGTCACGGTTTCCTCGACGCCGCCGTCCGCCGCGTAGCAGGTGGCGGTGCCGGTGTAGGCGAACAGGTTGAGGAAGCGGCGCGCCTGTTTGGCGTGCTCGCGCACCAGGTTGCGGGTGACGCGGTGATCCAGGAAGATGCCCACATCCAGGTAGTCGTCAAAGTTGACGGCAAAGGTGAGCCCGCCCTCTTCGATGAGCGGCAGACGCCGGCGCGCGATGTTGGCGCGCTCGCCCGATCTGCCCTTGCCGGCGCCCTGCTTGCCGTACTGCGAGCCGCCACGCGAACGCATGCGGGCCTTGGCGTGCACATGCTCGGCCGGAACATCAAGGATGCGCGGCGCGATGGCCAAGATGTCGAGCATGCGGGCCTGGGCCAGCGCGGGGTCGATGGTCTTGGGCGCGGCGTATTCGGCGATGACGAGCCAGCGGCCCGGCGTCTGCGGGCAACCCTCGTACAGGTCGATGGCAGCGGAGTAGTCGGGCAGGTCGGCATCGTAGACGCGATAGCAGCTCACGCCCTCGCGCTTGGCCCACTTGCGGCGCAGACGGGCATTCTTGCGCAGGCGGTTGGCGAACTGCTCGGACTCCGGGATGAGCACGGGCAGCGGCTTGCCGTCGCCCAAGTCGAGCGTGGCGGCAGGTTCGGGCATGGAGGAAGCGGCGGCTTCGTCGTTGGCTTCGTTGGCATCCGCAACCTCGGCCTCGGCATCCGCGCTGGTCGCAGCCTCAAACGCTGCAGCGGCGTGGTCGAGTGAGGGCCAAACCTCAAGAGCCGCCTCCTCGTTATTGGGCATGACGGCGATCGAGCGCTCGGGCTCGGCGTGGAGCGCGCGGGCCAGCAAGCCGTCGCGGGTGAGAGCGGCGACCGGCGCCGAAGCGAGCTCGGGGGCGCGGCGCAGCTCGCCGATGAGCGTCATGGCATCGTGCATGAGCGAAAGCGGGGTCTCGGTCGTGTCCGCGACCAGGGCGGCACCGGCGACGGCGCCCGCATGGTCCAGCACGGTGGCGGGCTTGGCGGCACAAAAGTCGACAAAACGCTTGTAGCCGGCGCACTTGACCATGCGCTCGGCAGTCTTGCGGGCGGCGGGGTCGATGTCTACGGCCACGATGCGCGCCTGGCGCTCGCGCGCTGCCGCCTCGCGCTCGCGCGCCTCGGCAAGCAGCTGCTCCCACAGGACAGCGTCGTGCAGCTGCCAGCCCTCAAAGCCCCAGCGCTCGCGTGCGGCGCCCGGGGCGCGGTCGGTCAGAATGTTCACGGCCTCCAGCAGCAGACCGCCGCCGGCGCACGAGGCATCGATCAGCGTGGGAAGGGCTTCGTTTTCGTAATCGTCGGCCGTCAGCTCGCGCTCGCATAGTGCGGTCCAGCCAACCTGCGCCAGCACCAGGGCGGCGTAGTCGGGGCGCAACACGTGTGCGCCCTCGCCGGCACGAGTCGCAGCGGGCGGCAGACGCTTGAACAGCGGGTCGCCCGAAAGGTCCAGGCTGATGCTCGCGCGGCGCTGACGCAGCGAAAGCAACAGGTGAACATCGGGGTCGGCGGCATCGACGTCGGCGCGACGGCCCGTGGTCTCGGCCAGACGGTCGCACAGCGCGTCTTTGGCGCGCAGGGCCGAGAAGCGCGTGTTGCGCAGCTGCTCGGTCACGCCGCGGGCGGTGATGGCGATGGTGGCGCCGGGGCGGATGATGGTCTCCCAGGCGATGTCGTAAACGCTATCGTACAGTTCATCGGCATCCTGCGCCTCAAAGCGCCCGAGTACCACGAACACACGGCTCGCCAGGCGCGACCACAGACAGGCGCGGTAGCCTTCTTCGAGCTCGCCCTCAAATGTAGCGCGGCCCTTCAGCCGGCGAACATGCGAAAGCCCGAGGCGTTTAAGCTCATCGGCGAGTGCGGACTCAAAGCCCTCGGGGCAGCTTGCGTAAAATTCCATGGGTGACCTCTCTGGTTGCGTCGCTCCATTATATGATGGATACTTCGTTTACTCTCGCCCCCGAAAGGAACCCATATGATTGATGCGTGCCCCGATTCCGCCGTGCTCTTTTTTGACGTGGACGGCACGCTGACGTCGTTCGATCCCGACAACATGACCGACAAGGACTTTTCGGCGGTTCACCCCTCGCAAGCGGTCGTCGAGGCGTTTCATCGTCTGCGCGACGCGGGACACCATGCATTTATCTGCACGGGTCGTCCCTTGTGGCTGATTGCCGATGGCCTGCGCGCGCTGAACCCGGCGGGTGTCGTTGCCATGGCGGGCGCCACGCTCGAGGTCGAGGGTCGCGTGGTGCATGAGGACTGCTTTGACGAGGACGTTATCGAGGAGCTTGCGCGCCGTATG
>CABSNF010000093.1 GCA_902478995.1 uncultured Collinsella sp.
AGCGGGGGCTCCTGTCTTTTTAGTGCCCTCGGATTGGGTCATAGTGTCTGACGTTGCCAAAACAACGGTGTTCCCTTGGCTGGCTTAAAGTGGCGCTTGTACCTGTGGCGTTGCCATCGCTGCCGAAGGCGGCACTTGGGGACGTTCCTTTTCTGCCGGCAGTTGGGGACATTCCTTGTGCCAGCGTTGCATCGAGTGCTTGGGAAACCGCGACCCGGTTTTTGGCCGAATAGTGGGTCGCATTTTCCGGATGGGGTGGGTTGCGGAAAGTGCGACCCGGAATATTGCTCTGAAACGGGATGCGGTTTCCCTGATGCGCCTCAAACGGAAAGCGTATCCCATTCCGGAGCTCCAAAACGGGATGCGCTTTCCGCGCGGAAGAATTGTCGCAGCTGCGTTAAGCAGTGTCGCTCGTTACTCGCCCAGGATCAGCGCCGCGAGCTCGTCCTGGGTGTCCACCACGTAGTCGGCGCCGGCGGCTTCCAGCTCTGCGCGGCCGCGGAAGCCCCAGCTGACGCCCGCACTCTTAAGGCCGGCGTTGTGGCCGGTCAGGATATCGACATTGGAATCGCCTACGTAGAGCGTGGTCGCCGGGTCGGCGCCTAGCTCTTCCATCACATGCAGCGTGACGGGTGCTTCGGGCTTGGGCGGAAACGCATCGACACGGCCCTGCACCAGCGCAAAGCGCTCGGAACCAAAATACTTTTCGATAAGCGGAGCCGCCGAGACGTGGTCCTTGTTAGTGAGCACGGCAAGCTGAACGCCCGCGGCGCGCAAGCGGTCGAGCATCTCGATCGTGCCGGCATAGGGAGCGGTGTGGTCTTCCTTGTGCTCGCCGTAGTAAGCCCTAAACTCGGCAAGCGCCTGCTCAAACATGCGGCCGTCGCCCGCATACTCGGCGGGCATAAAGCGCTCAACCAGCTTGAGCATGCCGTTTCCTACCTTGTAGCGGTACTCGTCTACGGCAAACGTGGGCCAGCCGTGCATCTCGCAGGTATGGTTGCCGGCGGCCGCCAGGTCCTCGAGTGTGTTAAGGATGGTGCCGTCCAGGTCAAAGATCACATGGGAAAAAGCTGCTGCCATGGGTGCTCCTGCCGCTTGAGTTGTAAAACGCACCCCATGATACTGGGCATGCGTGCCGGGCATGTTTGGAATCTGAATATCTTTAATAGCCCTGAGCCTTTGTCGTTAGCAAATTCTCGGCAGCTGCTCTCCTACGAGCATGTCGAGGATGCGGGTCGAGCCCCAGCCGGTGCGCACGCGCACGGCGGGATGGGCGCCCTCGGCAAGTGGCAGCACGCGGCCGATGATGACGGCATTCTCGCCGTAGCGGGCGGCGCGCATGGCGCTCAGCGCGGCATCGGCTTGCTCGGCCGGCACGACGGCAACCATCTTGCCCTCGTTTGCCACCTGCAGCACATCGTAGCCGAGCATCTCGCAGGCTGCCTGCACGTCGGGGCGCACGGGCACATCGTCCTCGTCGATCTCCATGGCAACGCCGCTGGCCTGCGCAAACTCGTTGAGCGTCGAGGCCAGGCCACCGCGCGTGGGGTCGCGGAAGCAGCGTGTGTCGGGTGCTGCGGAAAGCACATCGGCAATCAGGTGGTTGAGCGGCGCGGCGTCGCTTTCGATGGTGCTCGAAAACGCCAGACCCTCGCGTTGGCTCATGATAGCGATGCCGTGGTCGCCCAGTGTACCCGAGACCAGGATGACATCGCCGGGCTGGCAGTTTGCGCCGCTGAGCGCCACGCCCGCAGGCACCTCGCCCACGCCGGCGGTATTGATATAGACGCCGTCGGCCCCGCCGCGCTCGACCACCTTGGTGTCGCCCGTGATTATGGACACGCCCGCCTCGTGCGCCGTCTCGGCCATCGTCTGCACAATCTGGCGGAGCCTATCCATGGGATAGCCCTCTTCGAGGATAAAGCCGCACGACAGGTAGCGCACGTTGGCGCCCGAGGTCGCGACGTCGTTGACGGTTCCGCACACGGCAAGGCGGCCGATGTTGCCACCGGGGAAGAACTGCGGCGAGACTACAAAGCTGTCGGTCGACATGGCGATGCGCCCGCTCGCGGGCAGCGCGGCGACGCCGGCATCGTTGCCCTCGAGCAGCTCGGGCGACCCAAAGGCATCCAAAAAGACCTCGTCGATGATGCGTTTCATCATCTGGCCGCCGGAGCCGTGACCCAGCAGGACGGTGCTATCGGTAACGCTATGGGACATATCGAAAACTCCAATCGTGGGTGGAATTATATGGGTGAGGCTCAGCGTCGACCGGTCCGCCGTCCGTTAGAACGGCGGAACCAATTAGCCTCGGTAGCGGAAATATGCTGCGCAGCTGCCCTCGGAGCTCACCATGCACGGGCCGACGGGGTGCTCGGGCGTGCAGGTGCGGCCAAAGAGCGGACAACTGCTCGGCGTAATGGCCCCGCGCAGCACGTCGCCGCAGCGGCACCCACGCGGCTCGACCGTCGCCTCAACGGGCACGTCAAAGCGAGTGCGGGCATCAAAGCGCGAGAACTCGGGGCGGATGGAAAGGCCCGAGTTGGCAATCGGCCCCAGTCCGCGCCACGTGGTGTCGCATGGCTCAAACACCTGCTCGACCAGCTGGCGCGCCACGGGGTTGCCGTCTGCGTTAACGCCACGGCGGTAGGCGTTGTCGATCGCGGGCCTGTCCTCGACAACCATCTGGACCAGCATGCAGATGCCCTGCAGGATATCGACCGGTTCAAATCCCGTGACCACGCCCGGGGTATCGAACTCGTCGACCAAAAAGCTAAAAGGCGCCAAGCCCGTGATGGTGGCGACGTGCCCCGGCAGGATAAATCCGTCGATGGCGGTCTCGGGATCGTTGGCGATGGCGCGCAACGCCGGCGGCGTGGTCTTGTGGGCGCAATAGACCGAGAAGTTCTGGAGCCCGCGTGCATCGGCCTCCAAAATGGCGGCGGCGATGGTGGGCGTCGTAGTCTCAAAGCCCACGCCCATAAAAATGACCGGGCGATCGGGGTTTTGCTCGGCAATGTCGAGCGCGTCGAGCGGGGAGTACACAATGCGAATATCGCGCCCCGCCGCCTTTTGCGCAGCGAGCGAGGTGGATGATCCGGGCACGCGCATCATGTCGCCAAAGGTGGTGATGATGGCGCCGTCTATGTTGGCGAGCGCGATCGCGTGGTCGATGTCGCGGTTGGCGGTGACGCAGACGGGGCAGCCCGGGCCGCTCAGCAGCTTGAGCCCGGCCGGCATAATGGAGCGAAAGCCATAGCGCCCGATGCTCACGGTATGCGTGCCGCAGACTTCCATAAGGTTGATGGTGCGGTCGCCGACGAGTTCATGGATGCGTTCGATGAGCTCGCGGGCCAGCTTGGAATCGCGAAATGCCGAAAAGTCGATACCGGAGCGAACCGGCTGTCCGGCCGCCACTAGTATGCCCCGGCCGGGTTGCTGGCCAGTTGGTCTTCTTCGGCCAGTTCGGTCATGGCATTAACGAGCTCGAGCGTTTCTTGCGCTTCCTGCTCGTCGACGATCTGGATGCCAAAGCCGGCGTGTACGAGAATATAGTCGCCAACCTGCGCCGTCGGCACGAGTCGCAGCGACACGGGGCGCTCGATGCCCATCATGTCGACGGCGGCCTTGAGGCCATCGTCGCGTTTGACTACTTTACCGGGAACGGCAAGGCACATAATGTTCCCCTTTTATACGCTTTGCGCTGGATAGGCGCTCAATAATCCATCAGTTGATGGTAGCGCTCGTGGGGTTCGCGGGCAAACGCGTTACGCCTGTGAGACGGCTGGGCGCGGTGGGGTGCGAGGGCGAGCTACTGTGATGCAATCTGCGCAAGACGAGCGCTTGCGACCGCCGCCTGACCGTAGGCGATGCAGCCGTCATTGACGGGTACGGTGTGGGGGACAAGGACAGTAAAGCCTGCGCTTTTGAGCTCGCGGGTGAGAAGCTGAAGCAGAAGTCGGTTCATGAACACGCCGCCCGAGAGCGCGACGGTGTCGATGCCCTCGTGCACGCAGATATCGCTGGCGATGCGCGCCGAGGAGCGCGCGACGGCGACATGGAAATCGAGTGCGAGCCTGTCGGCGGGCGCTCCGGCTTCAATTCCTCCCAAAAGTGCCTCAAAGAGCGCTTTCTGGTCCAGAACATAGGGGCCGTCCAGCCACGATGGGCCAGATGCGAAATAGCCGGCGTTGTCGTCGGGAAAATGGGCGATTTCGTTGTCGAGCGCGCGCCAGGCGGCGGCTTCGAGTTCTATGGCGGGTTCGCCCTCGTAGGTTGCCTTGTCGCAGATGTCCAGAATTGCTGCCGCGGCATCAAAGAGACGCCCCATGCTGCTGGTACGCGGGCTGTTGATGCCGCGCTCGATCATGGTGGCTGTCACGCTGCGCGTTTGCTCGTCGAGGCTGTCCAAAAGCCGAGCGGCACCTGGGTGCTCGAGCAGGCCGAGCTCACTGAGCAGGGCAAAGGCGTTGCGGCGGGCGTCGCGCACGGAGGCCGCCCCACCGGGGAGCGCCCAGGTGCGCAAATGCGCGGTGCGCTCAAAGCCGCCAAGGCTGGCAACAAGAAACTCGCCGCCCCAAATGGTCCCATCGGTGCCGGCGCCGGTGCCGTCAAAGGCGATGCCAAGGACGCGCGCGTCGGTTGTAAGCTGGCCCGCGGCGATGGCCTCGGCCATTACGCTCGCGATATGCGCATGATGGTGCTGCACCTCGACGAGCGGCAGATTGCATTTTCGCGTCTGCTCGCGCGCCCACTGGCCCGATAGATAGCTGGGGTGTAAATCGCAGGCCAAGGCGGCGGGCGCCAAGTCAAAGAGATCTTCCAAGCGCGTGCGCGCGGCGTTCCAGGCATCGAAGGTCCCACCGTTTTCAACATCGCCGATATGCTGCGACACAAAACAGGTCGCCTCGCCGTTCGTCCCTTCACGCGTGAGCGCAATCGTGGCCTTTTGTTGTGGCCCGCAGGCGAGCACGCAGGACGGAGCGCCGTCGAGCGCCGGCAACGGCAGCGGCTGGGGTGCATATCCGCGAGCGCGGCGAACGGGCATAATGGCGCCGTCGACCACGCGCACTACAGAGTCGTCGTAGCGCGAGAGGATCGCGCGGTCGTTACCGAGCAGCGCGTCGGCGATGCCGGCGGCAACGAGGTGTTCCCAGGCAAGGTCGTCGTCGGTCTCGATGGGTTCTTCGCTCAGGTTTCCGCTGGTCATGACGAGCGCGTGCATACCGTGCGACGCGGCAGCTGCAAGCAGAAGATGCTGAAGCGGGGTGTAGGGGAGCATAACGCCAAGCTCGGGCAGGTCGTGCGCGACGGACGGTGCGAGTACGAGGGCGTCGGGAGAATCGCCGTCGTTCCCGCAAACAGCACGCCGGCGCAGCAACACGATGGGGCGAATGCTGCCGGCCAGCAAGCCGCGCTCAACATCGCTGACATGGCATAGGCGTTCAACGTCAGCAAGGTCGCGCACCATGACGGCAAGTGGTTTGTTGCTGCGGCGTTTGCGACGGCGCAACTCGGCCACCGCCTGCTCGTTGGCAGCGTCACAGGCTAGATGGAATCCGCCCAGGCCCTTGATGGCGACGATGCCGCCGCTGGCCAGCAGCTCAGCGCAGCGCTCGATGATAGCGTCGCTGGCCTCGCGTGTGGTGCCGGCGGCCGGTGTCGCGGGCGAATTCCCGCACGCATCGCCGTTCACAGCCTCGCGCCACGTAATATGCGGTCCGCAATCAAAGCAGGCATCGGGCTGCGCGTGAAAGCGACGGTCGAGTGGATCGGCATACTCTGCGGCGCAGGCGGGGCACATGGGGAAACGGTCCATCGAGGTAGCCGCTCGGTCATAAGGCAGCGATCGGATGATGGTAAAGCGCGGCCCGCAGTTGGTGCAGTTGATAAAGGGGTAGTGGTAGCGTCGGTCGGCGGGATCGAACAACTCGCACAGGCAATCGTCGCAGGTGGCGATATCGGGCGAGACGAGCGTCGTGTGCGCGGTCTGGTCCTGCGACGCCACAATGTGAAAGCCCTGCTCATCGGCAGTGCTCCAGCCGCCAGGCTCCAAATCCGCAATATCGACTCGCTCAACGCGAGCCGCCGCGGGCGCATGCTCAGAAAGTGCAGCGACAAATCCGTCAACCGCCTCGGCACAAGCGTGCGCCTCGATATGCACGCCGTCGCCCGCGTTGAGCACCCATCCGCAAATGCCATGCGCCATGGCCTCGCGATACACAAACGGTCGCATGCCAACGCCCTGCACAATGCCCGTTACATGGATATGCGCATGCCGCATGCGACCCTCCTTCGTTGAAATGTGTGCTGTTACAGCCCCAGGCTCTGCTTGGTGGCGGCGCACGTGAGCTCTCCGTGCTTAACGCCGCGCAGGCCCAGCAGGCGGTCGGCTAGTTCGTAGACGCGCTCGCCGCGACCCTTGAGCGCCAGAATCTCCAAGCAGTTGTGGTGATCCAGATGCACGTGCATGGTCGATACGATCTCGTCGGTGTAGTCGTGCTGCACCTCGTCCAGGCGGCGTGTCAGGTCGCCGGTATGGTGGTCGTAGATCATGGTGAGCGACCCGATAACATGCTCATCGGGCATGCGCATCTGCTCCTTGGCGATCGAGGCGCGTATCAGGTCGCGCACGGCCTCGGAGCGGTTGGCCACGTCGCCGCGGCGCGCGATCTGCTCGTCAAAGCGGCGCAGCAGGTCGTCGGGCGCGGTGACCGAAAAGCGGACCAGCTCGGAGCCGGAGCCACTACAGTGGCAGCTCGCATCACCGTCCGCCCCGTGCGGATGCTCGTGCTCGTATCCGCTGCCATGCTCGTGTCCGGCCACTTTACACCAGCTTCACGGATCCGACGGAGTTGTGGTCGGCCTCGATGGCCTCCTGTCTCTTATACACATCTCCGAGCCCACGAGACACTGAGCGA
>CABSNF010000094.1 GCA_902478995.1 uncultured Collinsella sp.
GTCTGGAATGTTACCGTCAATGGGAAATCGGCCAATTGGTTGTATTTAGATTAGCCCTAACGCAACTGCTACTCCGACGTTGGCGAGGAGGGCGCATACGCTGTCTGCCTCGCCGAGCAGGAGGGTGTGCTTGCTGAGGGCGGGCTCGTCTGGCATTCACATAATCCAAGCTAACACCTTTCCGGTCAAATCCTGCTACAGCCCCGCTGAATCCAGACGCGAGGTTTTGTAAGGCCTCTATAAGGCGGAATCTGTAGAGGAGGGTGGCTGTGGTATCGTGCGTTTCGACGATGATATGCCTTGCGAAGGGTTTTACGAGCTCTACCGCGTACTCTTTTACCCCGGGCTTCACGAGAGGCCTACGGCCAGAATGCGGGATGTGCGACGGGGCAGCGAGCCGTTCGCCAAGTGGGGCCCGACGACCGGAAGCCTCTCCTTGAGGCGGCGACACTGGCGGATGGGTTGGCCAAATGATCACGGATGGCGTTGTAATTAGTTTCAACGGCCAAATCGATTTCGGCACGGCTGTTGCTTTCCTATCTTTGGCGCTCACTCTCCTCCAGTGGATTGTCTCGCTGGTACGGGGCCGCCGGGCGGCCGCGCGGAGCCAGGCATCGGCCATCTGTGCCCGTGTGGTCAGGATGTCCGAGAGGGAGACGGCCACGGTTGGAGGGTGCAGGGCTGATATCGCGCCGCAGTTCGGCCTAGAGGTGATGAACAATAGCAACGACCTCGTTTACCAAGTTATCCTCACTGCCGTGCTCGTCCAAGGCGCCGGGCCTGAAGACGGGAGGGCCGTCGAGGGGAGCGACGGCAGGGTTCTGCTCTCGTCCGTTGCTCCGGGCAAAACCGTGAGGTGCATCGGGCATCTCGATTGCTCGATGCATAAGGCCCTCGGCTGCGAGGTGGCTTTCACCGATCGCTACGGACGCAGTTGGGTGCGGAAGAGCGACGGTCATTTGGGCAGGATTCAATTTAAAACGCCCGTCGATTATTACGGTCTGATGCAGCCTGTAGAGTGGATGGACTTCGATGAGCCGTAATCGACATACTCTGGTTTTGTACGAAAAGTCCCAGAGTCGATTAATTACAATTCTTCTTTGATGATGCAAGCGGCGCTACCATTAGCAGCGCCGCATGTTTGTATTCCGTACGCAGATAGGCCCCGTCATGTTGACCACCGAACGCATCTTGGCGACGTGCTCGTGTCGGACCGCTGTTCGTGACCGAGCCCGACCATGATAGCGAGGCCGTGGACGAGTTCATCGACCCGAAGTCGGGGGCGAGGATGGACGCGAAGACAGGAGAGATTCTCTGATGGATAGTGTGTTCAATGACCATGTGTTCCCGAAATACAAGGACCAACAGGTTATGAAGCCCCAGATGGATGGCTTCAATGACCCCACTTTGAGAAATTTCACGCTGTTGGACTCATCTGCCCTGATGAAAGACGAGCTTAAAGCCGACAGGTTCGACGATGAATTCATTAGATCCTTCCTCAATGCCGCCAAGGAGCTTGCGGCCGCCGGGAGGAGAGCGACCGACAGGCCGGGTATGTATGTGTTTCTGGAGCATTCCTACGCGATTCCGGTGATGTTCCTCACAAGGCACTGCATTGAGCTTTCAATCAAGAGGGCGATAAAAAGATGTGGGGCTAAGCCTAAGAAAGACCACAGCCTTACTAGCCTGTGGAGTTCTTTGCTCTCGAGGTTTCCGAGGCAAAAGTGCCGTGAAGACAATAGAGCCATCAAGAACATGCGTGCTTTTGTAAAAGCCATTGCCGACATCGATGACAACGGCATCAGTCTCCGCTATCCGCAGGACAAATCAGGCAGACTGACGCAGGATAGGCCGCTATTCGTGAACAACGAGGAAGTCGTCTCGTATTTGGAGAGGTTTGTAGAGCAGCTTCAATTGATTGACTTCGATTATCTTATCGAGAATGGTAAATAAGTGGTTGGAAACCGCTCTATATTGCTTGTAAAACCATTGGTTGGAATCGATTTGACCACCGGCGCCAACCAGAAATTTAACGTTCGATAGTTGTTGAATCCTAACTAGTAAATTAACGTAGCATCACAGCGGCATCACTAGAGAAACTCGCCAGACTCAAGGTCGACGAAGTCGCCAAGTCTGATCTGCGCCTTGAAAGCGGGCCCATATTCTCTCGCTCGCGTCTGATCATCAAGCTTGAAGCCGATGTTGAACAGCTTTCCCGACTTCGTCCTCCGAATCAGGTCATGTTCCAACATGAATGCGATCACGCGGCGATGCGCTTCGTCGTCGTCCATATTCAAATAGAAGCACGCGACACCGCGCCCGCCCTTCGCAAGGGTCTCGGAGGAGCTGTGCTCGGTCACGAACAGTGGCCCGGTGCGTCGATGCGAGGTTCGATCGTGAATTCACATCGCTGTAGGATTATAAATTGACTTTCGATATTGGCACTCCTTATGGCGTTGTAGCAAAGTGAGCCCGTTACCGGCCTGTTCCGGCAACGGGCTTTATATTATCTACTTGAAGTTATGCAAACGGTCGAGCATGGATCTGTAAGCAAGCACTTCGAGGAGACGATGCCGATCTCGCTTCAATTTATGGGTGTATCGAAAAATAGAGAAGTCGCTCTCGCGATACCGCCCCGCAAACCAGAATGTTTTTGACTTTCCCGTTAGCCGGAACGGCCGGGGAAGGTCACGTCTCAGCTCGGAAAACCCAATGCTTGAAACGATAATGCCAAGGGGCTACTCGTTCAGCTTCTCGCATCCGCGCCAGGGCAAGGGGAGGGACAGCCTGTAGAACGAGGCCGGCTCCATGGAGATCTCCTCGAGTCTCCCATTGCCTCGACGAATCCATGAAATCCCATTCGCGTCGACGAAAGCCGTTTCGGGCGCCGTGCGCACTCCCATTCCGGACCCTTCCGTCGGGAGCCATGTGTACCATACTCCAGGAGGAAGCGTGCCGACGCAGACGCGGTTGGGAAAAGTGGGATGGTTGTCCTCTCCTTTGAAAGAGGGGCCGGCTCCGCTAATCCCGACGCAGGTGACGATTACGTCGTAGACGGGGGACTCGCTTTCGTTTCGAAGCACGACGAACTGCTAGACGAATCGATTGTCCTCGGGCTGATCGGTTCGGTTTCGACCTTCTTCGTACCATGCCGATATGCGGGATGGCTGATGCCGCTTGATGTCGTCCTCCCTGCTCCTTTTGCTCTGGTCGATTTGCCAGAATGCGGCAATCAAGGCCCCCAAGGTAACGAGTCCGATGAATGCTTGGACAATCAGGTTGGCGATGTCTATTTTGATGTCTAAAGGCACTGGATGGTCACCGGCTTAGCGTCGTGGGGCGATAAATGTAACTTTGAATAATATGGCATGATCGATGGCGGCCGTTTCGTAAGTGTCAAAATGGGTGCGTCTTTACAGCCTGTTTTTTTAAGGCAAATTTGCATCAATGCCAATTCTAGGAGGTTGCGGTGACGCAAGCGGATACCAAGCGCAGGAACAAATGGGTCGTTCGCATCGAGCGGCGTCTCTCATAACAACATGAGCGTAGAAGACTGGTGCAAGCTCAACCTGGTGAGCGGGTCGTGCCTTTACAGGTGGTTGGCCGGGTTCAGGAAAGAGGAGCGAGGCGCTTCCCCAGCAGGAACGCCGCCAGGACGAACTGGCTTGGGATCACAAGGGGTGGCATCACCGACGCGAAGACCATCATGCCCGTGACAAACGGATCTTCTCCGACGGCTCCGGCCGCTAGCGAGGATCACGCAGCCGAGGATGCGTCAACACCCAGCCAGCCCCCGACCGTGTGCTCATATCGCGCCACCCCACCGACATGCGCGCCGACGTCCAGGTCGCCGCGCTCATCGCTCAGGTACAGGCGCTGGCCGCGCATAACGACGCCCTCGCCAAGGAGAACGCCAAGCTCGCGTCCGACAGGCCAGCATCGACGCCAAGTCGGCCGAGGTCGTCTCCGCCCTCAAGTCCCAGCTCACCGACACGCGCACCACCATCGACTCTATAATTGAACAGATCAAGCTCGCCGCGCAGCACCGCTTTGGATTGTCCTCCGAGAAGGTCGTCCTCAAGTAGTTCCCGCTGTTCAACGAGGGCGAGGCAGCCGAGCCCGAACTCGACGACGTGCTCCCCAAGAAACCCTGCAGGCGGGGCGGCAAGACCGCCGTTGACTTCTCCAAGTTCGAGACCCTGATCGTCGACCACGAGATTCCTGAGGCTAAGCGCGCGTGCCCCGAGTGCACCTGCGAGCTCCTCCGAGATGAAGGTCGAAGTCGCCCGCCGCGTGCGGTGCCAAAACCGGCTTACTCACGGTACCAATGTTTACGATACCGCAGTGGGTTACTACACAGTGTAATCGGGACGATGCTTCCAGCGAAAGCGGCCCTCTGCGAGACGGCAGCAGTAGAGGTACTGATAATTGGCACCGTCGTCAACCGTTGACATCAAAGCGCAATATCTTAATCTTCTCGTAGTCGCGGCTGACGAAGCAGTAGAGGGCGCCGTCTAGCGCCCCCGGCTCCTCTTCCCTGAACTTGGCAAACCACCTGTAAAGGCGCGAACCGCTCACGTGGTTGAGCTTGCACCAGTCTCCCACGCTCAGGCTGGACGAGAGACAGCTTTCGATGCTATCTGCCCATATGTTCCTGCGTTCTATGTTTTTACCTACGTCACCGCAACCTCCTTCTGAATCTAATAAGGTTTTGCGGTGATTTTGCCCAAAGCCTAGCAGGCTGTTAAGACGCGGTTGTTTTGGCGCTTACACTAAAGTCATAAAAGTCATATCATTAACTTATTCATCTTTTGGAGGAAGAAGAATGCCAACTAACAGCCAAATTCTGATAGACGGATTCATTTCGGACGAATTCTCTAAGCAGACTGAGTATAGTTCTAAAGGGGATTACTTTGAACTGTTGGCTTCTTCTCGATACATGGCTCCATACGACCTTGACGACGATGAGATAGCGGAAGGGCTCATTGGAGGGTCGCGAGACGGGGGCTGCGATGCTATTTACATCTTCGCCAACAATTATTTCTTGAATGAGGATGTCCAGATTCAAAACTACATTAATCGTGGATCAAGGGTTGAAATTGTTATTCTTCAGACTAAGGTTTCAAAATCATTCAAAGAAGACGCGTTCTTGAAGTGGAAGGACACCTGCAATGACCTTCTGACATTCGATAAAAACTTAAATGATTTCGACGATAAATATTCTGATCGCGTTATCGATACTTTTGGAAGAATAAGAGAAGCGATTCAAGCGGCGGCGATGGCCGGAAACGAAATCCGAATGAAGTTCGTGTACATCGCGAATGCGGATTCACCATCGGACGGCGTTAAGATTCAGAAAGAGCAGCTTCCCGCTGCCATTGACGAAATCGTCGGCGTAAGCCGATTTAGTTCTTCGTGTGTTTTAGTTGGAGCAGACGAATTGATGCGCATCTGGTCGCCTCCCGCAGAGAGTGGGCTTGTTATGCGTTTTTCGGGGTCCTATGCATCAGTTCCTCAGAGAACGGATGTCTTTGGCCTGGTGTCTTTGTCGGATTACTACCGCTTCCTCACTGACGACCAAGGACAGCTCCGTAGCTATCTTTTTGAGGCGAACGTCAGAGATTACGAGGGAAATGTTTCAGTCAACAAAGGAATCAGGGAAACGTTGGAGCATCCTAGCGAAGACGATTTCTGGTGGCTCAACAACGGGGTAACGATACTGGCTTCTGAAGCCTACCAAATAGCAGGAGCAGAAGTGAAAATGGAAGAGCCTCGCATCGTTAATGGACTTCAAACGTCGTATGAAATATATAAATTTATGGAGTCTCGCACAGAAGACGCCGAAGATTCCAGAAATGTGATGGTAAAAATCCTTGTGCCGGGAAGCGATGAGACCAGAAACAGAGTGATACTGGCGACGAACAACCAAACTCAGGTGAAAAAGACATCGCTTCGCGCTACTGACCAAATCCATATCCAGATAGAACTCTACATGAAAAGAAATGGACTGTATTACGAAAGGCGGAAGAACTATTACAAAAACCAGGGGAGGAAGAGAGAAGAGATCGTAACCCTCTCCTTTCTTGCGCAATGCATGATGTCGATACTTCTCGGCAGGCCGGATCAGGCAAGGGCAAGACCGTCGACACTTTTGTCTGACGAAGTTCAATATAAGAAAATATTTGGGCAGGATGGCAACCTTGAGGCTTACTACAGAGCCGCTAGTCTCGGAAAACAGGTTTGCCTGAAGTTTCCACAAATTAAGAGAGACTTAGAGGGTTCCCAAATAAGCGACATAAGATTTTACGTGATAATGGGCGTTGCTTCCATGTTGTCCAATAAAGATAGCCTGACATTTGGTGACATAGAGAATCTCGACCTTGACAAGCTTTCAGATGAAATTATTCAAACTGTTGCGGACATGGTGATGGATGTTTATCTGGCCCTTGGCGGAACATCCAAAGCTGCTAAGTCTTACGCCATGGCAAGTAAGGTCAAGGAAAAGATTTCACTACTGTTGCCTTAGGGCAATCCAGGGCTGTTCTCTAGAATGCCATCAGCAGAGAGGTCCTTTTTGCAAAGGGCCTCTCTATTTTCGTTCGGTTCCGAACAGTTTGACGATCACTAATCAGCTCGCGTCGTCAACCGCTTCGCTTTCAGCCCCTACCTTGATGCAGGCGTAGGCGACGAGCGTGCACAGCCCCATACCCATTCCAATCAGGTGCAACAGGAAGGCCATTTTCTCGCCTTACTTTTCGCCTTCGTACGGCTTTTCGGGGGCGAGCCCGTCTGGACGGCGTGCCATGAGCACGGCGCCACCCTGACGGCGGCCGGCGCCCACGAGACAACCGAGGCTATGTACAGGGCGCAGGGGCAGTAGACCACTGTATGCGGATGAAGTGCGCT
>CABSNF010000095.1 GCA_902478995.1 uncultured Collinsella sp.
GCGCTGACAAGCGACGCTGCCTCGGGACACACCGCGCGCGCCGCATCCATGCACGCCGTGGGGTCGGTGCCCGGCGGCGTCGCGAGCACGGCCCACGCGATGGACTCGTGGCGCGGATCCACCCACTCGATCGAGCAGATGCGGTCGGCATACGTGCGGAACAGGTCGGGGTAGCTCGTGAGCATCGTCAGCAGCTCGCGCTCCCCCGCCAAAGACTTTCGTTCCAGGTCGGTCAGCACGATCGGCATCGTCGGTGCCGCAGACGCGCCCGCTGTGCCGGCAACCGGCGCCGCGCCATCCATGCCAACCGGCACATCGATCGGCGGCATATCGTCGACGACCTCGACCGGCGCGGCCCCATAGGCCTCGAGCGGCACATAGTCGTACGGCTCTTCCTCGACCGGTGTGGACACCGGCGGCGTCGCACCCGACGCCCAGGTGCCGCGAGACGCCCCCTGCGAACCAGACGCCCGACCGCCTGCGCTGCCTGCGCGCTCGGTCTGCGCCCGCCGGCGCTCGTAGTTCTGCTCGCGACGACGCTCGGCGTCCTCACGCTTGGCAACATCGCGAAACACACGGCCTGAGCCCGAACGCACCGTCTCCAGATCCAAACCCAGCAGGTCGGCAATCTGGATAAAGTACGTATCGATCATGTAGCTATCGCGCAGCGGATAGATGAGTGTCAGTGCGTCCTCGAGCGCTTTGGCACGACCGCCCGGCGTGGTAATGTCGCTTGACTCCTGCAGCGAGCGGTACACAAAGTCCATGAGGGGCTCGGCGGCATCGATGCGCGCCTGCAGCGCCTCGCCGCCGTGCGCCGTGATGAACTCCATTGGGTCGTTGCCGTCGGGAAGCACCACGCAGCGCAGGTCCATCGAATCCTGCTCGATAAACTGAATCGCGCGGCGCGCGGCCTTTTGACCGGCGGCGTCGCCATCGAACATATACACGATGCGCTTGGCAAAACGGGTGAGTGTCTTTACGTGATGTTCCGTCAGCGCCGTGCCCAACGTGGCGACGACGTTTTTGATCCCCGCCTCCCAGCAGGCGATGCAGTCGGTATATCCCTCCACCACGATGGCGGTATCCTGCGCGACGATAAACTCCTTGGCCCAGTTAAAGCCGTAGAGGTTTCGCTTTTTATGGAACACGCTCGTCTCGGCGGTGTTGAGGTACTTAGGCTGGCCGTCGCCCATAATGCGCCCGCCAAAGGCGATGTTATGACCCTGCTCGTCAAAAATGGGAAACATCACGCGGTCGTAAAAACGATCGGCAAGCTGCCCGCGTCCACGGCTCACGGCCACGTTGGCGTCGATCATCTCCTGCGGAGTAAATCCCGCCTGCGACAGATGCGACACCAGCGCGTTGCGACCCGGCGCAAAGCCCAAGCAGTAGCGGCGGCAGACGTCGCCGCCCATACCGCGGCTGGCGAAGTACTCGCGCGGACGGCTGTCCTTACCGCGCATGAGCATGGTGTGGTAGAACTGGGCGGTCTCGGCGCACAGGTCATAGATGCGAGCGCGCTTGGTGCCGCGCTCGCGATGGGCGCCGGTATCGTGCAGCTCAATGCCGGCACGGTCGGCCAGGTAGCGAATCGACTCGGGAAAGCTCAGATTCTCGCGCTTCATGATGTAGGTAAAGACGTCGCCGCCCTCGCCACAGCCAAAGCAGTGCCACACCTGCGTGGCGGGAATAATGTGGAACGACGGGGTCTTTTCGCCATGGAAGGGGCAGCAACCCCAAAACTCATGGCCGCGGGGCTTGAGCTCAACCGTTTCCTGCACGATGGCAACCAAATCGGACGCAGCACGTACCTGGTCTTTTTCCTCATCGCTAATCACGGATGCTCACCCCCTGCTCACCCAAATGATGACGGATATCGTCAATATTACCTTCGACGGTCGCGATAAGCTCGTCCAGCGAATCGAACACACGCGACAGGCGCAGCCAGCGCGTAAACGCCAGCGAAACCGAGGTGCCGTACAGGTCGCCCGCATACCCGATCAAGTTGGCCTCGAGATGCGCCGAGGCGGCATCGTCGGCATACGTCGGCGGCAGGCCCACATTGACGGCGGCAGGCCACACGGTATCATCGACCAGCACCAGGCCCTCGTAGACGCCATCGGCAGGAACCTGGATGCCCTCGGGCACCTGGATGTTTGCCGTGGGGAAACCCATGTCGGAGCCCTGGTGACGACCGCCGGCAACAATACCGCGCAGCATGTACGGGCGACCGAGCAGCTCGGCGGCAAGCTCAACATGACCCCGGCGCAGCTCCTGGCGAATACGGGTGGCGCAGATTGTCTGTCCATCGACGCACAGCAGCTCGTGGCCATAGACGTCAACGCCGCGCTCGGTACCCCATGCCTGCATCTCGGCAACGCCCGAGGCGCCGCCGCGACCCAACCTAAAGTCACTACCCACGCGAATCGAGCGGATATCGACGACGCGCGACAGCAGCTTAAGAAAGCCCGCATGGTCGAGAGCCGCCACCGCAGGCGTGAAGGGAACGGCCACGACCGCATCGACCCCGGTGAGAGCCAGGGCATGCAGACGGTCGGCCGTCGTCATAAGTTTTTGAGCGGGCGAGGGGCTCACCACCACATCCGGGTCGGGATCGAAAGTAACCACGACCGCCTTGCAGCCGTGGTCACGCGCATCGCGAACGACCGCGTCGATCAGTTCGTGATGCCCCCGATGTACGCCATCGAACACACCGATGGCGATCGACGCGGCGCCCAGGCACGCGCAATCATCAAATGCATCGGCGGCGACGATGCGGGCCTCATCCGACTCGCCCGCGAAAAAAATACGCGCGAGCTCGTGGGGAGCCAGCATCACCGAACACCGCCGATCGCCTGCGGAAAGACGTGCTCCATTACAAAGCGACCGCTCTCGATACGGGCGAGCGCCTTGAGCCCGCCATCGAGCACCAGCGCAAACGGCGCCTTCGACGCATCGAAGCCCGCAAGCGCGCGCTCAATAGGAATACGACGTCCGCACAGTAGATCGTCGGCAAGATCGCCCGGCAAGTCGACGCGCGTGGCGCCCAGCGCCGCAATGGGATCCAGGGCAAAGCCGGCAGCGGACTCGGCAGAAAGCTCCTCGACCGCATGGCAGGCGCCGATGGAAACGACACCGGAGGCCGTACGGCGCAGTGCGGAAATATGTGCCGCATTGTCGCAGGCACGACCCAGATCGCGAGCGAGCGCACGGATATAGGTGCCCTTGCTCACCGAAAACGCCACGGTCCAAACGCAAACGTCGCCCTCGCCGCTCACGGCAATCAGGTCGGCGGAGTACACCTCGACCGGACGCGGGGGCAACTCAACGGCATTGCCTTCGCGCGCAGCCTTATAGGCGCGCACGCCGTTGACCGAAATGGCCGAAAACGCCGGCGGCACCTGCATCTGCGGGCCCAGCATGGAGGACAGGCGTTCGCGGGCATAGGCCGGATCGCGCAGGTCGGCGGCAACAGGCACTGTGCGGACGGTCTCGCCTTCCGCATCATCGGTATTGGTCTCGACGCCAAACGAGATGTCGGCGACGTAGCTTTTGGTATCGAGCGTGAGCATGCCCAACAGACGCGTGGCCTGGCCCACGCCCACCACCATGACACCCGATGCCATGGGGTCGAGCGTTCCGGCATGACCGACACGCCGCTCATGGAGGGCGCGTCGGCATTGCGAAACCACGTCGTGGGACATGCAGCCCACCGGCTTATCGACGGCGAGCAGCATATTAAGTTGAGAAGGTGTACGACGAGCCATGTACCATCCAAAAAGTTAGAGCTCGACGGTCACCGAAGCGGGATCCTCCCCTACCAGCTCGGCCAGCATGGGAAGTGCCGCGGTGAGCGTCTCGGAAATCGTTCCGGCGTTGGTAAAGCCGGCGGCAGCGTGGTGCCCACCTCCGCCAAAGTTGGCCGCAATCTCGGAAACATCAAGTTCGCCCTTAGAGCGCAGGTTGCCGCGCACCTTGGTATCGCCCTCGATGCCCTTAAGGAACAGGCAGACCTCGACGCCCATCACCGAGCGCACCACATCGACCAGGCCGTCGCACTCATCCGAGGTGACGCCACATTCCTTAAGGTCACTTTCGTACGCATAGCTATACGCCACGCGCCCGTGCGCGACCGTCTTGATGCGACCCATGACGATGGACTTGAGGTGCAAGAACTCGACACGCATGCTCTGGTAGACCTCGAGCGCGACGCGCGCCGGATCGGCACCGTGCGCCACCAGACGCGAGGCGGCATGAAACGCGGCAGCGTCGGCGTTCTGATACTGAAAACGACCGGTATCGGTGACCAGGCCGCACAGCAGGCAGGTGGCGATGCTGTCGCTTGCGGTAATGCCACAATCGGCCAAAAAGCGGTCGATAATCATGGCGCAAGCAGCGGCATTGACACACCTAAGGCTGACCTGGGCAAACTCCTCGCGTGCCGGATGATGGTCAAAGCACGCCACGTGGGCCGAACGGCGAAGCACCTCGGCGGAATTATTGAGGCGCTCGACGACCGGCACGTCTACCGAAATGAACAGGTCCGGGTTGCCGGTGTAGGTAGATGCCGGCACCAGCAGATCGGCGCCCTCCATAAAACGGTAGATGCGCGGAACGGGATCGTCATCTGCCAGCAGCAGGGCGATGTCCTTGTCGGGGAACACCTTCATAAGCGAAAGGCCCAGGCCCAACACGGAGCCCAGGGCATCGCCGTCGGGAGAGGTGTGACCCGAGATCGCAATGGAGGACGCACCCTCGATGAGCTCGAGGATGCATCGTTTAATATCTGCAGACTCGCACGAGGCGAGATCGGCGGAATTAGTCATCTAAAGCTGCCTCCTGGACGGCATCCGCTATGGGGTAGCCGTCCTCGTCCTTTTCGATCGCAAGCGTGGCCGGAACGTTTTCCAGCGCACGCGTGATGCGCTCGGCCTCATCGGTCGAGCGATCGATGCGAAAATCGAGCTCGGGCGTGACGCGCCAATCGAGCGAGCGAGCCAACAGGCTGCGAATACGGCCCTTGGCGCTGGTGAGCGCCTCCATGACCTCATCGTAGCGGCTCGCATCGCACGACACGTACACGCGCGCGAACGAACGGTCCACCGCGACCTCGACCGCGGTCAGGGTGACCAGGTCGAGACGCGGATCGGAAACCTCAAAGAGCAGGATATAGCCGAGCTTCTCGCGAAGCTGCTCGCCCAAACGACGGGTTGCCTGCGTTTGCTTCATAGCGCTACCCCCTACTCGGTACGGGCAACCTGGTCGATGCGGTAACCCTCGATCTGATCGCCAGGCTTGATGTCCTGGAAGTTCTCCAGGCCAATGCCGCCCTCGGAACCGCTCTTGAGGCTCTTGGCCTCGTCCTTGTAGTGGCGCATCGAGGCAATCTTGCCGTTGAAGACCACAATGCCGTCACGCACCAGGCGCACGGAATCGGTCGCGGCGATCTCGCCCTCCTCGACGCGGACACCGGCGGCGATGCCGACTTTGGGCACCTTAAAGGTGTCAAGGACGGTCGCGGTACCCGTGGAGACCTCGACCTCGGTGGGCTTAAGCATGCCGATGCGGGCAGCGTCGAGCTCCTCGAGGCACTTGTAGATAACGTCGTAGCAACGAATCTCGACGCCCTCGCGCTCAGCGGCGGAGCGGGCCTTGCCGTCGGGACGCACGCCAAAGCCGATGATGATGGCGTTGGAGGCGTCGGCCAGGACGACGTCGGTCTCGTTGATGGCACCGACGGCGGAGTGGATCGTGTTGATGCGGACCTCGGACTGATCCATCTTGTCGAGCGAGTCCTGAAGGGCCTCGATGGAACCCTGGACGTCGGCCTTGATGATCAGGTTGAGCTCCTTGACCTCGGCGTCGGCGATGGTCTCGAAGAGGTTCTCGAGCGTGACGTGCTTCACGCGGCTCTGCTCCTCGATACGCGCCTTGAGCGAACGCTCATCGGCCAGGGCGCGAGCCTCGCGCTCGTCCTCGAACACGCGGAACTCGTCACCGGCGTTGGGCACGGACTGCAGGCCCAGGATCTCGACGGCGTCGGAGGGGCTGGCCTCGGTGACGGCGTTGCCCTTGGGATCGAGCATGGCGCGGACGCGGCCGTAGGTAAGGCCAGCGACCAGCGTATCGCCCACGTGCAGGGTACCGCGAGTCACCAGCACTGTGGCAACCGAGCCACGGCCCTTGTCGAGCTTAGCCTCGAGGACGTTGCCCGAAGCGAACGTATCAGGGTTGGCCTTGAGCTCGAGCACGTCGGCCTGGAGCAGGACGGTCTCGAGCAGGTCGTCGATACCGATCTTCTGCTTGGCCGAGATGTTGACGAACATGTTCTGTCCGCCCCACTCCTCGGGGATGATGCCGTACTCGGTGAGCTCCTGGCGCACGCGGTCGGGGTTGGCGCCCGGCTTATCGATCTTGTTGACGGCGACGACGATGGGTACGCCGGCGGCCTTGGCGTGGTTGATCGACTCGATGGTCTGAGGCATGACGCCGTCGTCGGCAGCCACGATCAGGATGACGATGTCGGTCACCTTGGCGCCACGGGCACGCATGGCCGTAAAGGTGGCGTGGCCCGGGGTATCGATGAAGGTGATCTTGCGGTCGTTGATCATGACCTGCGAAGCGCCGATGGCCTGGGTAATGCCGCCCGCCTCGCCGGCAGCGACGCCGGTGTGACGGATGGCGTCGAGCAGGCTCGTCTTGCCGTGGTCGACGTGACCCATGACGGTGACGACCGGGGCGCGCGGCTTAAGGTCGGCGGGATCGTCGTAGAACGAGAAGGTGTTCTCCTCCTCGGGGGTGATGATTTTGATCTGACGGCCCAGGTCCTGTCTCTTATACACATCTCCGAGCCCACGAGACACTGAGCGATCTC
>CABSNF010000096.1 GCA_902478995.1 uncultured Collinsella sp.
TTTCATCTCGGTGGCAAATTGCGGTATAAACCGCAGCGCGATACCCATAATCATGCCGAGCTCGTGCGCCGGAAGCCCCACGCGCGCAAATGGTGTGAGCAAACGCTCAAAACCTGCGGTGAGATCGAGCGTCGGCGTGGTGAGTGTAATGGCGCTCATGCCGGCCATCATCAGGGTCAGGCGGCACGCCGTAAACGTCGCAGAACGCAGCGAGCCCTCGCTCACCTGCAAAAAGCCAAGCTGCCACAGGATGCGGCCACTCTGGTCGGAAAACAGGTTAAGCACCGCGACCACCACGACAATCGCCAGCAATGGCGCCATCGACGATAGAACCCGACGCAACGGCACCCGGGCCATGACATAGACCAGCACGACAAACATTGCGACCGGCACCAGCCCGCCGAAGCCGCCAACGGTGAGCACGGTGATCAGAAATGCGAAACCTAGGAACAACTTAGTGCGCGGATCCAGGCGATGCAGCGCGCTATCCCCGGGATAGTAGCTGCCAAATGAGAACGCCTCCATCAGCAGCCCTCCTCTCGCGTGGGCGCCTTGGAACCGGCCTGACGTGGGACCCTCAAAGGCCCGTCCGCGCAGCCCAGCAGCAAGCCGGCCAGCTCGTCGGCCAGCGCCTCAACCGTATAAAGCTTGTCGCAGCGGAGCGGCACACCGGCCTGCGCGAGCGCCAGCGCCATACGCTGGGCGGCAGGAACGCCCAGGCCGATCGACTTGAGCTCATCCGCGCGCGCAAAAACCTGCGCGGGCGTTCCCTCGGCAAACACGGCGCCCTCGTTCATCACAACGATACGGTCACAACAATTTGCCAGATCATCCATGCTGTGCGAAACCATGACAACGGTCAGGCCCTCGCGATGGAGTCGACCGATGAGCCCTAGGAAATCCCTGCGCGCAGCCGGATCGAGCCCTGCCATGGGCTCATCGAGTACTAGGACCTCGGGCTCCATAGCAAGCACGCCAGCAAACGCCGCACGCCGCTGCTGGCCGCCCGAAAGCTCAAAGGGGCTCTTGTCGCCTATCGCGGCAAGGTCGAGGCCCACGCGTGCGAGCGATGATGCGACACGGCGTGCGACCTCGTCTTGCGGCAGGCCAAGGTTGCGCGGGCCAAACGCCACGTCCTGCGCCACGGTCTCGGCAAATAGCTGGCGCTCGGGATACTGAAACACCACGCCGACCTTGGCCTTAACAGCGGCGGCGTCTTTCTTGTTTGATAGGTCGAGCCCCAGCGCGCAAACGCTTCCCTCCTGCGGACGAATCAACCCGTTGAGATGCTGAACCAGCGTCGATTTACCCGAGCCGGTATGACCCGCCAGTCCCAGAAACTCGCCACGACGCACCGTCAGCGTAACATCACGAAGCGCCCAGGGGCTGTTTGGATCGTTGCCCCAAAGGGCCTGTTTGCCCGATGCGCCCGCAGTGGCCGAGCGCTTGCGCCAGCGACGGCGCTCGCGGGCGCTCAGCGAGTAGCTATGCGAGAGATGCGAAATTTCGATAACGGGCTCCGACGCAGCTATCCCATCGGCTGCAGAGGATCCATTGTCAAGCACATGAGAATCGGATGCGGAAGGCCGCTCTGCGATGTCCGCCCCACTCCGCTCGGCATAAGCCTGTGCAATCTCGGCGACCATATCCGCCTCGCGCACCTGCGCGTAAACGGGCACGCCCTTCGCACGAAGCGACCTGCCCAGACGACACGACGCCGGCATATCCAGGTTGAGCTGCGCAAGCTCATCCGCCCGCGTCAAGATTTCCTCGGGCATACCGAGCATGGCAACGTGCCCCGCCCGAAATACCGCGACACGATCGGCCTCGGCGGCCTCCTCCATAAAGTGCGTAATCATCACGATGGTCATGCCGCGATCGTGCAACGCGCGGCAAGCCTTCATGAGGCCCTGACGTCCACGCGGATCGAGCATCGAGGAAGCCTCGTCCAATATGAGCACGCGCGGTTCCATGGCGAGCACGCCGGCAAGCGCCACGCGTTGCTTTTGGCCGCCCGAAAGCGCATGAGTCTCGTGGCGCTCAAAGCCCACCAGGCCCACGCCCTTCAGTGCCTCGCGTACGCGCTGCGCAATTTGCGCCGATGGCACGCCAAGGTTTTCGGGACCGAACGCAACGTCATCTTCGACAATCGTTGCTACCAGCTGATCATCGGGATTCTGGAATACCATGCCCGCGGTCGAACGAATGTCGTAGACCAGCTCGGGGTCGGACGCATCCATGCCGTTGATACGTACCGTGCCCGCATCGGGCTGCAGCAGCGCATTCAGATGCTTGGCAAACGTCGACTTACCCGACCCATTGCCACCGAGGATGCAGAAAAACTCGCCATCCTCGATGTTCAGATCGATGCCGTCGAGCGCCGGCGTGACACCGTCATAGCTAAAGGAAACGCCCCGACACTCAATCATGCGCGGCCTTTGACCTGGTCCTTTTTAGGCGTGATGAGGTTGGAGACCGCCTTGTACACTGCAAGTGTCAACACCGAGTTAAGCACGGTCTTGATAAGGTTGAACGGCAGCACGGCAGGAATCATGAGCGGGGCGATCACATCGACCGAGCCATACCAGAACCATACGCCAATGGTAAGGTTTGCGACCATAGACAACGCCGTAGCGGCAATAACGCCGAGCACCAGGCCAATCACAGCACCCTTATAGGTATGCATCTTCTGGTAGACGATAGCCGCGGGCAGAATGTAGCCCAGCGTGGCAACCAGGTTCATAAGCGCGCCGACCCAGTCACCCGTGGTGAGCGCATGGATAACGATCGCCATGGCGGCAACGGCAGTGCCGGCACCAGGGCCGTACGCAAACCCGCACACCATCGCCGGCACCAGCGACGGGTCGTAGGTCAAAAACGGCGCCGAAGGAAGGATGGGCAGCTGCACGTACATAAACAGGGCACCCAAGGCGCACATCAACGCCATGGTAACGAGCTGTTTGGTGCTCCACCTATTCGTGTTCTCAAAATGGATATGCTGCGACTGTTCAGACATAAGATCACCTGCCTCTTTCATCCGGACTCTAACCGTTGGTACTGGGATCTCACCAGTTCAGCCGGCATGCGAACCAACGCACACACGGGTCGCGGACTCATCGGCTCGACGCAGGTCCTCGCCTGCGCCACGGCACCCCTTTGGCGCCGCCCAATTTACCGCCAGTGGGGAATTCCACCCCGCCCTGAAACAGCAAGGAAAAGTGTAGCACGAGCGGATATTCGTGCAAGTATGCCGAGGGTAATTTGTGGCGGGGAAATGCCCCACAAATACGCCCGGGATAGAGCAGCGTAACAACGATGCTGCAGCACGCTAACGACTGATCGCAGGCAAGTACGAAAGATCAAGAAGGGCAGTCAACACAGAATTCCCCGAAGTGCAAAGGGCGCGATTCCACAATCTAACCCGAATTCCACCACAAATTGCTAAGTCAATGGATGTAGACTCAAGCCAGACAGAGAAATTAGGTTTTCCGCCATCTCCCTGTCCTCCGTTTTTTGAAGACCTCCGACAGTGGCTCCAATCTTTAGCCGGAGTACCACAGCTCGGGGGTCAATTCATGTAGCAGGAGTTATCATGACAAGAACCGCTGTTCTAATCGATGGAAATTTCTTCCTGAAACGAGCGCGCAGGCTATGGGGAGACACTTCACCCGAAAAGCGCGCATCGGAATGTCATGCCTATGCCCTGCGACACATATCCGCTAAACGAAAGATGACGCTAGAATACGGCGACCGCTCCCTATACAGAATCTTCTTCTACAACTGTCCACCACTGGAAAAGGGCACTTTTAAGCAGCCCTGGGACGAACACAATACCGTGTTCAGCCGGAAACATCCCTCCAATGTATGGATGTCTGATTTCCACGCAGCCCTCGGAGAGAAGAGGAAAGTAGCGATGCGCATGGGCGAACTACGCTCAGCGAACGCGCATTACAACCTGAAACAAGAATCGCTCAAGAAGCTGCTCAAGGGTGAGTTGACAACAACCGACCTCGGGCAGGAAGATTTCACCCTCGTTGGGTTAAAGCAATCCGGTGTTGACATGAGGATCGGACTCGATGTCGCCTCGCTCGCCCATGGGAGAACTGTTGATCAAATCGTCCTCATAGCTGGCGACACAGACTTCATCCCAGTCGCAAAAACGGCCAGAAGGGCAGGACTCGATTTCCTAATCGATCCGATGGGCCACCATCTGCCTAGCGAGCTCGTTCTTCAATCTGATGGCATCGAAGATATATCGAATGAGTTCGATCCTGCCAAAGTCAGATAGCAAGTAAGGGACCGTCCCGCGGGACGGTCCCTTTCATAAACCTCGAGCAAGCCGTGTACCCAAGAACTTGCAAGACGCGAGTCGAGACGAGCCCGCCACTCAATAGAGCAGACAGTCGATTAAAGTCGAACAAATGAGAGATCCCGAAATAGCTGCACAATGATTCAGCACAAAAAGGACCCCTTGTCCGCGACTCCAAAGGAGCAGGACAAGGGGTCTCAATCTAACCGAGGACGTTCCGGAGAGAAACCCCGTCATGCCCCCGGATCCCCGGTGGGAGTTCTAGACCTTGTCGGCCTTAGTACATACCGCCGCCCTGCTGACCAGCGGTAGCAGCAGCGATGGCATCCTCAAGCTGAGTGTTCTTGGGCACATCGGAGACAGTAGCCTCGGTGATGAGGATCAGGCTGGCGACAGAAGCAGCGTTCTGCAGGGTGACGCGGCTGACCTTGACGGGGTCGAGGACGCCCATCTCAATCATGTCGCCCCACTCGCCGTTGGCAGAGTTGAGACCCTGGCCGGCGGGCAGCTCGGCAACCTTGTCGACCACGACAGCGCCCTCAAAGCCAGCGTTCTTGGCGATGGTAGCGACCGGAGCGGTCAGAGCCTTCTTGACGATATCGACGCCGATCTTCTCCTCGGGGTCGTCGATCTCAACAGCGTCGAGCGCAGGAGCAGCGTCCATGAAGGCGACGCCGCCGCCGGCGACGATGCCTTCCTCGACAGCAGCGCGGGTAGCCTGCAGGGCGTCCTCAACGCGATGCTTGATCTCCTTGAGCTCGGACTCGGTAGCAGCGCCGACCTTGATGACGGCAACGCCACCGGAGAGCTTGGCCAGGCGCTCCTGGAGCTTCTCGCGGTCGAAGTCAGAGGTGGTGTTCTCCATCTCGCCCTTGATCTGAGCGATACGGGCGTCGATGGCCTCCTTGGAGCCAGCGCCGCCGACGACGACGGTGTTGTCCTTGGAGATGGTGACGGACTTAGCGGTACCGAGCATATCGGCGGTGATGTCAGCGACCTTCACGCCCAGCTCGTCCAGGGCAGCCTGGCCACCGGTGAGGACGGCGATGTCCTCGAGGATGCGCTTGCGGCGATCGCCGTAGCCCGGGGCCTTGACGGCGCAGACGTTGAGGGCGCCGCGGATCTTGTTGAGGACGAGGGTGGGCAGGGCCTCGCCGTCGATGTCCTCAGCGATGATGAGCAGGCCACGGCCGGCGCGCTGGACAGCCTCGAGAACGGGCATGATGTCCTGGACGCTGGAGATCTTCTGGTCGGTGATGAGGATGTACGGATCCTTCATCACGGCCTCCATGCGGTCGTTGTCCGTGACGAAGTAAGCGGAGACATAGCCCTTGTCGAACTGCATGCCCTCGACGGTGTCGATGGTGATATCGAACGTCTGGGAATCCTCGACGGTGATGACGCCGTCCTTGCCCACGACCTCCATGGCCTCGGCGATCTTCTCGCCGACCTCGGGGTCACCGGCGGAGATGGTACCGACGGAAGCGATCTGCTCCTTGGTCTCGACCGGCTTGGCCTGCTTCTTCATCTCAGCGACGGCGGCGTTGACGGCCTTGTCGATGCCGCGACGGATGGCCAGCGGGTTGGCGCCAGCGGCGACGTTGCGCAGACCGTCGTTGACGATGGCCTGAGCGAGCAGGGTTGCGGTGGTGGTGCCGTCACCCACAGTGTCGTTGGTCTTGGTGGCGACCTCCTTCACCAGCTGGGCACCCATGTTCTCGATGTTGTCCTCGAGCTCGATCTCCTTGGCGACGGAAACGCCGTCGTTGGTGATGGTCGGAGCACCGAACGTGCGCTGCAGAGCGACATAGCGGCCCTTGGGGCCCATGGTGACGGTAACGGCGTCGGCCAGAGTGTTGACACCCTTGGCGAGCTTAGCGCGGGCATCGGTGTTGAACGTAATGTTCTTTGCCATAGTGGGTAATCCTCCAAAAGAAATGTGACTCGCGTCGCCGCTTCCGAGTCCTATGCGGCGGGCGCGCTCAAAGACGAATCAGAGATTCTGACGAGACTAGGCCTCGACGACAGCGTAGATGTCGTCGGCGCGCATCAGCAGATACTTCTCGCCGTCGACCTTGACCTCGTTGCCACCGAACTTACCGTAGATGACAACGTCGCCAACCTTGACGTCCATGGGGATGCGCTCACCCTTGTCGTTGACCTTGCCGGCGCCCACGGCAACGATGGTGCCGCGCTGCGGCTTCTCCTGAGCGTTGCTGGCGATGTACAGACCAGAGGCGGTCTTCTGCTCGGCCTCGTCGGGCTTGACCAGGACGCGATCTGCAAGCGGCTTCAAAGACGACATGCTTGTTTCCTCCTTTGTGGGCCGCGCGGTCATGCCGCGCGGGTTAACCCTTTTTGTTTGCGTACGCGTTGAATGGTACCCACGAATGGCGGGTTATACAACACAGAGTCAAAAAATCTTATTTTTTGGCACTTAGATTTTCTGAATGCCGGGGGATAACTTAGCGGTGGCCCCCGTGTGGCTCCGGAGGGGCGGGGCATAAGGTTTC
>CABSNF010000097.1 GCA_902478995.1 uncultured Collinsella sp.
GTGTAGGGGGCCAGGGCGTACTTCTTGGCGAGCTCCTCGGCGCGCGGCTCGAAGCGCTTGCGGATGTCGAGCATGTCCTTCCAGATATCCTTGGTCTGCTCGATAAACAGATCGAACTTGGGGAAGCAGCCGCGGCGGTTGAGCAGGCGCAGGCCGAAGCAGTCGGCGAGGTAGTAGCCCTTTTCGCAGCCGCCCGAACCATGGTCAGAAGCCATGGCGACGCAGTTCTCGGCACCCACAGCCTGGCCGATGGGGCCCTCGGGCTTGGTCATGGCGTAGACGCGCACGCCCATGCCCTTCATCTTCTTGACGGCCTCGAGGACCTCGGGGGTGGTGCCGGACTCGGAGGCGGTGAGCACGACGGACTTCTCGGTCATGCGCTTGTGGCCGGAGACGTTCCACTCGGCGGCGTGGATCAGGTAGACCTCGAGGTCGCGGTCGCCGAACTTGTTCATGAGGTACTCGAGCTGCATGAGCTCGTCCCAGGTGCCGCCGACGCCCATCAGGAACACGGCGTCGTAGCCCTCGTCGGCGACCTTGTCGGCGAGCGCGGTCATCTTCTTGCCGGTCTCGTAGAGCGCCTTGCCGTCCTCGAGATAGCCCTCCTGGTCGAAATGCATGATCTCGATCTTCTCGGTTTCCTTCATTTGTCTCTCCTTTCTGGGGTTGTTTCCACATCCCCCATGCCAACGGGCATCAAAACCCGCTTACATTCCGTAACACTCGGCCGCTTTGGCCTTAAGCGCATTGACTGACTCTTCGTAGCCCTCTGCCTTGACCTCCATTTGCTTGGAGACGGCATCAAGATACGGGTGCACGTCCCATGACTTCAGACGCTCGGCGATTATGGCCGCAATCGTCTGGAAGAACACAAGATTGGGAATTGCGCTGAGCAGCGGAGCCACCTGAGGCACCGCAACCTCGTGAGCCCTACCCTTGGGATGGGCCGTGAGCAGCACCGTTTTTGTCGTAACGTTCGATAGCGCATCAGCGATATTCGCAAGACGCTCCGACCCCTGCGGATCGTCGACGATAAACACCAGATAGCCCGGAACGATCTGCATCTCGGGACCGTGGACGAACTCCTCGCCTTCGTGATGCATGGCAGGAATCTTGATGGTCTCGCTCAGCTTGAGGGCCGCCTCTTCGGCAACGCCATAGTTGGGGCCGTTGCCGACGACCATGGCGGGCGTGTGCTCAGAAAGCTCGAGCATGTGGTCTTGGACATATGCCTCGGCGGTCTTGCACATCACGGCATTGGCCTGGATAGCCTCACGCAGGTCGTCAAGACGCTGGGCAACGCCCTTGGCGTCAATCGTTCCGCGCGCCTGACCGCCGTAAATACCAAAGAGCACCAGGTACTCAACGAGCACCTCGACGCCCAGAGTCACAAAGTCCACCGACTCGACGCCCACACCGTAGTCAAGAACGATGTCAGCGTGTTCCTTGATGGGTGCCTCGACGTTTGCCGTGAGCGCAACTGCAGCCATATCGTGTGCGCGCATGTAATCGAGCGCCGCAATCGTATTGGTCGAATAGCCACTCTGCGAAACGGCAATGTTGAGCACATGCTGCGGATAGGTGTGTTCAAAATCGACGAAGGCCTCGGGCGTCACAACGGACACCTGCATTTGCAGGGCATCTTGCAGGTAATCGCGGGCGCAATCGGCGGCATGGCGCGACGAACCCGAAGCAACGATGCGCAGCGCGTCAAAAGAACCGGACTGGAAAATATCAACGAGCTGCGCTACCAGCTCAGACGAACGCTCGAGGTTCTCCCCCATACGCACATGGGCAAGCTGAACGTAATCGAGCATCTTCATCGTCTCACCTCGTAACAAATCATTAGTATTTGATACCAATCACAGTTACAGGTTACGGCTTTTTGATACCTCTTTGTCGATTAATTTATCCCCATCGGCGAACGGTCGATTTTGAGCCCTGTAAGGTTGTATATACAGCTGACCCAACGATCAAAACTGGTTAGTTTCCCAGCCGTTATTCACAAAATACCAGCTAGTACGTATAGGTGTAGCCGCCCGTATCGCCACGATTGAAGGACTTTACATACTCGATAGCCTGACCGCTCGCGTCATAGCTCACGCATTCCAAAAGCAAAACAAGATCGCCCTGTCCCAGTCCAAGGAGGCCGGCATCTCGTGCGCCCAGCGCTTCGATATCGAGCTTTTCCTGTGCCATGACTGGCTTTCGGCCCAGCATCTCATAGGTCTCGTACAAACTGAAGACCGACACGTCAATATCTTCGATGGTTGGGAACAGCAGGCAGGGAATCAGCGCCGTCTCAATCGATACGGGGCTACCGTTTATGCAGTTCAGGCGTCGAACGGAATAGAGCAGGTCGTCCTCGGCGATGCCAAACAGGTCGGCGTAATATGGCCCCGCATAACGCTTGGAACGCGCGAGAATACGGACGGACGGCTCGCCGCCCGAAGCACGGACCGATTCACGGAAACCGACCGTGCGTTCAAAAAAAGCAGGTACTTTCTGCGCCACAAAGGCACCTTTTCCCCGAACACGGCGAATCTGCCCGCGCCGAACCAGCTCATCGACAGCGCTTCGGATGGTCAAGCGTGTCGTACCAAATTCCTCGGCAAGGTCTTTTTCGGACGGAATCATGGAACCCGTGGGATATATACCGCGCTCGATACGTTCCTCGATGCGGCGTCGAATGCGCATATAAACCGGGGTGGCATCTACTGTTTCAGCCATTGTTCACCTGCCACGCTCCTCATGCCGTTCTCTTCGCCGTTATCGGCAAAGCGGAACTTTGTGGGCAAAATCACCGATTTGCAATGCTCCACAAAGCGCATGTCCTTATCAAATTCGATCGAGCTCTCATAGAACACCGGCGTTCCCTCTTCTTGCTGGAGCAGCTCGGCCTCTTCGGCGTTCAAACGCGAGATGGAGATATGCTCACGTCCATGCTCAACACGCACGCCACCTTCTTTGAGCAAGACATCGTAAAGACTCTCACACTCAAAATCGTGCTCGGGAAGCGCGGGGCACAGGGACAGGTTAACGTGAGCGGTCTCGATTGACGCCGGCTCGCCCTCTATAAGTCGAATGCGCTGCATGCGGAGTAAAGGAGCGCCCACAGCCACCCCAAGCTTGTCGGCAAGCGCCTCATCCGCCTCGATGGTCCCGGTGGAAACCAGACGAGAAGAGGGGTGCAGGCCGGCAGTCCGCACAGCATCGGAAAAGTTATACGTTTCCTGGAAGATATTCAGCGGCTTGGGAGGACACACATACGTACCCGATCCGCGACGGCTCTCGAGCGTTCCACACGAGATGAGCCGCGTGATACCGGCGCGCAACGCCGTACGCGAAACGCCAATCTCTTCGCACAGCACGCGCTCAGCCGGCAGGCGATCGCCGCCGGCAAGCTGGTGGTGCTGGATATACCAAAGAATTCCCTCAACAGCACAATCTTTGGGGGGAATTGCATAAGATTCGCCTGCCATTGCACAGACTCCTCATTCAGAAACGTATGCCGCCCAAATTAGACCAGCCCTCCCATGGCATCAAATTCGGCCTTGATCTTCTCGGCGACATTCCGATACGACTTATATAGACTTGAATCGCGTTTGACTTCGTCGGTCATAACGGGAATCTCTAATTTGGAAACCTCGTCTTTTCCCGTCTGAACCGCCACAACAACGCCCATACCAAGACACATATTACGCTTGGCAGCGTTTATTTTCGCCGCCTTGGCAGGATTTGCCAGGATACGCTGGGCAAATTCCTGTTTTGAGGCCACTTCCTCGGCCTCCGGATCGCCCGCCTCGGCCACTTCGCACTGCAACACGTCCGCATAGTCAAAAATCTTCGGCTCGCCGCCGCGCTGATGCACGGCCCACTTGCGACGCGTGGCATCCTGGTAGATAGCCGGCAAAAACGTAAACCGCGGCGGGTCCAAAATCGTATCCGTGATGCTAAACACATCGGGATCAAAGGCATCCTGCGGGTTTTTCTTCTTGAACAGCCCCATATCAGCCTCCCGTACTAGCATTAAACAACTCAAGCCGAATATAGCACCAATTTCAAGCTCATCCTTTAGTAGATCGGTGCGCGGCGTCTATGGCTCGCCCAGCGGAAGAGTTTACGGACGAGGGCCGGGGTGCCTGCTTTGTTTTGAGAGGTGGGCTTCGCGAACTTCTCAAAACAAAGCAGGCACCCCGGCCCCGCCGGCAAATAGCGGACGCTCCGCATGCAATCTATGCAAACAAACAAGTGCGCTTAGCTATATTCGGTAAGGTCAAGCACACTGCCCTTCACGATAAGCGCCGGCTCCAGAACGACCTCTTCGGCACGTCTACCGCCCCTACCGGCAAGACGCTTGGACATGCAGCCAAAAGCATGCTCCGCGAGGACACCAGGGTCCTGCTCAATCGCGGTCAGCGCTGGCTCAAAGAGAACGTCGGCGGCCGAGTTGTCATAGCTTACGACCGAGATATCGCCCGGGATGCTCTTCCCCATCTCGTGCAAGCGCTTGAGCAAACCGAGGGCAATGTTGTCCGAGCTTGCGAACACGGCAGTGGCGTCGGTTGCGAGCACCGCCTCCGAGGCCTCGTAGGCGCTCGGAATGTAGTACTCGCTCTCAAACTCCAGGCGCGCGTCGATGGGCAGTCCCACCTCGCGCAGTGCGCGCTCATAGCCAGCAAGTCGCTTGCGGCCCGTATTGGAGCGGCGCGCGTTAACCAGACAGGCGATGCGGCGATGACCCTGCTCAATCAGATACCGCGTGGCCATGTAGCCGCCCATCTCGTGGTCAAACATCACCTTGTCGCACTCGAGCCCCTCAATGGCACGGTCGACCATCACGGCAGGGATAGGCAGATGGCTGACCTCTTCGCGCAGGGCACGGTCATCCGAGAACTCGTCGCCTACCACCAGGAAGACACCATCGACGCCGCGCGTCACCAGCTGGCGCAGCAACTCCAGGTCGTCATCGGCGCTTCCACCCGAGCTAGTAATAAAGAGTGCATAGCCGTCTTCGCGGCAGCGCTTTTCCAAGCTGCCGGCGAGCGAGGCAAAAAAGCGACTCTCGATATTGGGAACGATAAGGCCCAGCGTGCGCGACTCGCGCATGACCAGGCTGCGCGCGATCTGGTTAGGAACATAGTGATTGCGCGCCGCAACCTCCTTGATGAGCTTGCGGTTTTCTTCCGAGATGCGACAGGGCCGATTATTGAGAACAAGCGAGACCGACGAAGGGGAAAGCCCCACCTCCTGGGCGATCTGCTTGAGGGTGACTTTGTTGGCCATCTCGCTCCTTCCGGGTTTACGCGCAATCTCTTGAAAGTATAGCGACTGCCCATCTACCTCGGTGATAAACACTTTACTAATCCGGTGGACGGCTGTTTTATCGCCGTCAGCGCACCAAATCCGTCCAGGTGGGGTATATTGCAATCGATTGATGACAACAACCACCAAAAGGCGGATATTCGTATGCACGAGAACGACTTTTTTAACGAGGACCTGCTTTGCGCGCTCGCCGGCGTTGCCGGCGAGGACAACGTACTCATGAGCGAGCCCATGCGCGAGCACACCACGTTTAAGATCGGCGGCCCGGCCGATGTCTTTGTCACGCCCGACACCGAGCAGGGCCTCGTCGCCACGCTCGATACCTGTTATCGCTGCGATCTGCCGCTCACCATCGTGGGCAACGGCTCCGACCTACTCGTCGGTGACAAGGGCATCCGCGGCGTCGTCGTAACGCTGGGCAAGGGCCTCTCCGACATTACGGTCGACGGCACGCACGTCACGGCGGCAGCCGGCGCCTTGCTTTCCGACGTTGCGGCGGCTGCCGCCGAAGCCTGCCTCACCGGCATGGAGCCCATCTCGGGCATCCCCGGATCGGTCGGCGGCGCCTGCTACATGAACGCCGGCGCCTACGGTGCCTGCATGGCCGATGTGCTGGAATCTGTACGCGTCTACAAGCCCGCTCGTATGCTCGACGACGGCACCCGCGGCAGCGGCAATATCATTGAGTTCGATGCCGACGAGCTCAACCTGGGCTATCGCAAGAGCCGCATTGCCGACGACGGCTTTATCGTGCTCTCGGCAACCTTCAACCTCGCCCCGGGCAACGCCGCGATGATCAAGGCCGACATGGACGACTACCGCCAGCGCCGCGAAGACAAGCAGCCGCTCGACATACCGAGCGCCGGCTCCACCTTCAAGCGTCCCGAGGGCCACTTTGCCGGCAAGCTCATCATGGACGCCGGCCTGCGCGGCCACGCCGTCGGCGGCGCCCAGGTGAGCGAGAAGCACTGCGGCTTCATCGTCAACGCCGACCACGCCACCGCCGCCGACGTCGACGAACTCATCCGCCACATCCAGACAACCGTCAAAGACCAATTCAACGTAGACCTAGAACCCGAAGTCCACCGAGTCGGCGAATTTTTATAAAAAAGAAGGCCCCGAAAGGGGCCTTCGCCATATTTATTCAGATAACCCAGTCCGACGTGTGACGTATTGGACCCGAGAGGTCCGT
>CABSNF010000098.1 GCA_902478995.1 uncultured Collinsella sp.
TACACTTCTAGCTTCGTCGGCAGCGTCAGATGTGTATAAGAGACAGCTGCTGTGCCTGGCCGGCGGCGAACAGCTGGCTGGCATTCATGCCGCCCATGCCACCTGCCATGCCCATGCCCATAAAGCCGGCCATTGCGCCGTTGGGGTTAGCGGCCGCCGCGCGCATCGCGTCGCTCTGGGCGCTGGCGATGTTGGCGGCTGCCATGGTGGGATCGCGCATGACCGCGGCCTTCTGCAGGTCCTTGATCATCTGCTCGTCTTCTTGCGAGGCGGCGATGGAGTTGACGCCAAAGCTCACGATCTCGACACCACGCAGGTCGCGCCAGTCGGCCGAGAGGACCTCGTTGAGCGCGCGGGCGAGCTCGGTGGTGTGGCCGGGGATGGCACTGTAGCGGATGCCCATCTCCGAGATCTTGGCAAAGGCGGGCTGCAGGGCGGTGAGCAGCTCGGACTTAAGCTGGCTGTCGATCTTGTCGCGCGTATAGCTATCGGTCACGTTGCCGCATACGTTGGTGTAGAACAGCAGCGGGTTGGTGATGCGGTACGAATACTCGCCGTTGCAGCGCACGGAGATGTCGACGTCCAGGCCAATGCTGTTATCGACCACGCGGAAGGGCACGGGCGAGGCGGTGCCGTACTTGTTGCCGATGATCTCCTTGGTGTTGATGAAGTAGACGCGCTGGTCCTTGCCCGCGTCGCCGCCAAAGGTAAAGCGGCTGCCGATATTGGCGAAGGTCTCCTTGATGGAATCGCCCAGGCTGCCGCTAAAGACGCTCGGCTCGCTGCCGGTATCGAAGACGAACTCACCGGGCTCCAGCGCGACTTCGATGATCTTGCCGTTTTGCACCACGAGCATGCCCTGGCCGTCGTTGACGGCGATGACCGAGCCGTTGGAGATGACATTGTCCTCGCCGCGCGTGTTGGAGCTGCGGCCACCGGTGCGTTTGCTGCCCTTGCAGGCCAAGACGTCAGCAGGCATCGATTCGCAGTAGATAAATTCCTTCCACTGGTCGGCCATGACGCCGCCGGCAGCACCCAATCCAGCTTTCAAGAGTCCCATGGTGATCTTCCTTTCTCGTCAAAGGCCGGGTGGTATTGGTCAGGATGGTTAATCGTCCTTGTCGTCCTTCATGACAACGGTGGTCTCGGTGTGGCTGAAGGTGTCGTGCTTCTCGGTCAGGTCGAGCTCGCCACAGTAGCAATCGGCGTGGGTGGCCTCGTTGGCCGTCTTGAGCTGGCCCACCAGCAGCACGTCTGCGATGACCACGATGATCAGCGGCGCGACGATGTTGATGAGGATGCCCTCGATATCAAAGGTGAGGTAATCCGGATCGAAGGCGTTCTCACCCATGAAGAGGATCTGGGAGAGGACAAATCCGATCACAAAGAACAGCACCGAGGCGATAGCGAGCTTGGGCTTGGAGCAAGGAAGCTCGCCGACCATACGGCCGGTTTGGCCGTTCATGGCAAACAGGTAGCTCTTGCCGTTCCACGAGGTGGAAAGCATCCACACGGGGAACAGGGCATAGTCGCTGTCTTCCCAGGTGTAGTCGAGCTGCTTGCTTTCGACCGTGGCATCGTCGTATTCGTCGACGACGGTCTCGCGCAGGGCCGAGATCGTGCTTTCTTCCATACGGCGCTCGGCGCGCGCCTTGCAGGTCTCGCAGTCCTCGTCGTAACGGTTGGCGATGTAGCCGGGCATATATGCGACCGAGAACGGACGCAGTGCGTCGTAGTCAAACGGCTCGATGGCGTCCATGTGGCCGTCGGGCATCTTGGATGATCCGTCGACGGGCACGCGCTTAAACGAGATATTGCCCTTGCGATAGGCATCGTAGTGGTCGGTGGTCGTGACGGTGCGGTCGGATTCCTCGGTCACGGTCTCGTTGGTCGCGTCAAAGTACACTTCGCCGTCAACGCGGGCGCCGTAGAGCCAAAACGGCACGTAGACACCTTGGACCTCGTCGATATGGTTGCCGGTGACAAAGCTCTTGGGCAGCAAGATCTTGCCCTTGTAGTGTTCCTTGAGTGCGGCCGTGACGTCGTCGTGCCCGAGCTTAAACGGAATTACCAGGTCGGGCGAGAAGTCGCCAGAGAGCTGGCCGGGCGCCACGGCGGAGTTGCCGCAGTACGGGCAGGTGGTGACGGCGACGGTGCCGTCGGACACGAGCTCGGCGCCGCACGACGAGCAGATGTAGCCGGCGTTTTGGGCCAGCTCCTGCACGGCATCGTCGACAGCAGGCTTGGGCGTTGCGGCTGCTGCATCGGCTTTGGCATCTGCCTTGTCCTGGCGCTCGCGATAGAGGGCCTCGACTTCTTCGACTTCAAAACGAGAATCGCAGTAGTCGCAGACGAGCTTTTGCTCGGCACTGGCAAAGTGAAGGGGGCCGCCGCACGCGGGGCACTGATAGTTGACGCTCTCGAAGGCCATGATCGGTCCTTTCGCTGCCGGAGGCTATGCGCCGATGGCGCCGCCGCAGTATTCGCAGCGCCCACTGGCATCGGGAATGGTGGTGGCTCCGCAGAAGGGGCAGGTCACCGCGGTCTTGGGGGCCTTGGCGGCCACGACGCTGTCGCGCGTCTCCTGGCGCAGCTGCACCAGCGCATCGCGGACTTCAGTTGCCTGGCGCTTGGCCTCGCGATATTCGATGGAGCCGCGCTGATCGATGGTGGAGTCGTTCACGCGCAGGTTGATCTCGGTGAAGTACGGCGTGTTGACGTGAATGGTCAGGTTAAAGTCGTAATCCAGGTCGTAATGCGGCGGGTCGTAGCTCTCGCGCTCGCCGTCCTTGGTCTCGCGATAGATCTCGGTGCGCTGCTCGTCGATATCCATATCGCAGCCGAGTACCTGCGAGAACTCGATGATGTCGGGATTGGCGTCGCGCCAGCGGCTCTGCGAAGTGATGATCAGCAGGCCCGCGTCCTCATCGAGCATAATATTGGTGCGCCCGGCAGAAAGCGTGCGCGTGGGGTTGAACGAAGACAGGCGCTCGGCGTTGGCCTCGCGGTAGGCGAGTTGCTCACGGATATCGTCCGCGGTGCTGGAGCGATAGCCGTGAAAGTAGGGGGAGAGCTTGCCGGCGCACTCTTTGCACAGGTAGCCTTCATTGATTTTTGTCTTACCTAGAAGTCCCAGCTCGGTACCGCAAATCGCGCACTCTTTCTTCTCGAACATCTTGTCAAAGAAGCCCATGGCTGCCTCCCATCAACAGGTAGCGTGTGTCACTTTTGATGATGGGGGAGTGCGTGATCCTTCGCGATACCCAGACGGCTCAAGGAGTCTCCACAACTGGGACACATGGCCCATTTTTGACTAGTCATTGGGGACGTACTTAAACGACTAGTCGCGGGGGACACTCTTCGGCCACTCATTGGGGACGTACTTAAATGAGTGGTAGTTGGAGACACTCCTGGCCGAGCTAGAGATCGCGCGCGTCCCTTCTGGTCCATGCGGCTCAAAATCGCGGCGTGATGTGGACGGCTGGGGTCGAATTGGCAGCATTTCGAGCCTGGCTTCGATATTGAGACTTGTTCTCTGTTAAAATAGATTTCCAGACAATTGAGCGACTGGGGTTAACCATGAGGGGCATGGGAGACACAACCGCATATTTGCGTCGGGGCATTCGGGAGATTATATGCCTGGCGCTGTTCTTCTCCACGTTTTTGGCGTGCGAGTATCTTTTTGATGTGCGCATGGCCGAGTTCGTGTCTCCGAACGAGGTCGTTATTTATGAGAGCCTTGTCATCGGCGCGAGCGTGATTGGCTTTTTTGTGCGTCCCATTCTGTACTATCGCCGTCCCCATGCTATCGACGCAACGAGTGACGTCACGGGCGTTTTGCTGGTGGCGGCATTGCTGCTGTTGATTATGGCGGTTCAGGTTGAGGTGGTAATTGCCGGCGGTTTGGTGGCGTGCTGCGCGCTGGGCTACTGCGGATCGACTGCTCATGCAAATTTTGCGAGGCGCTTTGCACGGACGCCCTGCTTGGCGCGTGCGGCTGCACTTTCCTACGCCATGGGCGTTCTGGTGCAGGTGCTCAACCACATGGTGATGCCTGCCGGCATTCCTCAGCAGGCTGTTCTGGTCGTCTGTGCGATCGCGCAGGTGGCGTCGCTCCACGGCGCCCGACGCGCCAAGCTGCGCGACGAGTCCGATCCCAGCTTTGAACCCAGTGTTGCCGGGCTTTCGGTAGATGCTTTGGAATATGGCGCCAAGTGGCAAGACGATCCCAAGGCAAAGGCGGCATTCCGCCGCGCCGTGGTCCGCCTGACCGTGGCGACGGCGTATCTTTCCGGCGTATTCGCCGCTCTCAACGCGGGTCTCACAACCTTGCATGCTACCGGAGCCGTTGATTTGGTTGACTGGCCGCGCCTGCTGCTTGTCGTGAGCTCGTTGGCTGCCGGCGTCCTATTTGACCTGCACGGCCGCTCGTATATGAATATCGGCATGACATGTGCCGCCATAATGTCCACGCTTTCGTTCTTTGTGCTCATCGTCGATGGCAATGGCGGCAACGAGCTTGCTGCCACAATCATCTTTTATCTGGGCTCGGGCTTCTTTGTGGTGTTCTTTACCACAAAATATGCCGCCGTCTCGCTCTATGCGCGCTGGTCATATTTTTGGCCGTGCATGGGTCGCGTCGTCAACAACGTGTGCTCGATGCTCGTGACGGCGCCGGCGGTGGCGATCATCTCGAGTCAAAACGTGCTGGCTGCGATCGGTGCGGCGCTCGTGATGTTTGTGGGCATTGCGATTACGCTGCTGGGGCAGTTGGGGCAACGAGACGATGCTGCCGTGATGCAGGATGGCCTGCCGCTTGCCACCGACGATCTTGGTGGGGATCTTGCGCCCACATGCTCCGACCCCGAGCCCGTGGAGGCAGCGGAGCTCACGTCCGATGAACGCCTCGATGCTTTCGTCGCCACCTTTGGGCTTACAGAGCGCGAGCGCGATATTCTTGAGGTATTGGTCGCTTCGGACCAGAGCGTTCAGGACATCGCCACAACGCTCTTCCTTTCGCGCTCCACGCTCTATCGTCACATTTCCTCGATTAACAAAAAGACCGGCACCGCCTCGCGTGTGGCCCTTATCAACTTCTTCTGGTCTTGGACACCAAATGATTAGCGTATGAGCCGCCGCCCAGCCCCTTACTCTAACGGGGGATGTGGCCTCAAAGCACGCCCACATCGACGCCTCGCCTGCGCTAAACTGAAGAGCACGTACGCAATTACGAGAGGAGCCCGCATGGAGGCTTACAAGCAAGAGTTCATCAAGTTTATGGTTGAGTCCGACGTTCTTAAGTTCGGCAGCTTTACGCTCAAGAGCGGCCGCCAGTCCCCGTTCTTTATGAACGCCGGCGCTTACGTGACGGGCTACCAGCTCAAGAAGCTGGGCGAGTATTACGCCCAGGCCATCCACGATAACTTTGGCGACGACTTTGATGTGCTGTTTGGACCGGCCTACAAGGGTATTCCGCTGGCCGTCGTGACCGCAATTGCCTACCACGAGCTGTACGGCAAGGAGGTCAAGTACTGCTGCGACCGCAAGGAGGCCAAGGACCACGGCGCCGACAAGGGCAACCTGCTGGGCTACGAGCCTCAGGACGGCGACCGCGTGGTCATGGTCGAGGACGTCACCACCAGCGGCAAGTCCATCGACGAGACCTATCCCAAGGTCAAGGCTGCTGCCGATGTCGAGATCAAGGGCCTGATCGTGTCCCTCAACCGCATGGAGGTCGGCAAGGGTGGCGTGACCACCGCTCAGAAGGAGATCGAGGCCAAGTACGGTTTCCCCGTCGCGAGCATCGTTTCCATGGCCGAGGTCGTCGAGACCCTCTACAACCACGAGATCGACGGCAAGGTCGTTATCGATGACGAGCTTAAGACCGCCATCGACGACTACTACGAGCAGTACGGAGCACGGGAGTAGGTAGTTACGCGGGTTTACCAACCCGCGTAACGGCTCGACGCTGCGCGGGCCGCATTTGGACAATCTGACGTTCAACTTCAAGGGCGCGACCAGAAGGTCAGCGCCCTTTCGTTTCACGTCACCTTGTC
>CABSNF010000099.1 GCA_902478995.1 uncultured Collinsella sp.
ATGATGTCGTGAGCTTTGGCAAGCCCATCATTCAAGGCATGATCGATTACCGCCGCCAGCGCCTAACCGCTGCCGACGCTCGCGACCGCGCCGCCGAAGCCCGCAGCCGAAGCACCGACTCCACCATCGACAAGCTCCGCCACCGCCCCCGCAGCTAACCGGCAGGCAACGGCATCGCCCGCCTCTCAGCCCCATCCCCTCCTAAGTTGCGGTGAAATACGGACTGTTTCATGCCTTTAAAGGCCTCAACAGTCCGTATTTCACCGCAACTTATTAAAGGTTGGCTGCGAACGATTTCGCTATCGGGAGTCGGCGTAGGGTTTTGTTGTCGGAATGCCGTAACCGCGCATCATGGCACCGAACGATTCTACGTCGTAGGTGTCCGAAAGTTTGAAATGAATGACGTTGTGGCCCATGGCGCGAAGGTTCGCGTCGCGCATGAGGGCCGCTCGATAGGTTTTTGCCGCCGCTTGCTCTGGATCATCTTGAGCTTCGTCTTCAAACTTACCCAGCCCATGCAGCTCTGCCAGCGTCCATGAGCCGTCTGGCATCTGCCAGCCATAATCTGCTAGATAATAACCAGCGTTTCCCGGTCGCGTTATCTCAACTTGAAGCTCGGGCGCGACAACCCCAGCGAGAATCATCGCTGCTCTCGCCTCAGACTCGCCGCCATTGTCTGACCTGCCGTCCATATGCTCAAAAACGTCAAAAGCACGCGCGATGCCATGCAACCCTCGGCAATTTGCCTGCGCATATGCTCGCAGCTCTTCACGTTCGACATCGTACTCACGGGCCAAGCCATCGACATAGCCCAGCGCATAGCGAAAGGCGCTCGTTCGGGCGATATCAACAACCGTTCGATACGGATCCGTCAGCGTAAACAGACCGAGCCGCCACACTTCGCCCGCCCGCCAGCGCTTGTATTCAACGAACTCATACGTATCGCGCCTTGTAGACCGAGGCAGCAGCACTTGCACTTTATCCAGAAGCGTATAAGCCGAGCCGATGCCATAGAGCAGCGCTGCCGTCGATCCGCAAAACACAGCATCCGGTTCAACGACCGCAATAGCGGATGCCAGCTGAAAGATGCGATCTTCAACCCCAAGATTATTCCAATAGACCGGATCCGCATACACGTGGTTGTAAAGACGAAGCATGAGCTCTTCCTGCATAAGCTCGCGCGCACGGCGTTCTTCCCAAGGATCAATTGTTATAAGCAGCTGTCCATCTTGATGAATTCCAAGGGCCGAGAATAGCATCCTTGCATATGACTGCGGAAAATGTTTGCCTTTATCGAGCATGGCCAACCCCATAACCATCACGGCGGAGAGAATACCATTACGCTATCGCATGCTTCCGTCCGCAGGCCTTGCCAAAAGCTGACCAAAAGCTTGACGTCGCAGGTCAAGGCTTCAAAAAATATTTCCACTCTCGGTAGACGGTCGCTACGACCCTCCCAACGGCATCAAAATCCAACCTTACAAATAGTTGCGGTGAAATACGGACTACATGGGCCATAAAAGCCGAAAAACAGTCCGTATTTCACCGCAACTTAGAAGGGGATGTGGGGTCCCGGCATGTATATGAAAATAGCTCTGGTCCCAAAAGGAATCAGAGCCATTCATCTATCTTATGGAGCGGGCGACGGGAATCGAACCCGCGTCATCAGCTTGGAAGGCTGGGGTTCTACCATTGAACTACGCCCGCAAGATATGGTCGGGACGACAGGATTTGAACCTGCGACATCCTGCTCCCAAAGCAGGCGCGCTACCAAACTGCGCCACGTCCCGAAGGTGTTGAGCAGCTAAGGTCTAAACCTTGCGTGTCCCAAAGCGAAGGAAATTATAGGGGAGACTCCCCGCCTGTGCAAGCATTGATGCCTTAGCTCCTCGAATGTGCGACAAAACGACTATGGAGCAGACCGATCACAAAGGCAACCACGGCAACCGGTGCCCACGCAGCACCGATATCTGCCAGCGGCAACGCATCGAACGGCAGCCACGCGCCCGCAAAGAACGCATCGCGGACCGAGGTGATTACACTCTGCACGGCAACCACGCCGCCGACCCAGACCCACACCTGCGGATGAGCGTCGCAAAAGCCGTGCACCAGGCCCATAAGCACCAGCACAATGGCGACGGGATACAAAGCGTTGAGCATGGGCACCGAGAACATAAGGATCACATCGAGGCCCACGTTGGAGAGCACGCACGAAAACGCCGCGAACACAAAGGCGAGGATCGCGAAGGGGCGGCGCATGGCCTCCTCGGAAGCCTCCGCTCCCCCTTCAACCACATACGTCTCGCAGAAGTAGCGCGCGCAGCAACTAATGAGGCCAATGCACACGTTCATGCAGGCGAGGAAGAAGATGGCGAAGACCACGACCGTGCCGGCAAGGCCAAAGTGCATGGAGGCAGAGCGGGCAAGGATGGCGGCGCCGTTGGTGGCGTCGGGCATCACGGTGCCGAGCTGCATTCCGGCAAGGCCCAAGCCGCAGTAGATGATGGCCATGAGCACGCCGGCGATCACACCCGAACGCGAGATCTCGAAGGCCACGCGCCTATTGTCGGTAACGCCCAACTCGTGGATAGTCTCGGCGATGATGATGCCGAAGGCGAGCGACGCGAGCAGGTCCATGGTCTGATAGCCAGTCAAAAAGCCCTGCACGGCGGCGCCTGCATCGTAGGGAGCCTGAGGCGCGGCAGCCGGTTCCAGTGGCAAGACCACGGCGGCACCCACGACCAACACGATAAGCGCAATGAGCGCGGGGCCCGTAATGCGGCCGAGCACGCGCGTGATGACACCCGGGCGCAGCGTGAGAGCAAACGCGACGACAAAGAAGCCAACGGCAAACACCAGGCGAGCCGTGCCGAGCGAAACACCCTCGGGCAGCAGCGGCACCAGCATTTCGAACGCCGTAGAGCTTGTGCGAGGAATGGCCAGGCACGGACCGATGGCCAGATAGACCGCCGCGACAAAGAACTCGCCAAACTTGGGATGCACGCGGCCGGCAAGCTCACGCGCCGTGCCGGCAAGCGCCACGGCGATAAAGCCCATGACGGGCAGGCCGATGGCGGCAATCAAAAAGCCAACCATGGCAAGCGGTGTGGCCGTGCCGGCCTGGAGCGCCAGCAACGGCGGAATGATGAGGTTGCCGGCGCCAAAGAGCATCGAGAACAGGGCGATGCCGACGGTAACGACATGGTCGGAGCGCAAACCGCGCGGAGCGGATGAGGCCATATGCACACCTTTCGGGTCGAAACAAAAACGGGACGGGCAAAAGACCCGTCCCGCAAGTATATACGCTCTAGCAGGCTAAATCGCACAAAGCGTCAATCGCAGTGTCGACTTCCTCGTCCGTGTTGAAATACCCAAACGAGAAGCGGACGATACCCTGGCGCTCGGTCCCGAGCGCGCGGTGCATGAGCGGAGCGCAATGGGCGCCGGGGCGCGTCGCAATCCCCCACCCTTGCATGAGCGCGTCCGAGATCTCGGCAGAGTCGATATCGCCCACGTTGAGCGACACGATCGCCGAGCGCATGGGCTGGTCAAACGCACCGTAGAGCTTAATCCCCGGAATCTCGCGCACGCCAGCGAGAAAGCGATCAGCCAGCGCTCGCTCATGCGCCGCGATCGCCTCGACCCCGCCTTGCGCCTCGATAAAGTCGAGACCGGCAGAAAGGCCCGCGATGCCGTGGCCGTTGAGCGTGCCCGCCTCAAGGCGCGTGGGCCACTCAAGCGGCTGCAGTGGGTCGAAGCTGTGCACGCCCGTGCCGCCCATGGCCCACGGAGCCACGTCAATGCCCTCCGCCACGGCCAGGCCGCCGGTCCCCTGCGGACCCATGAGCCCCTTATGGCCGGTAAAGCACACTATGTCGAGGCCCATGGTCTGCATATCGACACGCGCCGTACCGGCAGACTGCGAGGCATCGACGATCACCAGCGCACCAGCCGCATGGGCCATGGCCGCCACGCGCGCAATGTCGACCGCGTTGCCGGTCACATTGGAGGCATGCGTCACCACCACGGCACGCGTACCCGGCGTGACAAGCCGCTCGAGTTCGTCGTAGTCGAGCACACCATTTACGTCACAGCCCGCATGCTCAACTGTCACGCCCCGCTCCGCTGCCAGGCGGTTGAGCGGACGCAGCACGGAGTTATGCTCGAGCACCGTCGTGACCACGCGGTCGCCGGGGCGCACCACGCCACAGATGGCGGTGTTGAGCGCCGCCGTAGAGTTGGACGTAAAGCACACATGGTCCGCCCTCGGGCAACCTAAAAAGCGCGCGAGCTTGGCACGGCAACCGTGAATCGTACGAGCGGCATCGAGGGCACCCGACGTGGCGCCGCGCCCGGCATTGCCGAGCGAGCACATCGCCTGCGTCACGGCATCGATGACCGTCTGCGGCTTGTGCATGGTCGTCGCCGCGTTATCCAGGTAGATCATCGCACGACCTCCCACATATCAATCACGGTATAGCCCTCGGTGGGAATGCCCGCCGCGGCGAGTTCGCCACGCAGCAACTCCTCATCGGCAGGCAACGCCTTCCACGCCAGACCGCAGCCAGCAGCGACCTCCCCGGGCACGGGAATCGTTCGCCCGGGAAGGCCGCGCTCAATGCACAGGGACTCGCAGCCCATGGCGGCCGCCGTGGTGGGAAACGTGATGACAAGCGCCGGGCGCTTCTCCCTCATGGCAACTCCAACCAATACGCTACGGGCGCACGACGCGCACGGCCTGCTCCATCTTCTCCACGATCACGTACATGTTGGTGACCTCGCCCACCGCAAGCTGGTCTTTAATGCCATAGTGGTCGAGGCAGGTGCCACAGGTAAGAATCTCGACACCCTGCTCAGCCAGGCCCTTCAGGTCATCGAGCACCGGCGAGCCCTCGACGGTGAGCTTGGCACCGCCGTTGTAGAACAGCATGGTCGCGGGCAGCTCCTCCTGCTGCGTCACGGCAAAGATAAACGCCTTCATGAGCTTGTGGCCCAGCTCGTCGTCGCCACGGCCCATGCAATCGGTGTAGACGGAAATGACGAGTTTGCCCTTGCCGGCGCTGGCGTCGCAGAAGGCAGCGCCATCCTGCTCAGGATCGGCCACGGCAACGGCGCCAGAGGTCGCCACGGTCACGTGCCACTCGGCGTCAGAAACCTTCTCGACCGAGGCCGTGCAGCCCTTCTCCTGCGCCATCTTGGAGATGTTCATGACGGCAGTCTCGTTATCGACCGAGGTCACCACGGCGCCCTCGCCATCGAGCTGCTTCAGGGCTTTGAGCGTCTTGACGACGGGCAGCGGGCAGGCATCGCCCATGGCATTGACTTCAATTTTGGTAAACATAGCAAATTCCTTTCGAAAGAACCGTTCTAGAGAACGGCAGACAGTTACATAAACGTGCGGGCTAGCGAACAACGCGAACGGCAGGACCGCCTGGTACCGGCTCGTACACGCGACCGACGACGGCGGCGATACGTCCTTCGGCATGTAGACGGCTCGCAAGCTCATCCACATCGGCAGCAGGTGCCGCGATAAGCAGGCCACCAGACGTCTGCGGGTCGTACCTGTCTCTTATAC
>CABSNF010000100.1 GCA_902478995.1 uncultured Collinsella sp.
GGCTCGGAGATGTGTATAAGAGACAGCTGTTTAAGAGCGCCGAGGCGCTGGAGAACCTACGCAGCGTGGGCACCGTGGTGCTCGACAAGACGGGAACGGTCACCCGCGGCAAGCCGGCTGTAACCGATATCACGGTAGCCACGCGCGCTGACGGCTCGCTCGCCATGAGCGAAAAGGCGTTGCTCAAGCTGGCCGCTGCGCTGGAGCGCTCAAGCGAGCACCCGCTGGCCGAGGCGATTATGGCCGAATGCGAGGCGCGCGGAATCGTCGCACGCATGGTCGAGGACTTTACCGCCGTGCCCGGGCGAGGCGTTACGGCACGCGAGGGGCAGAATGTCATCGCCGCCGGCAACGTGCGTCTGATGGACGAGCTGGGCGTGAAGGTTCCCGCCGGCCTTGCCGAACAGTTCGCGGCCGAGGGCAAGACGCCGCTGTTCTTTGCCAAGAACAGCGAGCTTGTCGGTACCATCGCCGTGGCGGACGAGGTCAAGGAGACGAGTGCCGGGGCCATCGCCGCACTGCGCTCGCTTGGCGTCGACGTGCGCATGCTCACCGGCGACAACCGCGTGACGGCCGAGGCCATCGCCCGCCGCGTGGGGCTGAGCAGCGAACAGGTCATCGCCGACGTCCTCCCTGCCGACAAGGAGCGCCACGTCCGCGAGCTGCAGGATGTGGGCGGCAAGGTCGCCATGGTAGGCGACGGCATCAACGACTCCCCCGCCCTGGCGCGCGCCGACGTGGGCCTTGCTATCGGCACCGGCGCCGACATCGCCAAGGAGGGCGCCGACGTGGTTCTCATGCGCAGCGACCTCATGGACGTCGCCCGCGCCATCGAGCTTTCGCGAGCCACGATCCGCAACATCAAGCAGGACCTGTTCTGGGCACTGTTCTACAACGGCATCGGCATTCCGCTGGCGGCGGGCGTGTTCTTCCCGCTCACCGGATGGCAGCTCTCGCCGATGTTTGGCGCCGCGGCCATGAGCCTGTCGAGTGTCTGCGTCGTAAGCAATGCGCTGCGCTTAAAATCCTTTAAGCCAAAAGTGGCAAAATAAGCTCACCATTAAGTCCATTTAGAACGGGTTTTCCAGGTGCCCGAGATTGACCTGAAAGAGGAGCGACGCGTACTTTGGTACGCGAGCGACGGCTTGAAGGTCAAGGTCGGGTGCCTGGGAAAGCCGACACAACAGGGAGGAATACCCATGCGATACACAATCAAGACTTCTGGCCTCATGTGCGGCCACTGCGACGCTACTGTCGAGACGGCACTGCTCAACGTTGCCGGCGTGACCGACGCCGACGCCGATCACGAGACCCAAACCGTCCAGGTGGAGTGCGCCGACACCGTGACCGCCGAGCAGCTCGCTGCCGCCGTCGAGGGCGCCGGCGAGAAGTTCCACGCCCTATCCGTGACCGCCGCGTAGCAGACGCCGCCTACTCAATCCTCAGAAGTTGCGGTGAAATACGGACTGTTGTGCCGCCCTAGGCCTTTAATCAGTCCGTATTTCACCGCAACTGACGGGGACATCCGGAAGATCGACCAGAAACGAGGACCCGCCATGATGGCAGACCATAAATCGGTGACCCGTATGCTCAAGACGGCACGCGGACAGATCGACGGCATCCTGCGAATGGTCGAGGAGGACCGCTATTGCGTCGATATTTCCACGCAGCTCATGGCAACACAGGCGCTCCTCGCGCGCATTAACGCCGACGTGCTCAAGGCGCATATAGAGGGCTGCGTGACTTCGGCAATCGAATCGGGCGACGAAGACCTCAAAGCCGCCAAACTCGCCGAAATCGAACGCGTCGTCGACAAACTTTCCAAGTAATTGGGGCATTGGGGACAGACTTCTTTGCACCGTCTTGGTGTTCCGGGGACAGGTCAATCTGCACCACATTGGTGCAGATTGACCTGTCCCCCTTGCTCTAAATCGGGTATAAAGGCGTGCAGCATATCGAACGAAAGGCAATTTGTATGAATGACTTTATGAAGGGTCGCAATGGTGCCGATGAACTCACCATCGTGATGGGTTTTGCCGGCATCGTCATCGCGATGATCGGATCGATAGCCCGCATCCAGTGGCTCAGCTGGATTGCCATCGCCGTAATCGTGATTGGCGTGCTGCGCGGCCTATCCAAAAATATCGACGCACGTCGTAAGGAGAACGAGGCCTTTGTCGCCGCGACTGCAAACGTACCCGGCTTGGGCAAGTTTGTAGCTAGCTTGGGCGGCGGAGCTGCAGCGGCCAACGCCTCGCGCGCAGCCGGTACTAGCAAGGAAGACTTTGAACGTGCCAAGCGCACAGCCAAGAAGATGTGGAAGGGCCGCAAGACCACGGCATACCTCAAGTGCCCCAACTGCGGCCAGATGCTCTCCGTCCCCAAGGGCAAGGGCAAGATCCGCGTCACCTGCCCCAAGTGCCACGCCAAGATGGAAACGCGCTCCTAGCCGCCGCACGCGGGACAATTAATCAGGTTTGTTTGTCCCAGTCTTAAGTATTTGTTCGAAAAAAGCCGAGGCCCCGTGTTGAGACCTCGGCTTTTTGTATGCGACAACGGAGCTGTCCCTTTGTCTCGTCTACGCCACACCGTCGCGGGCCAGCTCCTCGGCAAGCGCTTCGGCAGGCATGGCCATAATCGCGTCGAGCTCGGCGTCCACCTCGGGAATACGCTTCACCTTGAGTTTGCGCACCAGATCACCACGGCACATCACGTGCGTCGGCTCACGCAGGGCACACAGATCATCCAGAGGATTCTTGCGCGTCACCAGGATATCGGCAGCCTTGCCGCACTCGATCGTGCCGGTCTCGCCGCCCAGCCCCAGCAGCTCGGCATTGACCTGCGTAGCCGTATGCAGTGCGAAGGCGTTGCTCACGTCGACATACTTGGCAAAATAGGCCACCTCACGCCACATGTCGTACTGCGTCACGAACGGGCAGCTCGAGTCCGTGCCCAGGCCCACCTTAACGCCGGCATCCAGTGCGGCACGAGCGCTCTCGATAATGCCCGAGCACACGATATCGCCGTTCTTCTTTTGCGTATCGGTCGAATGGGTCTTTTTCGGGTCGAGCAATACAAACGGCAGCGCCGGGCTGATAGTGCAGGTAACACTGGGCGCACGCCCCTCGAGCTGCGTGCCCGCGGCGCCACGGTACAGCTCCAGGATCTCGGGCGTCAGCGGAGCGCCGTGCTCAATCGTGTCAACGCCGGCCTCAAGCGCGGCCTTCACGCCCTCGGTACTCTCAACATGAGCCATAACAGGAAGGCCCATATCGTGCGCCGCCCTGCACGCCGCCGCGGCAACCTCCACGGGCATACGCAACACACCCGGCTCGCCCACCTCGGTCGCGTCGAACACGCCGCCCGTCACGAACAGCTTAATGACGTCGGCACCACGCGCATACAGGTCGCGCACCTGTTCGGCTGCCTCGGCGGGACCGTTGGCCACCTGGGCGAACAAGCCCGCACCATGGCCGCCCGGCACCGTGACGCCCGTTCCCGGCGCCACCAGGCGAGGACCTTGATACTTGCCGGCGTCGATGGCATTACGAACGGCGATGTCGGCAAACAGCGGGTCGCCCGCGCCGCGCACCGTGGTCACGCCGCTTGCCAGCTGCTGTTGGGCGCTGCCTTTGAGGATGTGGCGGACGATGGCGCGCCCCACGGGATTATCGAGCTTCTTCATCAGCGCGCCTGCATCGCCCGCCGAAACCGGCTTGCCCGAACCGCACAGATGCACATGCATATTGATGAGACCTGGCATGAGATACGCACCTGCCAGGTCGATGACCTCGGCACCTGCAGGCGCCTGCGCCACAGCACTCGGCCCCATCCACGTGATGACACCGCGCTCAACGGCCACGGCCATGTCGGGCTGCGGCTCCATATGCTCCGAACCATCCAGAATGGTCGCATTGATAAACAACGTGGAACGATCGGCAGACGCCATATCGAGCTCCTCCCCCTCAGAAAGCTTGAACATCTGTCCATTATTGTCCAGCGCGGCAGGATTGCTGCGGACATATCGGTTAACGGAGGGAAGAGGGGATGTGGGGGGACGGAATACGTTGCAGCCCCACCCCAGCAACATCAGGGGAATGTCTCGATCTGTAACAGGTACAGGGTTATTGGGCCCCTTGATGTTACAGATCGAGACATTCGGTCGACGTTTCACCGGTTTGTCTCGATCTGTAACAATTACGAACTCAAACAACTTCTAAACGTTACAGATCGAGACAAAACCTCTCAGCGCCCATACCACTGGCGTCTCCATTCCTCAGCCAGATCGGCCCGCTGTTGAATTCCCGCCAGTCTCATCTTTTCAGCCAGCTTCCCCGGGTTCTTGAGTTCATCGAACGTAAACCGAAGCACCTTGTGCCCGAGCATCGTCAGATGAGACTCTCGCTGACGTTCTGCCACGAATGGGTCGACCGACCCCCGATCCCCACCATCCTGCAGGGTATACTTTCCCTTCCCGTCGAGCTCGCCGATGACACATGTCCCATCCTCGAGCCTCCAGAAATAATCAACCCGAAACACCTGGCTCGAATCGAGCGGATCGCGAAACTCCACCTGCAGCTCCGGAACCGGAAAGCCGTACGCAATAAAGAACGCTCGGAACCGAGACTCGCCGCCGTTTTCGGACAGCCCGTCCGCATACGACGCAATCACCTGTGCCCTGCGATACCCTCGCCTGCCCTCGCAATCGGCGCGGAGGCGCTCGCACAAATCCCAACGTGATACGCCTTTCGCCCGCAGTGCAGAATCGGCAATCGCCAACCCGTACGAAAACGGCGCACGCAGCAAGCAATCCTCCACCGTGCGCCAAAACGACGTCACCCGCACGCCATCAACACGCTCGAGCGCGCCCGCCATCTGCGGACGCAACAACCTGCACCCGCTGCTCAACGTCACCGAACAACCCGTCTTAACAAGAAAACGCGACCCGAGCAGGTCATTCGGCACCTCCAGACCCCACAAAAGTGCCGCGTCATAACCCCAAAACGCCCAATCGGGATGAAATTCCGCAAGCCCTTTGATAGTCCTCAGCGCTCGCTCCGCCGGCGTCAATGCATCCCAATCATGTTGAAAGCAGAACAGATACGACTCGGGCTCCGCAATATCATCGGTTCCCACATGACGCCGCAGCCACATGAGCTCGGCATTGTCGTGCGTCACAAGCAGCACGCCTTGTTCAGCCGCCTTCGCGAGCCTGGCAAGCATCCTATTCCGCGCCAAGGTGTTACGTGTTGCATGCTTGTGTTTGAAAACGGTATTAGACACTTCCATCACCACCACATCGGACAAATGGACCATTGTCACCGTCGCCTCTGTCGACAAACGTCTTGATCTGTAACAGTTGGGTCGAGTTTTGACCTGTAGATGGGGACTGCGGACAAAAAGTTGGACCATCAGGTCCGGTTTGGAGTTGGAGTGGGTATGATGAATTGGACACCTAGTTAAGAGCGAAAGGTGTTCAAGATG
>CABSNF010000101.1 GCA_902478995.1 uncultured Collinsella sp.
TCGCTCAGTGTCTCGTGGGCTCGGAGATGTGTATAAGAGACAGACCATCGATACCTTCCATGCCGAGACCGTCGACTGGGATTGCGCCCACGCTGCCGAGGGCACGCTGGTCCAGTCCGGCAAGTACACCGGCATGCGCGGCGGTAAGCACTCCGAGGGCGAGGCTGCCATCGTGGCCGACCTCGAGGCCATGGGCTGCGGCCGTCGCAAGGTCGAGTTCCGCCTGCGCGACTGGCTCATCAGCCGCCAGCGCTATTGGGGCAACCCCATCCCGGCCATCCACTGCGAGCACTGCGGCATTGTGCCCGTGCCCGAGGATCAGCTGCCGGTGACGCTGCCCGAGAACCTGGACCTGGGCGCCGGCGAGACCCTCGCCGAGTGCAAGGACTTCTACGAGACCACCTGCCCGGTCTGCGGCCGCCCGGCCAAGCGCGAGACCGATACCATGGACACCTTCACCTGCTCCAGCTGGTATTACCTGCGCTATACCGACCCGCACAACACCGAGCTGCCCTTTTCCCGTGAGGCGGCCGATCGTTGGATGCCCGTCGATAACTACATCGGTGGCATCGAGCACGCTATTCTGCACCTGCTCTACAGTCGCTTCTTTACCAAGGCACTGCGCGACCTGGGCCTGCTGAGCGTGGACGAGCCCTTTACCAACCTGCTGTGCCAGGGTATGGTCAAGGACGAGAACGGCGACACCATGTCCAAGTCCAAGGGCAATGTGGTGCCCCCGAGCTCGGTTATCGAGCCCTACGGCGCCGACACCATGCGTCTGGCGATTCTGTTTATCGCCCCGCCCGAGAAGGACTTCGACTGGGATCCCAAGGCTGTCGAGGGCGCCAACCGCTTTATCAAGCGCGCCTGGCGTATCGTGTGGCAGCTCGTCCAGTCGGGTGACGCCAGCGTGGCCTTCGACAAGTCCGTGCTCGACGAGGTCGCGATGAAGCTCTACCGCGAGCGTCACCGCACCATCGCCAAGTGCACCGAGGACTTCGACCGCGGCCAGTTCAACACCGCGATCTCGGCCGTCATGGAGCTCGTCAACGCGGCGAGCGCCTACCTCAACGCCACCGAGGGTGCTGACCGCGACAAGGCTCTGTGCTACGGCGTGGCCAAGGACATTGTGAGCGTCCTGGCGCCCATCTGCCCGTTCTGGGCTGACGAGCTGTGGCACGAGGCACTCGGCTGCGAGGGCAACGCCTACACCGCCGCCTGGCCCGAGTTTGACCTGGCCGAGTCCATCGAGGACACGGTGCAGATCGTGGTCCAGGTGCTCGGCAAGGTCCGTGGCCGCATTGACGTGGCCCGCGATGCCTCCAACGAGGAAATGCAGGCTGCCGCCGAGGCTGCTGTCGCCAAGTGGACCGAGGGCAAGACGGTCGTCAAGGCCATCTGCGTGCCCGGCAAGCTGGTCAACCTGGTGGTCAAGTAAACGCCACGCGCAGGTTGACGTACAAAAGACGAGGGGCGATCCGACTGGGTCGTCCCTCGTTTTGCGTTATATGCCCTGCTTGGCTTGTGCCGAGCGTCACCCTCTACGGAATGTGTACCAAGTCCCTAAAGTAGACGTTGCCGCTTTGCTCCTCAAACATCCAGATGTTGAGGTAGATATCGTTGAGGTCGTTGTTCACGTCAAAGTCCGGATCGTCGAGGGTGCCTACAAAGGTGAGCATCGCGGTCGTTTCTTCGCCTGCGGCGACGGGCTGGCGCATGCGCACGTCGCGGACGACACCGTTGACGTAGGCATAGGCATCGACATCGCCAAACATCATGTCGACATCGGTGTTGTTTGTCACCGCAAAGACCAACACGGCGTCACCGTAGCCATCCGTGTCCTTGCCCACGCAGGCAACATGGACGTTCTCGTCTGCCTCAAGGTCGATGGGGAACTGTTCTTGAGGGTCGGGACCTAAACCCTGGGGATCGACTATATCTTCGTCTATTTTGTCGAAACGCTCCGAAGGCGTCGTTTTCTCGATGGCTTTGGTGCTGCCGAGGTCCGGCTCGCATTGTCCGGTTTTACCATCGATGTTGTTGCAGCCCGCCAGAGCGAACGAGCAGGCAGCGATGACGAGCGCGGTCGCGCAGAGGGTGCCTAGGCGTTCCATGGTGCCTCCTTGCCGTAGAGATACTGGACGGTTGTGCGGTCAATGCGTGCGGTATGCTTTCTCGCTACAGAATGCCTCTCGGCTCTAGTCTGGCCGATGCACGCCCAGGGATGGAATGCCCATAGGGCCCGATTCGGTCGGCGCGCCGGGACGCATGGCCCGTTTTGGGGCTTTTGGGGAGCATCGTACAGGAGTCCTCGTCTAATTGTCCTATTCTTGTGGAGAAGCTGTGGGCGCGCTGACCTGCGAATTTCTTTGACGCTTGCACGTTTTCGCAGGTATTGGTATAGTTTGCTTGCAAATGAAGTTGTAATTGAAAGAAGTGGGGTTTCGGCTCCGCTTCTTTTTTGTATGGATGGAGGTGCCGCAATGGTCAAGACCAAGACCGAGCAGGCGATCATCGACGCGCTCGAGGCCGTCGCTCCCCAGCACGATGTCGACATCGTCGACGTTGAGCTCGTGGGCGCCACCAAGGCCCCCTGCGTGCGTGTGCGTATCGAGGGTGCCGAGGGTCAGAGCCTGTCGCTCAACGACGTCACGGCCAATACCAAGTGGGTCGGCGACGTGATCGAGGAGCTCGACCCCATTTCTTCGAGCTACACGCTCGAGGTGTCGAGCCCGGGTATGGCGCGCCCGCTGCGCCGTCCGCGCGACTTTGCCCGCTTTGTGGGCGAGGACTGCGAGCTCACCTCCACCGCCACCGAGGGCCGTCGCAAGTACTCCGGCAAGATTGTCGCCGCGACCGAGACGAACGTGACTCTCGAGCTCGAGGACGGAGAGTCCGTCAACCTCGATTTCTCTGATGTTAAAAAGTGCAAGTTGAAGCCCACCTATGACTTCAAGCCCGCGAAGGAAGGAAAGTAAGATGGCAGCATCCGACATGATGTCCGCCCTGATGGAGCTTTGCCAGGAGAGGCACATCGACCAGCTCTACCTGATCGACCGCCTGGAGCAGTCGCTCGCCAAGAGCTATGCCGAGATCCTGCATCTTGAGTGGGGCGCCAAGGTGACCATCGACCGCACCACCGGCAAGATCTACGTCTACCGTCTGGAGCCGATCGACGATTCCATGGACGAGGAGGGCAACTTCACCGAGTTCGAGGAGATCGACGTCACCCCCAAGAACACGAGCCGCATCGCCGCCCAGCACGCCAAGGCCGAGATCAACGCCATCGTGCGTAACTCCGCCCGCGAGCAGATCTACGAGGAGTTCTCCGGCCGCATCGGTGACCTTATCAGCGGTACCGTGCTGCAGTCCACGCCCGACTTTACGATCGTCAAGATCCGCGATGGCGTCGAGGCCGAGCTGCCGCATTTTGACCAGCGCCGTTACGAGAACGAGCGCAACGAGCGTCCGATGGGCGAGCGCTATCTGCACAACCAGCACATCAAGGCCGTGATCATCGACGTCCGCGATCCCAACTCCAACCTGCAGCCGGTTCGCGGCGAGCACAGCCGTCCGCCGATTGTCATCTCCCGTACCCACCCCGAGCTCATGCGTCGTCTGTTTGAGCAGGAGGTGCCCGAGATCTATGAGGGCACCGTCCAGATCAAGTCGATCGCCCGCGAGCCCGGCCAGCGCTCCAAGGTCGCCGTCCACTCGCTCGACGACCGCCTGGATCCCGTGGGCGCCTGCGTTGGCCCCAAGGGCAGCCGTGTCCGCGCTGTCGTGGGCGAGCTCCGCGGCGAGCGCGTCGATGTCATCCTGTGGGATGCCGATCCGGCCGTCTACGTCGCCAACGCCCTGTCGCCTGCCAAGGTCACCCGCGTCCTCATCGACGAGGAGAAGGCCTATGCCGGCGTTATCGTGCCCGACGACCAGCTTTCGCTCGCCATCGGCAAGGAGGGCCAGAACGCCCGCCTCGCCGCTCGCCTGACCGGCTGGCACATCGATATCAAGTCCGAGACCCTTGCCGCCGACATCCTCAAGAACGTCCCCGTTCACGAGGAGCCCGCCGCCGACCTGATCGGTGACGAGGAGGACGACGACGTCCGTCGCTGCGAGTACGTGTCCGAGGACGGCGTGCAGTGCCGCAACCAGGCCCGCCCCGGCTCCCGTTTCTGCGGTGTCCACGACACCGACGCCTTCGATGATGCGGAGGACCTGATCTAGCGCGCGGTCGCGTCGGGCGGGTCCCGGCGCATCTCCCACGCTCGTTCAGTCTCTAGGCACCCAAGGTGCCAGAAAGGGTAGGTGAAGTCATATGGCAAAAGTCCGTGTGTCCACCCTGGCCAAAGAGTTCGGCATGACCTCCAAGGAACTGATGGGTCATCTCGCCGAAATGAAGATTCCCGCTAAGTCCGCTTCCTCCGCCCTGGAGGATGCCTACGTCGCCATGGTCCGCAAGCAGCTCGCCTCGGTGATCGAGGCCCGCGCCAAGGAAGTCGAGGCCGCCAAGCAGGCCGAGGAGGAGGCAGCCGCCGCCGAGGAGGCAGCGCGCGCTGCCGAGGCCGAGCGCGAGCGCATCGCCGCCGAGAAGGCACGCGAGGAGGAGCGCCGCCAGTTCGCCGCCGCCCAGGCTGCCGAGGAGGCCGCCCGCGCCGAGGCCGAGGCCAAGAAGAAGGCCGAGCAGGAGCGCCTTGCCCGCGAGAAGGAGGAGGCTGCCCGCGAGGCCCAGCGCCGCGCCGTTCCCGCTTCCGACTCCGGTTCGCGCTTCCGTTCGCTGCTCGACCAGATCGCCGCACAGGAGACCGTGCTCAAGGAGAAAAAGGACGCCGAGGAGAAGGCCAAGGCCGAGCGCGCCTCCGAGCGCGGCAACCGTCGTGGCGGCAACAACGACCGTCGCGGTGGCCGTCGTAACGATCGCAACGCCTCCGATAACAACTCCGAGCGCAACGCCTCCGAGAGCCGTCCGCACAGCCATCGCACCAACGCCAGCAACAACGTCGCTGCCGGTATGGACTTCCCCAACCCCGATAAGCAGGGCAAGGGTAAGAAGCGCAAGGGCGGTCACGGCAACGATGAGGACCACTACAGCCGCATGGCTCGTGAGGCCGAGGAGTACAGCCGCGAGAAGGTGCTCGAGGAGGCCCGCGCCGCCGTCGAGGAGGCCTCTCGCGAGTCTACCGGTCGCCGCAAGAAGCGCAAGGAGAAGCGCGAGCGCGAGGCTGCTAAGGCTCAGGAGGAGCGCAAGATTGAGGAGGCGCTGGCCCAGGGCGTGAACCCCGAGGAGCTCGACGCCATCAAGGTCTCCCAGGGCGTTACCGTCCAGGAGCTCGCCGAGGCGCTCGACGTTCCGGCCAACGACATCATCAAGCGCCTGTTCCTGCTGGGCACGCCGCTCACGATGACGCGTCTCTT
>CABSNF010000102.1 GCA_902478995.1 uncultured Collinsella sp.
AGCGAGCGATGTCCAGAGCGAACAAGTTGGCATGAAAAAGGCAAGGCATAGACCTTCTGGTCATGCCTTGCCTTTTGAATGACAAATTGTCGCCCTGGGCGGCGCGCAGCGTCAACTGGTTACGCGGGTTGGTAAACCCGCGTAACCACCTAGGTCGCGCCCTTGAAGTTGAACGTCAGATTGTCCAAATGCGGCCCGCGCAGCGTCGAGCAGTTACGCGGTTCGTAGAACCGCGTAACTAGTTAGTACATCTTTGCGCCGGCGGGGATGGAGGCGTCGAGCTGGATCAGGTTGAGGCGCTCCTCGCCCTCCTCCTCGTGGACAGCGCTGATCAGCATGCCGCAGCTGGGAATACCCATCATCTTGCGCGGAGGCAGGTTGGTGATGGCGAGCAAGGTCTTGCCAACCAGGTCCTCGGGCTCGTAATAAGCGTGAATACCGGAGAGGATGGTGCGGTCGATGCCGGTGCCGTCGTCGAGCGTAAAGTTCAGCAGCTTCTTGGACTTCTTGACGGCCTCGCATGCCTTGACCTTCACAGCGCGGAAATCGCTCTTGGAGAAGGTATCAAAGTCGACGAACTCCTCAAACAGCGGCTCAACGGCGATCTTGGAGTAATCGAGCGTGGGCTTAAGCGACTTAACGAACGGGCTCGCGGCGTTGCCGGCCTCGGCAGCCTTGGCGGCAGCGGCACCGGACTGGAAACCCTTCTCGGGCTTCATGTGCGGGAACAGCAGCACGTCGCGGATGGAAGCCTGGTTGGTAAGCAGCATGACCACGCGATCGATGCCGATGCCGATGCCGCCCGCGGGAGGCATGCCGTACTCGAGAGCGCGCACGTAATCCTCGTCGTACTCCATGGCCTCATCGTCGCCGCCGGCCTTCTCGGCCATCTGGGCAGCGAAGCGCTCGGCCTGGTCGACCGGGTCGTTGAGCTCGGAGAACGCGTTGGCGTACTCGTGGCCGGCAATAACCAGCTCAAAGCGATGCGTCAGGCGCGGGTCGTCCTCAAAGCGCTTGGCAAGCGGGCTGACCTCGATGGGGTAATCGCACACGAAGGTCGGGTTGACGATGGTGTCCTCGCCCAGCTCATCGTAGATCTCGGCGATAATCTTGCCGGCGGTCCACTCGGGCTTAATCTCCAGGCCCTTCTCGCGCGCGGCGGCAGCAAGCTCCTCGACCGGCGTGTCGATGGTGACCTGCTTGCCGAGCACGTCGGAGACGATGTCGGTCATGGGACGGCTGGCCCACTCACCAGAAAGGTCGATGGTCTGGCCCTGGTACTCGATGACCTCGGGGTTGCCGATGGCCTTGTTAGCCGCCTTAATGACGCCCTGGGCGAGCGCCTTCATGCCCTCGAGGTCGGAGAAGGCACGGTAGGCCTCCATCGTGGTGAACTCGGGGTTGTGGGTGAGGTCCATGCCCTCGTTACGGAAGATGCGGCCGATCTCGAACACGCGCTCAAAACCACCGACGATGCAGCGCTTGAGGTGCAGCTCGGTGGCAATACGCAGGTAGCACTCCTGATCGAGCGCGTTGAAGTGGGTAATGAACGGCTTGGCAGTAGCGCCGCCCTGGATGGTCTGCAGGATGGGGGTCTCGACCTCCATGTAGCCGTCGGACTCCATAAAGCGACGGAAGGTGGAGAGAATCTGCGAACGCTTACGGAAGGTCTCGCGAACATCGTCGTTGGCGATCAGGTCGACATAGCGCTGGCGATAGCGGGTCTCCTTGTCGGAAAGACCGTGGAACTTCTCGGGCAGCGGACGAACGGCCTTGGAAAGCAGGGTCGCGCTCTTAGGGGCAACGGAAAGCTGGCCGCGCTGGGTGCGCACAACCACGCCGGTCACGCCCAGGATGTCGCCCAAGTCGAGGGCCTTGAGCGTACTCCAGGCAGCCTCGTCCATGTCGTTGATGCGGCAGAACAGCTGAATCTCGGCAGTCGCATCGCGCACGACGATGAACATGATCTTGCCCTGACCGCGCTTGGCGACCACACGGCCAGCGATCTTCACGACATCCTCGGTGTCCTCGCCATCGGCAAGCTCGGCGTACTTAGCCTCGATATCGGCGACGTAGTCCTCAAGCTCAGAGTGCTCGGGATAGGGGTTCTGGCCCGCCTCGAACAGGGCGGCGCGCTTGGCCAGGCGGGTGGCGCGCTCGTCGTTGAGCGTCGATGCCTGATCGGCGGCGTTCTGGTTCTCTGCCATAAGTTAGCTCCTCAAACTAAAACGCTCCCCAGGATTCGGTCCCAGGGAGCGAAAACATACCTTTACGCGGGACCGTGGTCTAGCGTGCGATCTTGGCGATGGTGTAGACGCGAGTCTTGCCGGAAGGCGTAACGACCTCGACGGAATCACCCTCGCCGTGACCGATGATGGCGTGACCGACCGGAGACTCGTTGGAGATCTTGTGCTCAAGCGAGTTGGTCTCGGTGGTACCGACGAGCGTGACTTCCATGACCTCACCGTTGGGATCAATCAGCGAAACGGTGGAACCGATGGAGACGGTCAGATCGCCCGTGGTGGCAGCAACCTGAGCGTTGGCAAGAATGGCCTGGATCTCGGCGATACGAGCAGCATTCTGGGCCTGCTTGTCCTTGGCGGCATCGTACTCGGAGTTCTCCGAAAGGTCGCCGAACGCGCGGGCTTCCTTGATGTCCTCGACGATCTCCTTGGCGTAATCGCCCTCACGCCAAGCGAGCTCCTCGACGAGCTTCTGGCGGCCCTCAGCGGTCAGTACGATCTGGCTTGCGTCCATACGGATATCTCCCCAACTCTGATCAAACGATCAACTGTCAACAAAACGAAAAAGACCGGCTAGCCTGCGGGCAAGCCGGTCAGGTGCTCACCCCAAAGGGATGGGACTACTCTGCGTCCGCGTCGCTGTCCTCTGCCTGCTTCTTCTTGGCAGCAGCGAGCTTGGCCTCGAGCTCAGCGATCTCCTTGTCCTCCTCGGACTGCTCGACCACGACCTCCTCGGCCTGCTTGGTCTCGGCCTTATCGTCGCCCTCCATACCCTCACGGATATTCTTGACGGTAGAGCCGAGGGACTTGCCGAGCTTCGGCAGGTTCTTGGGCCCGAAGATAATCAGGACAACGACGAGAATAATGATGAGCTCAGGAGCCCTCAGTCCAAACATGTAGACCTCCACAATACAGCGAGACAAGCTCGAATGAGTATACCGCGGGTATCGCGGTATCACAACACTAGCTAAAAAAAGGGACCGCAAGAAGCGGTCCCTTCTCATGCTCTGGTCGGGTTGACTGGATTTGAACCAGCGACCCCTGCGTCCCGAACGCAGTGCTCTACCAAACTGAGCCACAACCCGTTAGCTCGACTATAGTAACAAAGATTTTCGCCGCGTGCTAGAGAAATTTTTATTTCTTTGGCGCGTCGATTTGAACCGTGTTGGGAATAAGCTCAGTCGCGCAGGCCCACCAGCCATTTTGCTGGGCAGCATCGGCAAGCCTTTCGGCCGTGGCAGCGGTGTCGCAAATGGCAAACGAGCAGGCACCCGATCCGCACACATCTACAGCAACGGTTCCGTCCTGTTTACGCAGCCAGTCGAGGACCGTTTGAATCTGCGACTCCATCTGTGCGGAAATGACACCAAGGTTGTTATGGATGAGTGCATATGCCGTCTCGGCATCACCAGCACGCAAGGCAGAAGCTATCGCGCCGGGCTTGTCCGAAGGCACCGGGGCCTCGTCAAAACGTCGATAGGCTTCAATTGTCGAAACGCTTGCCTCGCGCGGCTTGACCAGCACGACGGGCGTCGCGGGCAGCGCGGGGTACTCAGTTGCCAGCACGTCTCCCCCACCTACGTAGAACGCAGGACTCGCGTGCAAAAAGAACGGGACGTCAGCACCAATGCCCCGCGCAATATCGTCGAGCGCTGGGTCGGTGCGATCAATGCCCCAGAGCTCCGCCAAGGCGACAATGACCGCGGCCGCATCCGTCGAGGGGCCGCCCAAGCCGGCGCACAATGGAATGCGCTTCTCAATCGTCACGCAGATGTTTGCCTCGCGACCATAATGATCGGCCATAGCAACCGCAGCCCGATACGCCGTATTCTTTTGCATGGGAAAATCTGATGCCGGAACCGTCTGGACGGTCAACGCCTGCGCCGGCGTGACCGTCACGGTATCGGAAAGACCGACGGCCGCCATCAGGGAATCGACCCTGTGGTAGCCGCGGTCATCGCGCTCGGTATGAACCCCCAGGTAGAGGTTAATCTTTGCCGGCGCGGAAAGAGTCAGGGACCGATCGGTCACCGTTAATGCTCCTCGAGCTGATTGCCGAGCGGGGTAAAGATATGCTCGCCGCTCTCGGGGTCGAACAGCTCGACCTGGCCGGTGAGGACATCGATGTACTGGTAGGACTGACGCGACTTGCGGCCGCGACGCTCGTCAACCTCGACGATAAAGACGGCGGGGTGGACGCTCTTGATGGTGCCCATGCGCTCGACGACGCGGGTGCGACCCATGTTGGCCTTCACCTTGACGCGATCGCCCACCATATCGGTCAGCTTCTCGTGGATGTCGTCGACGTGATTGACTTCCATCTCTTCCATGAACAGGGCCTCCAGAAGGTGCAATTCAAAAAGGGGATAATACCCCTAAGATAGACAAAACTCTAATACTATAGCACCCTGCTGCCGCCATACGCAAGTAGCCAAATAAACCCCGTCCCAAATACGCACCAGACGACAACCTCGCATGACCAGTTGTTACGCGGTTTGGTAAAACCGCGTAACCTAAAGGTTGTCGGTGTCCAAGACGATGGTGAATGGGCCGTCGTTGACCAGGTCGACCTTCATGTCGGCGCCAAAGATACCGTGCGCCACATGCTCAACGTTCTCGCGCACAAGCGTCAAGAAGTACTCGTAGAGCTCGTTGGCGACATCGGGGGCGCCGGCATCCGTAAACGATGGGCGGCGACCGTGGCGGCAGTCGGCGAACAGCGTGAACTGCGACACCACGAGCACCTCGCCGTCGACATCGGCAAGCGCCAAGTTGGTCTTGCCGTTCTCGTCCTCGTTAATGCGCAAGCCCCGGAGCTTGCCCCACAGCTTGTCGGCCTCGGCACGCGTATCGCCATGGCCCACACCCAGCAGCACCAGGTAGCCGCGTCCAATGCGGCCCACGCACTCGCCGTCGACCGTCACGCCGGCGTTGAGCACGCGCTGCACCACCGCACGCATGGCCTACTCCTCGCCCGTCAGCTTGGCGGACAGATGCTCGAGCGCGTGGAAACGATGGCTGATGGCGTTCTTCTCGTCAGCCGTCAGCTCGGCCATGGTCTTGCCCGGCGTGTCGACCGGCAGGAACCTGTCTCTTATACACATCTCCGAGCCCACGAGACACTGAGCGAT
>CABSNF010000103.1 GCA_902478995.1 uncultured Collinsella sp.
TTCGCTCATATGACCCAATCCGCTGTCAAGAGCCACAATGGCCCCGCCGACCGCTTGCAATCGGTCGGCGGGGCCTGCCGTTGAACCCGTCCCGGTCCGCCCCCGGCATGTCGTCGACGCCTTCGGCTCAGTCTCATATCCGCGGATACCGCTCCGGCGGCCCGCAATCCTCTCCTTCGGCGGGGTTCCCCTAGTCTGACTTCGCGCATGCGGCGGTCGCCGCGCGCACGGCGAGAACGGGGGTGTCCCCGAAGGCTGCCCGGCTCGCCGGGACGGGGGCCATGTCTATTCCGCGCCCTCCCGGCACATCGTGCCGAGGGCCCACAGCCATCTCACGAGCTCGGCGGCGGTGGCGGCGTTCGCCTTCGCCTGGGGCATGCCCCTCTCGAGCATCTCCTCGCGTCGCCGGAGCAGGCGCTCGGACCCCTTCCTCCCGTGCATCCTTATCTCGAGGGGGACGCCGGAGCCCTTGGGCATCAGCTTCGGCTGGTGGCCGGCCTGGGCGTAGCACCAGGACCCCTCGACCGCCAGCTTCCTGACGAGCGCGTTGCCGGCCCCGCTGATTCCGCCGAGGCGCACGGAGTCCGCGCTCGACCTCTGCTTCGGGGCGAGGCCGAAGTAGGCCGTCACCTGCCTGCCGGAGCGGAACCTCGAGAAGTCGCCGACCTCGGACGCGAAGGCGGCGGCGAGCGCGAACCCGCACCCCTTGATTGACTGGAGCGCCTCGACCTCGGCCGAGAGGGGGCCCGCCGCGACGGCGGCCCTGTACTCGGCGAGGAGGGCCTCCCTCGTCTCGTCGGCCGCCTCGACCTCGTTTCTCAGCGCCGCAAGCGCCCGGATGCCGCCGTCGTCGGCGGGGTGTATGCCGTCGAGCCACCTGAGGAAGCCGTACGTCCAGTACTTCCGGGGGTTGCCGGCCGGCGTCGTGCCGCCGTAGACGTAGCCGCGGCGGGCCAGGAACGCCAGGAGCCGCTGCTTCGCCGCCGCGAGCCTCGCAGTCGCGGCGTCGTGGGCGGCGGCGAGGTCCCTGAGCCCCTCAATCTCGGGGGACGGCACCCATACCGAGGTGACGTCGTGCGACAGTATCGCCTTGGCCATCCTGGCCGCGTCGTTGCGGTCGTTCTTGGACGAGAGGTCGGCCGCCGACCTCGGGACCTTGGAGACGGCCGCGACGACGCAGTCGACGCCGAGCCCGGAGAGCTCCCTCTGCGGGGCGAAGCCGAGGTAGCTGCTCTCGTAGGCGGCGAGCGACGGGCCGGGGAAGCCCGACATCCACTCCGCGACCTCGCCCCAGGGGTTGCCGGGGAACCTCCTCGTCACGGCCTCGCCGGTGTCCGCGTCGAGGGCGCAGACGGTGGTCGACCTCAGGTGGACGTCCATCCCGAACGCGGTAGAATACTTTGGCACGGGAGCCTCCCGACCTCGTTGCGGCGCGGCTGCGCCTCTGGCACTTCAACAACATTGTCGCAGCCCCGACCCGCGGTCACGAGCGGGGGCTCCTGTCGTTTCCGTGCCTTCGGATTGGGTCATAGTGTCTGTCGTTGCCGAAACATCGGCGATGCCGGAGTAGTCATTGGGGACGTTCGTAAATGACTAGTCAGAAATGAGCGTGGATAATCTCCCGTTTTTGGCCTGTGTGCGGGCTCAAAGTGGGAGACTATCCACGCTCGCTTTAATTTGGCTGGGCTGCGATGCCTATCTAATCGGCTCAGCGTCTTCCCTGAGAATCGAAAGATACTCTTCATACCCGTACTGCCGGTATCTCTGTCTTGACTCGTCGAGCGGACGGAGGATACCCAATTCTTCAAATGATTTGACGAGCGAGCTCGCGGTACTCCTGCCGATATCGAGTTGGGCAGCGATGAATGCGGTGTCGACGATGGGGTGCTCTTCAAGAATGCCCAACAGCCTTTGCCCGTTTGCAGCAGTCCTTCCGAGATTTTCGGTAATGGTTGCTGTGGAACGGTTATGGAGGTCAACAAGGTTTTTTAAAGACCCTACCGAGTCCTTCGCACTCTCGAGAAGACTGTTGCAGAAAAACTCTATCCATTCCTCGTAAGTGCCTCTCTCCCTTACGGATGTGAGCTGTCGGTAGTACTCGCTTCGATTTTTCTTGAACTGGAACGATGGATAGAACAAGCAAGAATGAAGAACGCCATCATTGATGAGCATAAGTGTAATGAGAAGCCTGCCCAGGCGACCGTTTCCGTCTAGGAATGGATGGGCAGTTTCAAATTGGTAATGGACGAGCGCTGCCCGCACAATCGGATCCATTTCGACTTGAGGCTCATTGATAAAGCGTTCGAGGTCCTGAAGCGTGTTGCTCAAATCTTCAATGTTTGGAGGGACAAACGATGCGGTTGCAATGGTGCAACCTGAGGGGCCAATCCAGTTTTGTGAGGAGCGCAGCTCGCCAGGATTTTTCTCCGTTCCGCGCACTCCGTCCAGCAGGACCGCATGAACTTGCCTAAGAAGTCTCGTGCACAAGGGCATCTTTTTGAGCAGTTCTACGCCGCGGTCGACAGCACGGATGTAATTCACGACGTCTGCGACATCTTTATGATGGAGTTGTGTTTGCGATGGACTAAGTAGGTCGTCAAACGTGCACTGGGTTCCCTCAATTTGCGAAGAAAGGAGTGCTTCTTTGCGCACGTACATTGTCAGATACATGTCGGCGTTGGGAACAAAGTAGAGCATGCCTTCAAGCTCTCCAAGCTTTCGTGAGCATGCGGAAAGCGTGCGATAGGTTTCCTCGGTGAGGTTTAGCTGCCTCAATGATTGCAAGGGTGTTGGAAAAAACGAATAGTAAGCCAATTTCCCCGATAGATTATTGCGGAGCGTTCCCTGGCCGTTCTCCTCGATTTGCATCGCGCCCTCCATATCTTTAGTGCCGGAAACTCGTTATTAGGCTAATCATATCAATTCTAATAACGAGTTTAAGGATTAAATAGTTATTAGAATTGATGTAAACAATCTAATGATAAGAAATCGTTATTACTTGACCATGGAGCTCAGCTTGGTACAGGGGGTCATCCAAAATGAACGTGGATAATCTCCTGTTTTTGGCTCGGTGACGGCCTCAAAGTCAAAGTGGAAGATTATCCACGTTCGCTAGTTAAGCGTCCAAAAATCCACACTCGCCAAACCTACCAAAAAGGGACAGGTTTATTTTGGCACGCTTCGGTCGGTGTCAGGAAGTGTTAGGGACAAGGCGGCGACAGGACTCGAGAGCGAAAAGAAGTGCCGGGTTTGGCGCGCCCGCTTCTGCCCGTCCCGTGCGCGGACGATACTCGGCTTATCGATCCGCGATGCAAAGGAGACGCTCCATTCCACGAGCGCTACCGGGAAGGGCTCGCGATTCGAGTCCCCACCTTAGCATTTGAACCATTTGGCACTATAATCACCATAGGCATGCGCATAACGTTGCGCTTAATCAAGAGGAGAAAACGTATGGGTCTGTTTGACATGTTCAAGAAGAAGGCTGAGCCCGCGGCTGCCGCTGCCCCGGCCTCCATCTCTGCTTCTGCCGGCGCCGACGTGCTGTGCTCGCCCGTCAAGGGCAAGGTCATCAAGATGGCCGACGTGCCCGATCCCGTCTTTGGTGGCGAGGTTCTGGGCAAGGGCTGTGCCGTGTGGCCCGAGGATGATCTGGTCTACGCTCCCTGCGACGGTAAGGTGACCGTCACCATGGGTCACGCCGTGGGCCTGCAGTCCGATAGCGGCATCGAGGTTCTGGTGCACGTTGGTGTCGATACCGTCAACATGAACGGTGACGGCTTCGAGGGCTTCGTCAAGGCTGACGACGTCGTGAAGGCCGGCCAGCCCATACTCAAGATCGACCGCGCCAAGATCGCTGCCGCCGGTTACAAGGACTGCGTCGTCGTGGCCGTGTCCAACACCGCCGAGTTTGCTGACGTCGAGCTCGCCGTCGAGGCCGAGTCTGCCGTCGCCGCCGGTGACGCCATCGTTAAGGTCGTCCGCAAGTAAACTGTGGCATCCAAAGGATGTGCAAGGGTGGTCGGGTTTTCCGGCCACCTTTTTTATTGCATCGCGGGGAAGCGTTTTATTGCACGTTGGGCGGGCTTGCAAACCGTTCGGACGCTAAAACGAACCGACCGCGCCTTCGCGTTGCCGAGGGTGTTCATAAGTGGATAGTATGGGCTTACTTATTACAACGTGTGCCGCGTCCGGGAAGCGCGGTGCCGCTCATTGGGAGGAACAACATGAAAAAGAAGCTGCTGCTTGCGCCCCTCATGGCCGTCTTGGTTGCATGTGTGGTCGTGCTTTCCGGTTGCGGAGGCCCTTCGGTTGAGGAACTCATCACCGAGGATCTTACGACGCAGTTTGACGAGGTCAAGAACGGTGGCGACGACTTCCTCTCTGGCCTGGAGGAGGCTTCGGGCGACGAGTTCGAGCAGCTGGGTATCGATCCCAAGGAGTATGCCAAGACCTATCTCGAGGGCTTTGACTACAAGATCGGCGACGTGACGGTCGACGAGGACAAGGGTGTCGCGACCGCCGAGGTCTCTATCACCTGCAAGTCTATGAACAAGATCGTCGAGGACTTCTCCACCCAGTATCAGGAGAAGGTCGCCGCGCTTGACACGGTTCCTTCCGATGACGAGCTGTACAAGATGGCCGGTCAGGTTATGGTCGATGTGACCAAGGCCACCGAGCCCAGGAAGACCACGGTTATCTTCAAGTACACCTGCAACGACGACGGCGAGTGGTCTGCCGACGACTCCGTCAACTCCGAGATGATGGATGCAATGCTGAGCTAGTTCGTTGCGGCGTTTTACCAAACGCCGCAACTGCTCGACGCTGCAAGCCCGCCAGAGCGGCAATCTGCCTTTCAACTTCGGCGGCATGACCAGAAGGTCAATGCCGCCTCGTTTCAAGGCACCTTGCTCGCTCTGGCGGGCTTTCGCTCATATGACCCAATCCTCTGTCAAGAGCCACAATGGCCCCGCCGACCGC
>CABSNF010000104.1 GCA_902478995.1 uncultured Collinsella sp.
AACCGGCGGCTCCTCAACCGGATCGGCTGTGAGAGAGACGCGCATGGTGTCGCCGATACCCTCAGACAGCAGGATACCAAGGCCCACCGAGCTCTTGATGGTGCCCTGCAGCTTGGTCCCCGCCTCCGTCACGCCCAGGTGAAGCGGAACGTGGGGAATCTCACGCGACAGGGCTCGATAGGTATCAAGCGTCGTTTGCACGCTATGGGCCTTGGCCGAAAGCACAATGTTCGTAAAACCACGGTCCTCAAAGTGCTTGACGAAGCGCTCGCTCGACATCACGAGCTTTTCGGGCTGCGTGAGGTCGTCGCGCTCGGCGATATCCTGCTCGAGCGAACCGGCATTGACGCCGATACGAATCGCGCACCCAGCGGCGCCCGCGGCATCGATCACGGCATCGACCTTAGCCCAATCGCCGATATTGCCGGGATTGATGCGAAGCTTGGCGGCACCAGCCTCGACGGCGCCGATGGCGAGCTTATGGTTAAAGTGAATATCGGCGACGATCGGCACCGGAGACTCGGCACAGATGGTGCGGAAACCCTCAAGCGCGGCCTCGGTGGGCACGCTCACACGCACGATATCGCAGCCAGCCTGCGCCAACGCGCACACTTGCGCAAGCGTTGCCTGGGCGTCAGCGGTATCGGTGCAGGTCATGGATTGGACCACCACCGGCGCGCCGCCACCGATCTGCACACCGCCCACATGCACGGTGCGCGTCAACTCGCGAGGCAAAGGATGGGATAAAGACAATCCAAACACTCCCCTACAGGATAAATCGAAGGACGTCGGAACGAAGCATATAGACAAACAGCAGCGCAAAGAGCGCGATGCCCACATAGCTCACAATCGTCTGGACCTTGAGCGGAAGCTCGCGGCCAGCAATCTTTTGAATGATCTCGATGACCAGCTTGCCGCCATCGAGTGGTGGGATGGGCAGCAGGTTCATAAAGCCAAGCGAGAACGAAATGAGGGCGGCAAACGAAAGGAACGTGGCAGGGCCGGCAGCAGCAGCCTGTGAGGACATAACGCTAATGCCCACGATCGAAGAAGACTGATCGAGAATCTCCATCGTATGCTGCGGCTGGAGCAGGCGCATCACGCCCTCCGCTGTCTGCACGACATAGGAGAACGAAAGGCGAGCCGACGTGATGGGGTCTAAACGGACCACCTGCGTAGAGGCATACACACCTAGGCGCTCGTCCTCTTTGAGCGCAACCGAGGTCGAATGCTGCTTGCCGTCACGCTCGTACTCGATGGCGATATCGTCCTTGCCGGCGGCCTTGCCGATGGCATCGTAAACGTCCATCCAGGTAGAGCACGATACTCCGTCAACCGAAAGGATCGCGTCGCCGCCCTCGATACCCGCCTTGGCGGCAATAGACCCCTCGTCAACCTGACCGATCACGTTGGTATCCATCGGCACGGTGACACCCGCAATAGAGTAGATGCTCATAAGCAGCAAAAAGCCCGTCAGGATATTGACGAGAATGCCCGCGAGCAGCATAAAGGCGCGCTTGAGAAAACCCTGGCCCAGATAGGTATGCGAACGCTCTTGCGCAAGGAACTCGGCTTCGCCGCACGGCAGCCCCCACACATCGCCCTCGGTAGTCGCATGCTCTCGATCGAAACGGCGGCCGTCAAAGGTGGTGTAACCCGCCGCGTCTCGCGGCAGCGTCTGATACTTGGTGGGATAGTAGCTCGGCGAGGGCTTCTCCCCTTCCTCATACCAAGGCGCGATAGAGCCCCAACCCAAGAGCAAGGCGCATGCCTCGAGCACAACCTCCTCGGATAGCTCGAGCTCGACAGCAAGGTCGGCCACGGTCACGCGACCATGACGATAGATAGCCGCGAGCACACGATCGGCACACGAGACGTCGGTCGGATCCATACCGCAGATGGCAGCGTAGCCACCCAGCAGCAGCGGGGTCACGCCAAACTTGGTTCCAATGCGACGCGACGTGTAATGGATGTCAAAGCGGCACGGCAGGCCCAAAAAGAACTCGGTCACACGGACGCCGCAGGCACGCGCCGCCAAAAAGTGGCCGCCCTCGTGCAAAAACACGAGGACGGAAAGCATCAGCATGCCCCAAAAGACCGATGAGAGAACGCTCAGAACAGTATCCATAAAACGAAAAAGCAATCCTTATGGGTTAGGAACGGGTTGCGGCGAGCACCTGCGCAGCCTTTTCACGCGCCCACGCATCGATGTCGCGAAGCTGCTCAAACGAATCAACCGCCTGCTTATCGTGGGCATCCATGCAGGATTCCACAATGCGATCGATATCGGTAAAGCAGCAGCCATCGTGCAGGAAAGCATCGACGGCGACCTCGTTGGCGGCATTGAGCACGCACGGCATGGTGCCACCCGTCTTGCCGGCACGTTCGGCCAGTGCCAGACAGCGGAAGGTATCCATGTCGGCAGCATCAAACGTGAGCTGCCCCAGCTCGCGGAAATCGATACGAGGCGCCGGGGTATCCCAACGCTCGGGATACGAGAACGCGAACTGGATGGGAATACGCATGTCGGAAGCACCGAGATGCGCCATCACGGAGCCGTCGGCGAACTCGACCATAGAGTGAATCTTGGACTGACGCTGCACGACCACGTTAATGAAATCGAGGTCGCAGTTAAACAGATGCATGGCCTCAATGCGCTCCAGGCCCTTGTTCATGAGGGTGGCGGAGTCAATGGTGATCTTGGCACCCATGGCCCACGTGGGATGTGCGAGGGCATCGGCACGCGTCACGCGGTCGAGCTCGTCGCGGGTGCGACCAAAGAACGGACCGCCCGAGCAGGTGAGCCAAATACAATGAGCCTCGCGTGGGTTCTCCCCCAGATAGCACTGGTAGATGGCGGAGTGCTCAGAGTCGACTGGAATAAGCTGGCCCGGTTGCGCCAACGGCATAAGCAAGTCGCCGCCGACGACGAGGGACTCCTTGTTGGCAAGGGCAAGACGCTTATTCGAGGTCAAGGCCGCATGGCTCGCCTCGAGACCGGCGGCGCCCACAATAGCGACGAGCACGCAGTCGACATCGTCGCGACGCGCGAGCTCGCAAACCGCCTGCGCGCCAACGCCGAGCTTCGTTCCCTCGGGCAACTCCTGCAGCACGGCGTCATCGCCATGAGCGACATCGGCCACGGCAACCGCCGGAACCGAGAACTCGCGGGCAGCGGCAACGAGCTCGGAGGTACTGGAGTTAACGGACAGCGCCGTCACCTGCAGGCGATCGGCATGCTGACGGCACACATCGAGTGCCTGGGTGCCGATAGAGCCCGTACAGCCCAGGATGGCAACACGGAGACGTCCATCGGAGCCATACGTCGTCTGGAAGGACATTACAGCACGCCTCCGATCATCAGCATCAGCTGCGCGGTGATGCAACCAAAGATAAGCGAATCGCTACGGTCGAGCATGCCGCCGTGGCCCGGGATAAGGTTGCCGGAATCCTTGACGCCCACGCCACGCTTGATACGCGACTCGATGAGGTCGCCGATAACGCCCAGGACGGACACGACCACGCCGCACAGCAGCGCATAGGGCAGGCTGAGCTTGTAGAAGTGCGTCGCCCACAGGATGAGCCAAATCAAAACCGAGCCCAGGATGCCGCCGACAAATCCCTCCCAGCTCTTTTTGGGAGAGATCTTGGGAACCATCTTGTGCTTACCGATACGGCTGCCCACGATGTAGGCAAACGAATCGGAGACCCAAAGGGACGCGCAAACACCCACCGAAAGCAGGGCGCCGGCAAAACCGGGCACAGCATCGCGCAGCAGCACGATAGCCGACAGCATAAAGCCAGTGTAGATGGGACCCATGAGCGTCACGGCCACATCAGAGATGCGGGTACGCGGCGACCAGACATACCAAATGCCCACAGCGAGCATCAGGGCAAAAAGCAGGGCATTCAGCAACATCGAATCGCCCAACGCCGACAGCGGAAAGAGTACGGCGGCAGCGATACCCATGCGCTCGTTAGCCATCTTGCCATCGAGCCTTGTCATACGGAAAAACTCATAGCAGCACAGACCGCTCATGACGGAAACAAAGATGGCCGTGGGCACGATACCCAAAACCAGGCACAGGATAAAGACAACGGCGTAGACGATACCGGCGGCGGCACGGGTAATAAAGCCCGACAGCCACGAACCGGTGCCGCCCTTCGCTGCAGGCGCGCCAGCAGTGACAGCTTTGCGCGAAGGCGTCTTGGGAGCAGTTGCCTTGGGACGATCGGACACGATTAAGCCTCCTCGGTCTTGCTCAGTCCACCAAACCTACGGTCACGGCCCTGATAGGCCAAAATGGCGTCGACAAGGCCCCAACGATCAAAGTCGGGCCAATAGGTATCGGTGACGTAGAACTCGGAATAAGCCACCTGCCACAGCAGATAGTTCGAAAGGCGCAGCTCACCAGAGGTGCGAATCACAAGCTCAGGATCGGGAAGACCGGCGGTATAGAGGTGGGAAGCCACCATATCGTCATCAATTGCGGCAGGATCAATCTTACCGGCGGCAACGTCGAGTGCGATCTGACGGACAGCGCGGGTAATCTCGGCGCGCGCGCCGTAGTTGACGGCAAGCGCCAGCGTCATACCGGTGTGATGGGCGCACTCGGCAAGACCGCGTTCAAAAACGTCGCGGGTCTTCTTGGGCAGCGCGGAAATGTCGCCCAAAAAGACAACGCGAACGTTTTC
>CABSNF010000105.1 GCA_902478995.1 uncultured Collinsella sp.
CGGAGAGGCGCAGCGATGCGCTCGGTGGCCGCACGCCGGCCGAGTTTCGCGCCGCGCTGGTGGAAGGGCCGCGTAACGGTCCAAGAAATCGTCCGCAGTCCCTTAGGCGAACTGGCTCAGATAGAGGTCGGCGTAGGCGCCCTCGGCTGCGAGCAGCTCCTTATGCGTGCCCTGCTCGATAATGTTGCCGTGATCCATGACCAAGATCAGGTCAGCGTCCACGATCGTCGACAGGCGGTGCGCGATCACAAAGCTCGTGCGCCCGCGCATGAGCGCGTCCATGGCACGACCGATGGCAAGCTCGGTACGCGTATCCACGCTTGAGGTCGCCTCGTCCAGGATGAGAATCGCCGGGTTATTGAGCAGCACGCGTGCGATGGTCAGCAGCTGACGCTGGCCCTGGCTGATGCTTTCGGCATCGTTGGCCACGCGCGTGTCGTAGCCCTGCGGCATGGTGCGCACAAAGAAGTCGACCTGCGCGGCGCGCGCAGCCGCCACGATCTCCTCACGCGTCGCCTCGGGACAGCCGTAGGCGATGTTTTCGGCAATCGTGCCATCGAACAGCCAGGCGTCCTGCAGCACCATGCCAAACTGCTGCCGTAGCTCGCCGCGGTCCATGCGGCTCGTATCCACGCCGTCGAGCGTAATACGCCCGCCGTCAATCTCGTAGAAGCGCATGAGCAGGTTGATGAGCGTCGTCTTGCCCGCGCCCGTGGTTCCCACCACGGCAATCTTCTGGCCCGGCTCGGCGGTAAACGACACGTCGTGCATAAGCGGCTTGTCGGGCGAATAACCAAAGCGCACGTGCTCAAAGGAGACGCGACCCTCAACGCGACCCGGCAGCTTGGCGGCCTCGTCCGGCAGCGGATCGGCCTCCATCTCGGGCTCATCGAGCAGGTCGAACACGCGCTCCGCACTCGCCAACGCGCTCTGCAGCGAGTTGAAGGTAAACGACAGCTGCGTCATGGGTTCGGACGCCTCGTAGATAAACTGGAAGAACGCCTGGAACACGCCGACGGTCATGTGACCGGCAACCAGCATGCTGCAGCCCACCAGCGCGATCACGATCTGCGCCAAACGGCCGATAAAGCGCACCGCAGGGCCGACGGCATTGATCATAAAGTCGGCCTTGGCACTCACGCGTGCCAGCTCGCCCGAGGCCTGGTGCACCTCGGCAGAACTTTGGCGTTCGCGGTTAAACGCGCGGATCACCAGACGGCCCGAATAGCCTTCCTCGACCGCACTCGTAATCTTGGACACCCACTCCTGGCGCTCGCCCGTCACATCGTGTGTGCGGCGCGAGACGACCTTCGTCACCAGCAGCGACAGTGCCGTAAAGAACAGAAAGACGAGCGTAAGCTGCACGCTGAACACGAACATCACGCTCACAGCACCAACAACCGTGCCGATCGACACGAGCAGCTGCAGCAATCCGCGCTGCATGCTCTCGGACATCTTGTCCAGGTCGTTGGTCGCGCGGCTGACGACCTCGCCGGGACGATGCGCGTCAAAATAGGCGAGCGGCAGACGGTTGAGCTTTTGCGCGATGCGGTTGCGCAGGCGCAGATTGAGACGTTCAGCGACGCTCGACATCAAAAAGCTCTGGAGCGCATAGAACGAGGCAGCGGCAGTCCAGATCATAAAGTAGACGAAAATGGTCTTGCCGCAGTTCTCCCAGGTGATGCTGAAAGTGGTGTCGTTGGCAAACGCCACCTGAATGTGGCCCCACAGCTCATCGATCACGCGGGCGCTATATGCCGGCGCGGCGGTGTTAAAGATGACATAGAACACAATGCTCGCGAACACGATATAGAAGCGCCAATGGTCGCCGGCAGCCTCACTCCACAGGCGGCGCACCGTCGCCCAGGTGTCGCGGGGCGTCTCGTCCTCGTCCTCGTCGTCAACGTCGCGCATGCGTTCCGCCTCGGCGCGGGCGCGCTCGTCCTCGGCGCGCTCGTTTTCCTCGTAGAGTGCCTGGCGGCGAGCCTCGCGCTCCGCCGCCTTGGCGGCTTCGTCCAGGCCGGGTGTGGCGCCCGTCTCCTCAACTGTCTCTGCAACCGCGGCATCCTCGGCGATGGCCTGCTTCTTGAGCTCCTCGGTCATGCTACTCACCTCCCTTCATCTGCGATTCCGCGATAGCGCGGTACACCTCGCAGGTTTCCATGAGCTCGTCGTGCGTGCCTAGGCCCACGATCTCGCCGTCTTTGAGCACCACGATCTGATCGGCATGCAAAATAGTCGAGATACGTTGCGCGATGATGAGCACCGCGGCATCGCGCGTCTCGTCCTGCAGCGCATGGCGCAGGGCGGCATCGGTCTTAAAGTCCAGGGCCGAAAAACTGTCATCGAAGATATATAGATCGGCATGCTTCATGAGTGCGCGGGCGATCGCCAGGCGCTGGCGCTGACCGCCCGAGAAGTTCGTGCCGCCCTGGGATACCGGAGTATCGAGCCCCTGGGGCTGATCGAGCACAAAGGTGCTCTGGGCAACCTCCAGCGCATGGAGCATGTCGGCATCAGTCGCGCCCTCGTTGCCAAAGCGCAGGTTGCTCGCCACCGTGCCCGAGAACAGCCACGCCTTCTGCGGCACGTAAGCGATATGCCCGCGAATCTCACCTTGCGAAAGGTCGCGCAGGTCAACGCCGTTCAGGCGAATGGCGCCCTTCGTGGCATCGTGGAAGCGAAGCAAAAGCTTGGCCACCGTTGACTTGCCCGAGCCCGTTGAGCCCACGATCGCGGTCGTCTGTCCGCGGCGGCAGGCAAAACTCAGGTCGCACAGGGTGTCCTCGTCGGCATCGTCAAAACGGAACGACATATGGTCGAACACGGCAACCGCGTCGGCACCATCTGCGGACTCAGGCGCCCCGTCGCCCAGCGTTGCCTTGCCGTCCACGATGCTCGGCTCGATTTCGAGCACCTGTTGCGCGCGGTTGAGGCACGCCGCAGCGCGCGGAAGCGTCAGAATCACCATCTGCGCCATCATCACAAAGAACAGGATCAAGATCGCGTATTCCAACACGGCCGAGATGCTGCCGATTTGCATGGCGTGGACGCCCGCGCGGTTGCCGCCCACCCACAGCACCGCCACCTCGGCGATATTCATCAAAAAGAAGCTGGAACTGTCGAGACCCACAAACAGGTGGTTGACCTTGATGGCGTTGGCCGCGTAATCGCTAAACACCTCGTCCAGGCGCTGCTCCTCGTGGCGCTCCTTGTTAAATGCGCGGATGACGCGCACGCCCACGATGTTCTCGCGCAGCACCACGTTCATGCGGTCGATAAAGCTCTGCAGGCGCATAAAGATCGGCGCGGCGTTAGCCACCGTAAAGACCGCCGCCACCAGCACGATCGCAACGACCACACCCAGCAGCGTGCCCATGGCGGGATCGATGAACCAAGCAAAAATGATGCCTGCCACGGCCAAGAACGGCACCGGCAGCACCAACTGAATCGTCTGAAGGACAGCTTGCTGAATCACGTTGATGTCGTTGAGCGAGCGTGTGATCATCGAACCCGTGCCAAAGCGCTCAAAGTCGCTAGCCGCGAGTTCGAGCGACTTGTCGTACACGGCATTGCGGATATCGCAGGCCACGTTGGCGGCCAGGCGCGCCGAAAGATAGCAGCCCAGCACCGTGCCGCCGCTGGCCATGCCGGTCGCGATAAGCATGTACAGGCCGTTGCGTAAAATATAGTCGATATCGCCCGTGGTAATACCGGTGTTGACCATGTTCGCCAGCATCGTGGGAACCAACAGCGTACCGACGTTATCTATCAGCACCGCAAACAGCGTCACCGCAATCAGCCCGCGATACGGCCTCATAAACCTCATTAAGAGTCGCATGTCTCCCCTTCGCTCTTATCGTCAGCCTCGTTCTCAGCGGCCACTTGCCGTTTAAATGCCTCGCACTCTTCGTTAAGAACATGGGAGAACTTACCGACCAAGCGCATGATCTCGCGCTGTTCCCACGGCTCGAGCGCCTCGAATGCCTGTTGCTCGGCTTTTTGCGCTGGCAACGCGTAGCGCTTGGCAAACCGCACGCCTTCTTCGGTCAGTCGCACAACCTTGTTCTTACGACTACCTTCGGCAAACTCCAACGTCGCAAGCCCTCGCGCCCTAAGCGTCTTGATCGCCGAATTGATGGTCTGTTTGCTGTAGAACCATTCACTCGTCAGCCGACTCACGGCAACGCTTCCGCCCGCCGCACTCGTGTCGACGAGCATCCAGTAGGCGCAGTCCGAAAGACCGCAGGCGCGCGCGAACTCCGAATAGATACGGTCAAGCCCGTTGAGCATCCGGTCGAAATCGACCGGGCTAACTGCACTATTCATCTCTCCCACCATTCGATAGTCCGAGTTTTGACCAATTAATATCTCTACATTAGTCCGAGTTTTGACTATCGTCAACAAGCTCGTTGTTTATGGTCGGCTCTACATAAGCATATCGACAAATCAGAACCACCCTTAAAAAGGGTGGTTTGCTCTTAGGGTATAACCCACGGGCCCCGGGCTCGCGTCTAAAGGCGCGGGCCCGGACTTCGTCCAGGCCTAGTGCATCTTGACCCGTGGCGCGCCGGTCGAACCGGCGGGATCACCCCCTCTTGAAGGGGTCCTCGTACTCCTTCACGCTCAGCTTGTCCAGCGC
>CABSNF010000106.1 GCA_902478995.1 uncultured Collinsella sp.
GCAATACGCTTGAGGATCCTTAAAAGAAAGTCCAGTTTATCCTTCCCACTCCACTGGGAAGGGCCGCGTAACGGTCCAAGAAATCGTCCGCAGTCCCATGTTACAGATTGGGACATTCCCCCAGCCAGGTGCCAAACGTCTCGATCTGTAACAGTTAGACGTTCTCCAGGGCCCTAAACGTTACAGATTTAGACAAATCAGCAGCGCCCAAGCATTCGTCTCGATCTGTAACAGGTAGACCGGTTTTTTGTCCCTAAACGTTACAGATCGAGACAAATAGACACGCGGCGGCGCTGCGACAGCCCATCCCTTACTCCCACTCCTGCTCGTAGATGTTGAGGGACTTTACGTAGCGCCCCTGGGCGCCCATGATGTCGCGGACCAGGCGCAAAAAGAAGCTGATGCACGAGGTGTCGAAGCCGTCCTGCAGGTCCTCCGGATGCACCGCACCCGGCCCATCGACCGCCGTGTCGCTCAGGCGCGCGATGTCATACAGGTAGAGCTGCCCCGCCGTCAGCCAGACATCGTCGACGCAGGCGAGGCGCACCGCAATCGCGCCGTCGCTCCAATGCTCCTTTTGCACGATATGCGGGTCGTAGACATCAAAGCGACGGTCGGTGCGCGTATCCTTCAGCGCGACCATACCGGTCGCAGGATCCTTGTCCAAAATGCCAAAGCGCGAGAAATACTGCGTGTCGCGTACCTGCTCGAGCCGCTTGAGCGAGGCAGGCGAAAGCGATGTCGGCGGATCTTCAACATACAGCTCGAGCAGCGTCTTGCCATGGCGATAGGGGCGCTCGAAGAGCAGCCAATCGGTAAATGCCATGTTGTAGGCCATGATTTCGTTTTGCGAAGGCTCGGTGCAATAGCTGAGCCACGGGTCGACAATGATCTCGAACTGTTCGCGCGCCGGCTCCAAAAACTGGAACTTCCGCAGCATCCAAAAATGGGCCATGTCGGCAATATCGCTGCCGACGGCTCCAGCCAGCTCTGCTCGGTCAAAAACTTGGTCAGTCATGACATCCTCCTCAAACTGATGGACCTCAATTTGAGCTTACGAGGAGGGCGAGCAACCGAGGCAAGCGCGGGCAAAATAGGCCTTCGGCTGCAAACCAGATGCTAACCAAACACTTGACGGGACACTTGACCGAATAAGCGTACCGCAAAGAAACCGCAGGTAGACATAGACAGCCAGCCCGCTTTTTTGAGCCAGATGCCCGCGGCCGCCACAGAAACAACAGGTGATCACAGCCCAAGAAGTCGACAAATGAACACCCGTACGTCGACAAACGAGCAAATCGCTCGCAAAGAGTGTCCCCAACGACTAGACAAAAAATGACTAGTCATTGGGGACGTTCTTAAATGACTACTTTACAGCTCCAGCGCATCGGCGACTTCGGCTGCGCAGGCCAGGGCATCGGCCATGGCGTTCACCACGAGCGAGCTGCCGTTGCGAGCGTCACCGGCAACATACACCGGCGCGGCATCCGCGGCGACACCCTCCGTGCGAGCCGCGAGATGCGAGCCCTCGGCAGCCATCACCGGCAGCGGACGACCAGCGGTGGCAACAGGCACGCTCACCGCATCGAACACGCCATGCTCCGGGCCCGTAAAGCCGCAGGCGATGAGCACCAGCTGCGCCGGCACCTCGTGCTCGGAGCCCGCGATGCGCTCGGGCTTGCCAGCCGACCAATCCAGATCGACCACGCGCAGACCCACAGCCGCACCCTTCTTGTCCAGCAGCACCTCGAGCGTATCCACGCCCCAAGCGCGCATCTCGCCGCCCATCGCAGCGATAGCCTCCTGCTGGCCGTAGTCGGTCTTCTTAACGTTGGGCCACTGCGGCCAGGGGTTGCTTGCCGCGCGCGCATCAGGCGCCGCCGGCAAGAACTCAAACTGGCGCACGCTGCGCGCGCCCTGACGCACCGCGGTACCCACGCAGTCGTTACCGGTATCGCCACCGCCAATGACCACAACATCCAGGCCACGCGCGTTCACCGCGGGCTCGCCGCCATCGAGCACCGAGACGGTCGAAGCCGTCAGGTAGTCCACGGCATACACCACGCCCGGGGCATCAATGTTCGCAGCCGAAAGCCCACGCGGGGCGCGAGCACCGGCAGCCACCACGACGGCGTCAAAGTCGTCGAGCTTGGCGGTAACCTTGGGATCGCTCACATCAGCACCCAGCTCGAACACAATGCCCAGCTCGCGCATAAGTGCCACACGACGCTCGACAACGGACTTCTCGAGCTTCATGTTGGGAATGCCGTACATGAGCAGACCGCCCGGGCGGTCGTCGCGCTCAAACACCGTCACGCGGGCGCCACGACGCGCAAGCTCCCATGCTGCCACCAGACCAGCGGGACCGGAGCCCACCACGGCAACCGTGGGCGCGCCCTCCCCTGCCGGCTCAAAGCGACGCGGACCGCCATTTGCCCACTCATGGTCGCTGATCGCACGCTCGTTGTCATGGATCGTCGTGGGCTGGCCATCGACCGAACCCAGGTTGCACGCGGCCTCGCACAGCGCCGGGCACACGCGGCTCGTGAACTCGGGCATGGGCGAGGTGAGCGACAGGCGCTCGGCGGCCTCGTCCCAGCGACCGCGGTACACCAGCTCATTCCACTCGGGAATCAGGTTGTGCAGCGGGCAGCCGCTCGGGCGTGCCTTGCCAAAGCTCGCGCCCATCTGACAAAACGCCACACCGCACATCATGCAGCGGCTCGCCTGGGCACGGCGCGCGTCGTCGTCGAGCTCCACGTACAGCGGATCGAAATCGCGGCTGCGCTCCTCCACGGGGCGCAGCTCATGGGTCACGCGATCGATATCAAGAAAAGCACCGGGCTTACCCATGGCACTTACGCCTCCTTCTTGGTCGAAGCAACAGAGCTGGCAGCCACGGACGCAGCACCCGCAGCACCGCCCGCAGCATCGAAGCGAGCAACATCCGCGTCACTCGCGCGACCGGTCACAATGTCAAACGCCAGCTCTTCGGCCTGCGCATGCGTCTTGCCGACGGCCTCGGCGGCGGCGACAATCGCCAGCACGCGCTCATACTCGGTCGGAATGACCTTCACAAAGTGCTTGCTCATCGTCTCAAAGCTGTAGAGCAGCTTGATGCCACGCGGACTCTGCGTCGCATCCACGTGCTCCTGAATGAGCTCGCGAATCTGCGCCAGCTCGCCGGCCGTCGGGGCTTTAAGCTCAACGCTCTCGTGGTTCACACGGGCATCGAGCGTGCCGTACTGGTCAAAGACATAGGCCACGCCACCCGTCATGCCGGCAGCGAAGTTCTGCCCGACCTCGCCCAGGATGAGCGCCAGGCCACCCGTCATGTACTCGCAGCCATGGTTGCCGCAGCCCTCGACCACCACGGTGGCACCGGAGTTGCGCACGCCAAAGCGCTGGCCGGCCAGACCGTTAATGAAGCCGCGACCGCTCGTGGCGCCAAAGAACGCAACATTGCCCACGATGATGTTCTCGTCGAACTTGTAGGTCGCATGCGGGTTGGGGCGCACCGACACCTCGCCGCCCGAAAGGCCCTTGCCAAAGTAGTCGTTGGCGTCGCCGCACACGTTGAGCGTAATGCCGCGCGGCAGGAAGGCGCCAAAGCTCTGACCAGCCGAACCATCGCAATCGATGGTGATGGAGCCGGCGGGCAGGCCCTCGGGATGCGCCTTGGTCACCGCGTTACCCAAGATGGTGCCCACGCAGCGGTTGACGTTGGCGATATCGGCGCGGAAGCGAATCGGACGCAGGTGCGCACGGGCATCGGCCGTATAGGGCACAAACAACGTGGAGTCGAGCGTCTTGTCGAGCTCGCTGTCGGCAGCCATCTGCGGCAGGAAGTGACGGCCGTCGGCACCCGGGATATGGGCACCGAACTCGCAGGTCGCGCTCGCCAGCACGGGCGACAGATCGAGCAGGTTGGCCTTGCGGTTGCCCGGGACCTCAATCTGGCGCAAGCACTCGGGATGGCCGACCATCTCGTCGACGGTGCGGAAGCCCAGGCTCGCCATGACCTCACGCAGCTGCTCGGCAACAAAGAGCATAAAGTGCTCGACGTGCTCGGGCTTGCCGCGGAAGCCGCGACGCAAGCGACAGTTTTGCGTGGCAATGCCGGCCGGGCAGGTATCCTGCTGGCAGTCGCGCTGCATGAGGCAGCCCATGGAGATGAGCGGCATGGTCGCAAAGCCAAACTCCTCGGCACCCAGCAGGCAGGCGACGGCGACATCGGTACCGTCCATGAGCTTGCCGTCGGCCTCGAGCACCACGCGAGAGCGCAGGCCGTTTTGCAGCTGTCTCTTATACACATCTCCGAGCCCACGAGACACTGAGCG
>CABSNF010000107.1 GCA_902478995.1 uncultured Collinsella sp.
TAGAGGCGGGGAAAGCCCTTAAGGCCCGAAAGGACGCGATGGCATTCGTATTCCTCGCGAAACGCCGCCTTGAACTTGGCGACCAGCGCCTCGTGAGCGGCATCGTCGTCAAACTCATCGCGCGTCGGCAAGATGAGCTGCTTGAGTGCCACGGCCTCGCCTTGGGCGTTGACGGCACGCGTCACGCGGCCGATACCGCCACGGCGCATGGTGGCATCGTCGGCAAACAGCATCGTAAAACGACGCAGATAGGCAGGCAGTTCGTCCTGACCGAGCGCAATGGCCGGCTCAAACCCGTCGACACGCGCCAGGCGCAGGCCGACCATCGGATCGCGACCGAGCGATTGTGGTGTGGTGGATGCAAGATCGGTCATCATAGGGCAAGCGCCGCCACGTTATTGTTGAAGTTACCGAGCGCGACGTCATCATCGCCGTAATGGCCGACCCATTGACATAGGTTGGTGTAACAGCCCCACAGATTGGCATACTGCTGATACCACTTTGACCGGGGCGAGAATGTCTGACGACCGAACTCGGCTCGAATGACAAACATCTCCCCGACCAGGCTGTCGCACGGTCTAGGATCTCCCGTAGAGTTATAGGTCGAGACCACATCATTGGCACGAGAAACATAGCCGTCGAGCATGTTGTACTTGGTCACAAGCCAACTGTGAATGCTCTCTTCCTCAGCAGCGGAAAGGCCACCGGAGTTTGCATCGTTGTCAGCGTTGCCGCCCGTCGAGCCGCCGTTTCCAGACCCTCCGGTAGAGGAACCCGCCCCAGAGCCGCCGCCCGAACTCGATGAATCCGAGCCGGAGCCAGAAGTATCCGAGCTACCGGGCTTTCCGGACTGCTGGGCGTCCTGCTCCTTTTGCTGCTCGACCTTATTCACCGTTGCCGCCACGCTATTGTTGGACAACCGATCGATGATCTTGGTGTTGGTGAGCACGATGGTTTTGCCATTGGCAAGCGTGACTTCGTTGTCCGGGGCCTCGGCGCCGTCCGCATCGTCGGTGCCAAACACAATATGCGCGACCACACTTGCCCAAGCATATCCAGTCGTGGTGCCCAGGTCACTTTTGACCTCATGCTCCACGCGCGGTTCGCGTGCGGCATGCGCCTGCATCATGGACGGCACGGTCATGCCATAGGCAGAAACGCCAGCTATGACCAGCACCAGCGAGCACGACAGCAGCGCGTACGCCCGAGGCGCCAGGCCCAGCCGGCGTCGCATGCGCACCGCGGCGCCGCGCTTTGTCTGAGTGCCACCGGGCCGCATGCGTTCTCCTCCAACAAAAACACGCCGCTCGGGAGCGGCGCATTCATTCGAATCCATATTTGAGTGTATCAGCGAACCCAAAAGGTTGCGCAACGAATGGGCAAATTAAGGATGCGAGCGGAAGCATCCATGCGATAAGCGGATACGAAGCATCTTTGTTGCACAACAAAATCACAGTCGCACAGGGAAATTATGGCTACCCCGTGCGTCGCGAGGAAAACATACGGCAGGAGCAGGCGCGCCACCTAAATCGCGCGGCGGGCCTCGATGGCGCGGCCAAGCGTAAGCTCGTCGGCATACTCCAGGTCGCCGCCCACGGGAAGGCCGCTTGCCAGACGCGACACCTCGACGCCCAGCGGCTTGATAGTGCGGGCCAGGTAGCTCGCCGTGGTCTCGCCCTCAATATTGGGGTTGGTGGCGATAATGACCTCGTGGATGTCCTCGTGGCCCAGACGCGCCAGCAGCTCGCGGATGTGCAACTGCTCGGGACCTATCTTGTCCATGGGGCTGATCACGCCGCCCAGCACATGGTACAGGCCATGGTAGCTGCCCGTGCGCTCGATTGCCTGGACGTCGCGCGGCTCGCCCACCACGCAAATGCGAGTGGTATCGCGCATCGGGTCCTGGCAGATGGAGCACTCGTCGGCCGTGGCGTAGTTAAAGCAGCGGCTGCAAAAGTGGACCTCCTGCTTGACCTCCAGGATGGCCTCGGCCAGGCGGCGGGCCTCCTCGGCATCGGCCTCGAGCAGGTAATAGGCGATGCGCTGGGCCGACTTGGGACCAATGCCCGGCAGACGGCCCAGCTCATCAAGCAGTTTTTGCAGACTGTGATTCGCACTCATATATATGCGTGTCTTAGAACGGCATGCCCGGGATGTTGAGGCCGCCGGTGATGGCGCCCATCTGCTTGTTGGCGAGCTCGTTGACGCCGCGGACGGCCTCGTTGACGGCAGCCATGATCATGTCCTGCAGCATATCGACGTCCTCGGGATCGAGGGCATCGGGATCGATGGTGAGGTTGACGAGCTCCATCTCGCCGTTAACGGTCACCTTGACCATGCCGCCGCCGGCAGAGGCGTCGACGGTCTGGGACTTGAGGTTCTCCTGCGCGGCGGCAAGCTGCTCCTGCATCTTGCGAGCCTGCTTCATCATCTGCTGCATGTTCATACCGGCCATGATGGCTCCTTTACGTGCGGCCGCACGCCGAGCTGCAAGGGCAGCCGGAGCACGGCGGGACTTTCAAACTCAAAAATCGTACCACGGCGCGGGGCAAGCAAGCGGGGCGGACACACTACCTCAGTCGATATACATGTCCTGGAGCGTGATGCGCCCCCAAGATTATGCAAGGTCGAATTAAAAGCCCCTAAAGAGCTAAGAGTCCCAAGTCCGGCGAGTGGCCCTCAGCAGTAAAACGATAGCCCGCCGGTTGTTTCTTTCCAACGCTTGCAAATCAGCGCATGGTTAGATGAAACAAACTGCATGATATCGCGTAAATCCCGAGCAGGAATATCGCCCTTGTTATGGGCCAGCTTGCATCCGCCGGAGCGGGTAAGCCATATCTTGGTTGCCTCGGCAGTGGGGCGCTTGACTGCAACGTGAACATGGACAGGTTCGCCGTTCTCCCCCGTCCAGAAGAAGATGATGTACGGCCCGAATCGAAACAGACTAGGCATAGACTCGTCCGCCTTCGTAGGCAAAACGCAGGATGAGCGGGGCATTGTTACGCACGAAATCATCGAGTTCTTTGAGGTCCGCTTCGCTAAAGCCCTCGTGTGACACCCAATTGAATGCCGGCAAGATACACTCCGCCGTGTCAAAACCCCAATCGCGCGGGCGCTCCACAACAACCTTCACCGTGTTGTCCTCCCGGACTTCGGAATACGAAACCTGCGTATCGTCCTCAAGGCGGACATATTCCCACATCATAAGCTCGCTCCGTTCAAAGGGTTCTCTTCTTGAGCAGTATACCCGCCCGTACAGCTACTCCACCGGTTTGAAGATGGTGGCCTGACCGAAGACGCTGCGGATGAGGTCTTTGGCCTCGTCCTCGGTCTGCGGGATACTCGGGGCTGCGCCCTGGTGGCCGAAGGGGCTGCCGGCACCGGGGTTGGACTCCCAGGGAGCTGCAGGAGCGTCCTCCTCTTTGGGGGCAGCCGCAGCGGGCTTGGGCGCGGGCGCCGCACCCGGCACGTCGAACGGAGGCAGATCGTCCCCGCTCGCATCGCCAGCGAAGCCGCCGACCATAGCGTCGTCGTAGGGCACCTGCTCGGATTCCCACGGCGCGGACTGCGCGACAGGCTGAGCCTTGGGGGCAGCCGAGCGCTCGGGCGCACGAGGTGCGGGCTCGGTCGGGAGCTTACCCGTGGCAGGAGCGCCGGCGGGGTTGTCGGAGCGTAGCCAGGGGGCTTTGCCCAGGTCAGACGACTTGGGCGCGGGCGAGACGGGCTTGGGCGCGGGTGTCGGAGCAGCCGGTTTGGGCGCCGCGGGCTTAGGCGCCGACGGGGTCGATGCCGCTACCGGCACCGCTTGCTGCTGCGGCGCGCTGGCGCTCGAGGATACAGGGGGCGCCGAGGGCACGGGTTGCGGGTCCGCAGATGCCGCAGCCCGTGCAGATGGAGAATGCTCCTCATGTTGAGGAGCCGGCGTGCCACCCCCATCCAGGACATAGTCGACGGTACGACGACCGAAGACCGCGCAGACCGTCGGCAGGACCACCGACTGCGTATCGGCGCGACCGAGCATCTTAATGGCAAAAGTCGAACCCGCGGGGAACGAGACCGTGAGCTTGGAGCCGTCGTCGGCCGTGGCGCGGGCGTTGAGCAAAAGCCCTGCGTAGGAAGCCTGACGCGCCTTGACACGCTCGACAACCTCGGCCCATTTGCGCTGCAGCTCTCCGGCATCCTCGACCGCGGGCGTCTCGGCGGCACCGGCGGCGGCAACCTGGGCGGCGTT
>CABSNF010000108.1 GCA_902478995.1 uncultured Collinsella sp.
GGTGCATGAGGACTGCTTTGACGAGGACGTTATCGAGGAGCTTGCGCGCCGTATGGCAGCGGCAGGGATTGAGGCCTTTTTCGAGACCAACGTGGCTACTTTTGCCCTGGAACCCGCGGGTGTTGAGCAGTCGTCTCTGATTGGCACTTCTGTGGTGCACAGCGCCGAGGAGATGCGCGTCGACGGCAGTCTGCGCGTGGGCAAGGTGTGCATCGTCGCGAGCTACCTGGCTCGCGTAGCCAACGATGACGGCTTTATCGATCGCGAGTTTGAGCTGTGCAACACCGGTGGTCAGAATCGCGAGCTGAGCCCCAAGGGCATTGACAAGGGCGTGGGCGTGGCGCGAGCGCTGGAATACCTGGGTCGCACCGGCAACGCGCGCACCTTTGGCTTCGGCGATTCGGGTAACGACCTGGGCATGCTCGCTGCGGTCGAGACGGCCGTGGCCATGGGCAACGCCATGCCCGAGGTCAAGGCGCTCGCCGACTACGTGACCGACGATGTCGCACACGACGGCACCGTCACAGCGATGCAGCATTTCGGCCTCATCTAATGAATCCCGCGTCTGACGTTTGCCCAAACTGCGGCTCTTTGCTTTTGCATGCTCAATCGGTTTATCAATCCAAACACTGAGGTGTTTATACCGTTCGCCGAGAAGATAAAAAACCGCAGCTCACGCCTTGATAAACGTAGGTAAAGTGTTTAGCAGTTTAACGCCCATGTGCAAGCGAAAGGAATCAGGCAGATGGCAATCAAGGTGTTCGCTGACGGTGCAAACCTCGAGGGCATGCTCGACATGTACGAGAACGGCAACGTTCAGGGTTTCACGACCAACCCGTCCCTTATGAAGAAGGGCGGCGTGACGGATTACCGCGCGTTTGCCAAGGAGGTCCTGGCCCACATCACCGATGTGTCCGTCTCGTTTGAGGTCTTTGCCGACGACGTCGAGACCATGGAGGTCGAGGCGCGCGAGATCGCTACCTGGGCCGAGAACGTCTACGTCAAGATTCCGTGCGTGACCACCAAGGGCGAGTCCACCGCCGAGCTGGTGCGCAAGCTTTCGGCCGACGGCATCAAGGTCAACGTCACCACCATCTTTACGCCTACGCAGGTTGATGAGATGGTCGAGGCCGTCGACGCCGAGACGCCGTCCATCATCTCGCTCTTTGCCGGCCGCATCGCCGATACCGGCGTCGACCCCATTCCGTTTATGACGGAGTCGGTCAAGAAGGCCGCCGCAAAGCCCAACTGCGAGGTCCTGTGGGCGTCCACGCGCGAGCTCATCAACATTTACCAGGCCGAGGCCTGCGGTTGCCAGATCATTACGGTGCCCAACAGCATCCTGGCCAAGCGCAAGAACATTGGTCGCGACCCGTACGAGGTCTCGCTCGATACCGTGCGCGGTTTTGCCAAGGATATCGCGGCGCTCGGTTTCCATATCCTGCCGTAGCGCGAACACCGACTGTACCGTGGGCTGTTCGCCCCGGCCTTTCCTTTCCCTATCGCTCACGCGCTCCGCGAGGGTCGCGCTAGGCAAAGGAAAGGCCGGGGCTGCCGGCACGAGCTTGCCAGCAAGTTGGCGATTGGCTTCCATATCCTGCCGTGGGCAAAGGTACCCCCGCCTGCGCCGTGCAAAATTGAGAGTATTCAGCAAGGTAAAGGTCTTTATCAGTTAACCGAAGCAAAAAACGGCCCCCGTTTTGGCTCTGACGACGCTAAAACGGGGGCTGTTTTTTGCTTTTTCGTCTCTGAGGGGCATCCGGAACGGTGGAATTTGCAGAATACTCGCGATTTTGCACATCGCTACAGGGGGTACCTTTGCTTTGGCGGTTTACTTGCCCTGCACCATGGTGAGCGAGATCTTCTTGCGGTCGCGATCGACCTTTTCGACCCACACCTTGACCGTGTCACCGACGCGCACGACGTCGCTGGGGTGCTTGACAAAGCGGTTGGCCAGCTTAGAGATATGTACGAGGCCGTCCTGGTGCACGCCCACGTCGACGAAGGCGCCAAAGTCCACGACGTTGCGCACCGTGCCCTTGAGCTCCATGCCGGGTTCCAGGTCGTCGATGGAAAGCGCCGAGCGGCTAAAGACCACCTCGGGCGCGTCATCGCGCGGGTCGCGACCGGGCTTCTTGAGCTCGTTAACGATGTCGATGAGCGTGAGGGTGCCGCAGTTCAGGTCGCTTGCCAGCGCCGAGATGCTGCCCAGGCGGCGCTCGATGTCGGGCACGCCGCCGCGGCTGAGCTCGCTTGCTTTAACGCCGGCGCGTTTTAGGACGGACGTGGCCACCTCGTAGCTCTCGGGGTGGACGCTCGTTGCGTCGAGTGGGTTCTTGCCGCCGCTGATGCGCAAAAAGCCCGCGGCGTTCAGATATGCCTTGGGTCCCAGCTTGGGGACCTTCTTGAGCTGACGGCGATCGGTAAAGGCGCCGTTTTCCTCGCGGTAGGTCACGATGTTTTTGGCCACGCTCGGCGTAATGCCCGATACGTATCCCAGCAGACTTGCGCTCGCGGTGTTTACGTCGACGCCTACGCGGTTGACGACGTCCTCCACCACGTGGCCCAGAGTGCGCGAGAGCTCGGCCTGGTCAAGGTCGTGCTGGTACTGGCCCACGCCGATAGACTGGGGCGGAATCTTGACGAGCTCTGCCAGCGGGTCCTGCAGGCGACGGCCCAGGCTCATGGCGCCACGCACGGTGACGTCCAGGTCGGGATATTCCTGGCTGGCGAGCTCGGAGGCGGAGTACACCGACGCGCCGGCCTCGTTGACGATGGTGTATCGCAGCCCAGGCGCCTGCTCGGCAATGAACTCCGAGACGACTTCCTCGGTCTCGCGGCTGGCGGTGCCATTGCCGATGACGATGGTGTTGACGCCGTCCTTCTTGACGAGGCGGGCGAGCTCGCGCTTGGTGCCGGCGACGTCGTGGCGCGGCTTGGTGGGGTAGACCACGCCGTGGTCGAGCAGCTTGCCGGTCTCGTCCATGATGGCGACCTTGCAGCCGGTGCGGTAGCCCGGATCGAGCGCGAGCACGCGGGCGCCGCGCACGGGGCGTGCCGAGAGCAGGCCCTCGAGATTCTTGGCAAAGACGTTGATGGCCTCGGTCTGGGCGCGAACGGTGAGTTTGGCGCGGGCCTCGCGTTCCAGCGAGGGAGCCATGAGGCGCTTGTAGCCGTCGTCGATGGCGGCGTCAAAGACGGGCGCGAACACGCCCTGGCGTCGGGGCCAACGGCTGCCGAGGCGCGCCGTGGCGGCAGCGCCGTCGACGTTCACGCGCACGCGGAGCTTGCCCTCGCGCTCGCCGCGGTCGATAGCTAGCACGCGGTGGTTGGGTATACGGCGCAGCGGCTCGTCAAAGTTGTAGTAGGGCTCGTAGGGAGTCTTCTCTGCGGGGTCGGTGGCCTCAACGACGATGTCGGCGGTGTTTTGCGTAAAGGCGCGCAGGTCGGCGACGTTCTCAGGGTCTTCGGCCACCGTCTCGGCAACGATGTCGGCGGCGCCGGCGAGCGCCTTCTCGGGCGTGTCGAAGCCGGCCTCCTCGTTGACGTAGTCCGCGGCGGCGTCGAGTGCGCTGCCCTTGGCCGAGGCCTGCATGATGATCATGTTGGCAAGCGGCTCCAGGCCGGCCTCGCGGGCCTTCTGCGCGCGGGTCATGCGCTTTTTGCGGTAGGGCTTGTAGAGGTCCTCGACACGCTGGAGCTGCGTGGCCTCGCGAATCTGCTGCTCGAGCTCGGGCGTGAGCTTGCCCTGGGCGTCGATGAGCAGAATGACGTCCTCTTTGCGCTGTTCAAGATTGCGCAGGTAGGACAGGCGCTCGTCGAGTGCGCGCAGGGCGACGTCGTCCATGCCGCCCGTTGCTTCCTTGCGGTAGCGCGAGATAAAGGGGATGGTGTTGCCCTCGTCGATGAGCTTGACGGCTGCCTCGATGTTGGCGGCCTTAAGGTTGAGCTCGCGGGCGAGCTGGGCGATAAGATCCATGGGACTCCTTGCGTTTAAGGTGCGTTTGCAGCACAGGGCTACCAAGGATAGGGACTGCGGACAAAAAGTTGGACCATCAGGTCCGGTTTGGAGTCCGCATGACATACAGTAGAGCCATAGTAGAGAGGGCCGGGGAGCTACGCCG
>CABSNF010000109.1 GCA_902478995.1 uncultured Collinsella sp.
CCAACATATTGGGCGGGCGATGACGCTTGCGCAAACGCCCCTGGCACCTATGACCATTCGACGCGACTCAACGCCGACAATCCCGAACTCGACCGCTGTCTGGCCTCGCTTGAGCAGGTACGTGACATCCCGCGCATCATCCTTTTGGTGGTCTGTCCCGTTTCTGCCACAGCCGATGTGTCGCTGCGCGTGCACGAGATTGTCGACGCGCATCCCACGCTCAAGGTCACCGTTGTCACCAACACCCAGGCCTCGCGCATTGCAGACCGGGTTGCTCAGATCGCGCCCAAGGGTTCGGGCGAGTGCGTGAGCCTGCGAGGCTACGGTGCCATCCGCAACATGGGGCTAGCCTGTGCCGCTGTGCTGGGGCATGACGCGGTTATCTTTTTGGATGACGATGAGACTGTCATCGACGCCGACTTTATGAAGCGCGCGACCTATGCGTTGGGGCAGCAGACGCGTCAGGGCTTGCCGATCTTGGTCAAGAGCGGCTATTTCTACGATCGCGACGGCTCGCCGCTGGCTCCCACGGACAAGGCGGGCATCTGCCATCGTTGGTGGACCAAGCGCATTGAGTTCAACCGTTGGATGAAAAAGGCGCTCTCGGGCACCCGCATCTCGCGCTCCAACTACGTGTGCGGCGGCCTGATGGCCCTGCACGCCCGCGCCTTTACGCGTGTGGCCTTTGACCCGTTTATCACCCGCGGCGAGGACTTGGATTACCTCTTTAACATGCGCATGTTTGGCTACGACGTGTGGTTCGATAACGAGTGGACCGTGCGCCATCTGCCTCCGGAGTCCGAAAAGCGCTCACCGCGCTTTATGCAGGATGTATACCGTTGGTACTACGAACGGGCCAAGTTGACATTCGCCGCGCATCAAAAGGAGCTCATTCCCGTTACGGCGGCATCGCTCATGCCCTACCCGGGCCCGTGGATTTCGCGCGAGCTCGACGACCGCGTGCGCAAGACCGCTATGGTCCGCAGCGTGTTTACCCGCGAGCATGAGGGCTACCTGCGCATCTGGCGCCATGGTATCGGCGAGGCAAAGGCCTATGCGCGCCAAAACGCTGCAAGCTACCTGCGTTTCCAGAGCTTTTGGCCCAAGATCATGGACGGGCTTTGGCGTGACGCACAACTGATCAGTATCCTGGAGGGGGCCGAATGATCGACCGCCGCGCCCAGCGCGATAGTTCAATATCAATCTTTCGCATCATTGCCGTTGGCTGCGCCATTTGCGTGCTGGTGTACTTTATTTTTGCCTTGGTGACCGGTATCGAGCCGATCGCCACGGTGATTGCCTGCGCGCTGCTGTGCATCTTTCTGTGCATCTTTATTTTTTTGACGCTCAATCCCGATTCGGTGCGCTCCCAGTACACCGAGGAGACGCTCTCGGTGGCCTCGGCCATGCTCGAGGACATTAAGGGCGGTCTGACGCAGGAGTCGGCGCGTTTGGTGTGCCGGCGCATTTTGCCCGAGACGCGCGCCATGACGGTGGCCATCACCGACGAGGGCAACGTGTTGGCCTGCGCGGGCGAGTTTGAGGAAAAACTACTGCCAGATTCTCCCATCCACACGCTTGCCACACGCTACGTTATCGAACATGGCATCGTGCAGTCGTTCAACCGTATGGTGGATGTCGTGGGCTCGGATGGCTCGCACAACCAAGTCCCCGCCGGCATTATCGCCCCCATCAAGGTGGGCGATCGTACCGTCGGCACGCTCAAGTTCTACTACAAGACCCCGCGCGCCGTCGACCGTACCCAGTACGCGCTTGCCTCGGGCTTTGCCGAGATCTTGTCCACGCAGCTCGCCATCCACGAGCTCGAGGTGCAAAAGGAACTCACAGCGCGCGCCGAGGTGCGTGCGCTGCAGGCGCAGATTAACCCGCACTTCCTGTTCAACACGCTGAACACCATTGCATCGTTTACGCGCACCGACCCGCTGCGGGCCCGCGAACTGCTTCGTGAGTTCTCATCGTTCTATCGTGCCACGCTCGACAACTCGGGATCGCTTATTCCGGTCTCGCGCGAGGTTGCACAGACCAAGCGCTACCTTACCTTTGAGAAGGCCCGCTTTGGCGAGGACCGCGTGCTTGCGACGTTCGATGTGTCCGAGGACGTGGAAGATACGCTGGTGCCGGCGTTCGTGATCCAGCCGATTGTCGAGAACGCCGTACGTCATGGTATGGGCGATGACGACGCCCTGAGGATCGACGTGACCGTTCACCAAGACGGCGAGGATGCAATCTTGATTGCCGTGGCCGATAATGGCGTGGGCATGGATGAGGGTACCGCCGCAAGACTGTTTGACGAGCGCTCTGCCCGTCCCGACGCCAGCTCTCCCCAGGGTGGCGGCGCCGGTGTGGCCATGCACAATATTTCGGAGCGCATCCATCGCTTTTATGGGCCGCACTCCTATACGCGTGTCGAATCGGCGCCGGGCAAGGGCACCAAAGTGCTCCTTCATCTTGATTTGTCAGAGAGCATCTTTGACATTCAAGAGTAAAATAAAAGGCTACGGGCTCAACGTCATGCGACGGATGCCCGGCGTAGTTAGTTGACGAAAGGTTTTATCCCTATGCTGCGTGCGATGATTGTGGATGATGAGGCGCCGGCTCGCTCGGAGCTTCGCTTCCTGCTCGAGCAAACGGGCAAGATCGGCACGATCACGGAGGCGTCGAGCGTCCGCTCCGCCATCGAGATGCTTATGGAAAGTCGCGTGGATGTCGTGTTTCTCGATATCTCGATGCCCGGTGCCTCGGGCCTGCAACTTGCCGAGGCGCTGCATAAGCTCAAAAATCCGCCGGCGATCGTGTTTGTGACTGCGTATAGTGACCATGCGGTCGAGGCATTCGACGTGGATGCCGTCGATTATCTGATGAAGCCGGTCGAGGAAGCTCGCTTGGATCGCGCGATCGAGAAGGTCATGCAACGCACCAAGCCGGTTACGGACAGCAAGGTGACCATCGAGCGTATCCCGGTGGAAAAGGGCGGCCGCAAGGTGCTCATTCCCGTGGACGACATTCGCTTTATCATGGCCAAGGACGATTACTCCTGCATCTATACCGTCGATGATCGCTTTTTGTCGACGACCTCGCTGGCGCAGTTTGAGGCCAAGCTCTGCGACTTTGGCTTCTTCCGTGTTCACCGCCGCTATATCGTCAACTTGGCGTGCGTCACGGATGTGGAGACGGTGCCCTCGGGCGCCATCCAGCTGGGCATTACGGGCGTCGACGAACGCGTGCCGGTTTCGCGCCGCCGCGTCGTGCCGCTCAAGAAGGCTCTGAGTCTCTAGCACACTGGCCCCGCAGCCCTGTAGACCCATCGTCTGCGGAGCCGTGGGGCCTTTTTGTATGTATCTGCCGAATCGTTTTTTGCGGAAGGGATCCCATGAACAGTGCAAGCGCCAAGCGTATCGACATCATCTCGGACACCCACGGCTATTTATCGCCTGCGCTCTTGGATGAGCTTGAGGGCGCAGACCTGATCATCCACGCCGGCGACCTCACGTCAGAGATGGACTACGAGCACCTATGCACCATCGCCCCCGTTCGGGCCGTACTGGGCAACAACGATTACTACCGCGACTACGGCCCCGATGTAGACCGTCTTGCGCTCTTTACCTACGAAGGCCTCAAATTCGCCGTAGCCCACTACCGCGAAGACCTTCCGGTGGGATCCGTAGACGTAGCCATCAACGGCCATACCCACGTAACCAAAGAAGCCCAAGTGGGCCGTTGCTTAGTCCTCAACCCGGGCAGCGCCAGCTACCCCAGAGGCACCCGAGGCCCCACCATGGCCAGAATGCTAGTAAAAGACGGCAAGATCCTAAGCACTAAATTTATTGACCTAGAGTAACCACAACAAAAGCGGGGGATGCAGATGCGTCTCCCGTTTCCATTTGAGCCAAAGGCAGAGCTTCAACAAAAACAATCAGAGCAACCCCGCCGAGGAGCACGCGGGCTAGCCGCGCAGCGGCGCACGCCCGCAAAACTGGTTGAATAATGTGACGGCAGGGAGGGCTTCCGGGGCTGAGGGCGGGGGTTAAGTTTGTCGCGAGTTCCGCACGCAAAGGCTGTCTCTTATACACATCTGACGATGCCGACGAAGCTAGAAGTG
>CABSNF010000110.1 GCA_902478995.1 uncultured Collinsella sp.
GATGTGTATAAGAGACAGACGGGTATGCGCTGCGTGGTCTCGACGGCCGCGGGGCCTGCGGCGGGGTCGGGGCGATAGGCGAGGGGGTCGTCCGCCTTGACTTGCGGCGTATCAAGGGAGCCGGTCTGCTCAAAAGCGGGCTGGCTATCGCTCGCGGTTGTTTGCTCAACAGGTGCACCGCACGAGGTGCAGAACTTGGCATTATCTGCAAGAAGCTTGCCGCACGAGGCGCAATACCGAGACATTGCCACTCCTTTCGCCACATTTCAATGCAATACGACGATTATACCCAGCGCACAAAATTCCCCATCATAAGTTGCGGTGAAATAGGGACTGTTTGGCGGTCTCAGAGCTTCAATCAGTCCCTATTTCACCGCAACTTCGGGGATGCCTCGATGGCTAGGTTGGATTTGGGGCGCGCCGAGCACTGGGGTATCATGGCTTGGTCGCTATAACTCGCATTTACGCGCCTTGTAGGAAGGGGCTGCGCCCATGGCTTTTGAGCCCGCTCAACATAGCTTTATCACGCTCGAGGGCGTCGATGGCGCCGGCAAGTCCACGCAGGCGCGCCTGCTTGCCCGCGCTCTTGAACTCGCTGACTACCAGGTTGTGAGCCTGCGCGAGCCGGGCGGTACCGCCATCAGCGAAAAGATCCGTGCTCTGCTGCTCGACCCCGCCAATACAGCGATGGGCGACACCTGCGAGTTGTTGCTCTACGAGGCGGCGCGCGCTCAGTTGGTGCACGAGGTCATCGTGCCCGCCCTTGCTGTCGGTAAGGTGGTCCTGTGCGATCGCTTCTACGATTCCACGACCTGCTACCAGGCGTTTGCCGATGGCCTCGATCGCCAGATAGTACGCGACGCCAACAACCTGGCCGTCGCGGGTACGCACCCGGCGCTCACGCTCGTCTATCACATCACGCCCGAGCAGGCGGCGCTGCGCATGGCCGCCCGCGGTGCGGCCGACCGCATGGAGGCCAAGGGCATGGCCTTCCAAGAGCGCGTCTACCAGGGATTTTGCGCCATTGCCGCCGAGGAACCAAACCGCGTAAAGCTCATCGACGCGACCGCGACCATCGAGGAAGTCTTCGAGAAGACGGTCGAGCAGGTTCGCGCCTACGGCCTCGATATTTCCCAGGACGCCGTCACCGCCGCGCTTGCCCAGGAGGCCGAGTAACATGGCCCCCGCTCAGGCAAGCCTGCTGGCCAAGCTCGACACCCAAGAGCGCGTGCGCGACTTTTTGACCAACGCCGTCGCCAGCGGTCGCGCATCGCACGCCTACCTGTTTTTGGGCGCGCCCGGCGCGGGCAAGCTCGACGCCGCGTGGGCGCTCGCCCAAGCCTTCCTGTGCGAGCAGGATGGCTGCGGCTCATGCGATAGCTGCGTGCGCGTCGCCCGCCATACGCACCCCGACGTGCACTATTACACGCCCGAGAGCGCCACGGGCTACCTCATCGCCCAGACCCGCGAGCTGCTCGATGACGTGCCTCTGGCGCCCATCCGTGCCAAGGCCAAGGTCTACATCATCGACCGGGCCGAGCAGCTGCGCGCCAACACCGCCAACGCACTGCTCAAAACACTCGAGGAGCCGCCCGAGGGCGTTATGTTTATCTTGCTGGGCACCTCGGCAGACGTGATGCTGCCCACCATCGTGAGCCGCTGCCAGTGCGTGCCGTTTCGGCTGGTGTCGCCCGCCGTCGCCGCGCAGGCCGTGAGCCGCGCCACCGGTCAGGACCCTGCGCGTTGCCGCATGGCCGTCGCCGTAGCGGGAAGCCCCACGCGTGGCATCGAGTTCCTCAAGAGCGCCGAGCGCCAGGACGCCCGCCGTCAGATGGTTCGCGCCATCGATTCGCTTATCGCCGCCGACGAGGCCGACGTGCTCAGCCGCGCCAAGTCACTCATCGTCGCCGTTAAGGCGCCGCTCGCCGAGGTCAAGTCCACGCAGGAAAAGGTGCTCGAGCAAAACGCCGACTACCTGTCGCGTGGAGCATTGAAGCAGCTTGAGGACCGCAACAAGCGCGAACTCAACGCGCGCGAGCGTTCGGGTATCATGGAAGCGCTGGCGAGCGCGCGGACGCTCATGCGCGACGTGCTGCTGACGCTTCAGGACGAGGCGGCCGACGTGGTGAACGAAGACGTGCGCGACACGATCGGTCGGCTTGCTGCCGCGACCAATGTTGCGGGTGCCACGCGGGCGCTCGAGGCAGTCGCGACCGCCGAGCGCAACATCGCCAGAAACGTTACTCCCCAGCTGGCCATCGAGGTCATGCTGTTCGATATCAGGAAGGCACTGAAATGCCGTTAGTCGTACCCGTTAAGTTTACCTACGCCTCGCGCGACCTGTGGTTCGATCCGCAGGATCTGGATATCCTCGAGGCCGATTATGCCATTTGCTCCACCGAGCGCGGAACCGAGATCGGCCTGGTCACTGCCGATCCCTTTGAGGTGCCGCAAGACGAGATCGGTCAGCCGCTCAAGCCCGTGCTGCGCGTGGCGAGCGACATCGACCTGCAGCTTGCCGACGACCTGGCCATCCAGGGCGACGAGGCCATGGTCGACTTCCGCCGCCTGGTCAAGGAGCTCGACCTCGAGATGAAGCCGGTGGGCGTCGAGTACCTGTTTGGCGGCGAGAAGGCCGTGTTCTACTTTGCAGCCGAGGAGCGCGTCGATTTTCGCCAGCTCGTCAAGGACTTGTCCTCGACGCTGCACATTCGCGTCGATATGCGCCAGATCGGCGTGCGTGACGAGACCCGCCTGGTGGGCGGCTATGCCCAGTGCGGACAGGAGCTCTGCTGCACGCGCTTTGGCGGACAGTTTGAGCCCGTCTCGATCCGCATGGCAAAAGAGCAGGACCTACCGCTCAACTCGTCCAAGATCAGCGGCGTTTGCGGCCGCCTGATGTGCTGCCTGCGCTATGAGTTCGAGGCGTACAAGGACTTTAAGAGCCGTGCGCCCAAAAAGAAGACGCTCATCGATACGCCGCTCGGCAAGGCGCGTATTCAGGAGTATGACACGCCGCGTGAGCAGCTGGTGCTGCGCCTGGAGAACGGCAAGGTCTTTAAGGTCAACCTAGCCGATATGACGTGCTCGGAGGGCTGCAAAAAGAAGGCCGCCGAGCAGGGCTGCAACTGCCGCCCCGACTGCGTGACGCGCGACGTGCTCGAGCGCATTGAGTCGCCCGAGATGCGTCTGGCGCTCATGGAGCTCGATCGCGAAAACGGCGTCGATGTGGGCGATGGCCTGTCGAGTGCCGACCGTCTGGCCGGCACGTCGATGCCCAAGCGCCGTCGTCGCGATGCTGAATCCGATGCTCGCGCCGGTCAGGGTCAGGGCGAGGGCCGTGGCCGCGGAAAGGGCCGCGGTAAGGCCGAGACACCCGAGGCCGAGGGGGCGGCCGATGGCCGTCGCCGTCGCAAGCGCGCGGGCTCGGGCGATGCTACCGAGGCTGCAGCCGCGGGCAAGCACGCCTCTCGCGAGCGCGAGGTTCAGCAGCCCCAGCAGCAGAATCGCGGCGGCGGCATGAACCCCACACGTCGCCGCCGCCGTCATCTGTCGAGCGAGGAGCGCGAGGACGCCTTCCGCGCCGCAGCTGCTCGCGAGGTCGGTGCCACTTCCAAGGGCGCCTCGGCCTCCGATGCGCCTGTCGACAAGGGCGGCAAGTCACGTGGCGAGGAGGAGCGCGCGCCGCGTCCGCGCCGTCGCCATTCCTCGGGCGCGCAGCAGAAGCCTTCAGTGCCCTCCGTGGCCGATCAGGTCTCGGATGGCGAGGTCAAGGTCACGCGCCGTCGTCCCGGAGATGGCGGGGGAGCGGCTGCCAAGGCTTCGCATGGCGCCGCTCGCGACGAACGCGAGCCGCGCGGTGGCGAGGGCTCGGCCGACCAGGGTCAAAAGCGCCGTCGCCGTCGCCGTTCCCGCAAGCCGCGCCAGGATGGTGGCGAGGGCTCGACCCCGTCTTCGTCCGCACCACAACCGCCTGCCGGCGAATAACGCCCGCGAGCGGATTT
>CABSNF010000111.1 GCA_902478995.1 uncultured Collinsella sp.
GGTTATAACGTCTGAAACAATCTCGAAACGAAAGGCTCGCTTTTATGCAAACTTACGAATCGGACGCCAATATCGGAAACATTAAGATTCTCGCCGTCGACATGGACAAGACGCTGCTGACCGACGAGCGCGTGCTGCCCCAGGGTCTTGATGAGCGCCTGGACAAGCTCGCCGACGCCGGCATCGTATTCTGCCCCGCCAGCGGACGTCCCGCCCCCAAGCTCGAGGAGATGTTCGAGGGCGTCAAGAACCGCCTCGCTTTTTGTCCCGACAACGGAGCGTGCGTGATCTATCGCGGCAGCTATATCTATAAGAGCAATATTGACGTGGAGCTGTATCAGCAGGTCTTGAGCCGTGCCTCGGAAGATCCTCGCGCTGTCCCCGTCCTGTGCTGCTTCGACGAGTTCTACGTGCTTGCCCGCGACCATCAATACCACGACGAGATCAGCGTCTACTACAACACAATCAACTACGTCGATAGCTTTGAGGGCCTTGATATCGAGTCCAACAAGATCTCAATCTTCTTCCCGGCCTATGATGCCGAGCCCGCATTCCGCGAGACCTATAGCCCCGAGTTCTCGGACAAGCTCTACGTCACCAACGCCGGGCGCGAGTGGATCGACTTTATGAACCTGGGTGTCGACAAGGGCGCCGGCGTCGCGCACCTGTGCGAGCACCTGAGCATCGATATTGCCGATGCTGCCGCCGTGGGCGATACCTACAACGACATCCCCATGCTCGAGCGCGTCGGTCACAGCTTTATCGTGGACAATGCCGAGGAGCACATGAACGCGCACGCCAAGTGGCGCATTCCGAGCAACAACGACGGGGGCGTACTGACGCTCATCGACGCCATCCTGGCGGCTCGTTAAACTCGCCGCCATGCCCGGGGCCGGCCGTTTGATTTTTGTTCGGTCAGGTCCTGGGCTCGCTCGAAGAGCACATTAAGTGCTCTTCGGCTCGTGCGGAATCTACAAAAATCAAACGGCCGGCCCCGGGCATGGCTACGTTGACTTGCTTGCCGCATGGATGGCGTCTTGGCGCCTAGATACTTTGGCTGATTTTTATTAAACGAAGGACGCTCCTTGTTGATGAGGGGCGTCCTTCTGGTTTTGGTTACTTTGGAATTGTGGTCGTGCCCTTACTTGGCGTCTGCCCAGGTCACTCCAGTCGAAGCTTCGGCGATCAACGGTACGCGGAGGTCTACTACGTGTTCCATGACGTCGCGGACCATGGTGGTTAGGCGCTCGGCTTCGTCGACGGGGCACTCAAAGTCCAGTTCGTCGTGCACTTGCAGGATCATGTGGGCGGCAAAGCCTTCTTCTTCCAGGCGGCGGCTTACGCGGGCCATGGCGATCTTGATGATGTCGGCGGCGGTTCCCTGCATGGGGTGGTTCATGGCCGTGCGCTCGCCAAAACCGCGGAGTTGCGGGTTTTTGGCCTTGAGCTCCGGAATATGACGACGGCGGCCGTACATGGTCTCGGCGTAGCCCGTCTGCTTGGCGCGCGCCACCACGTTGTCGAGGAACGTACGCACGCCCGGGTAGGCCTCGTAGTAGCGGTCGATCATGTCGCGCGCCTCGGCCATCGAGATATGCAGCGATTGCGACAGACCGTAGGCCTGCTGGCCGTACACGATGCCAAAGTTCACGGCCTTGGCGCGACTGCGCAGGTCGGGCGTTACCTCGGACACCGGCACACCAAATACGCGCGCCGCCGTCTCGGCATGGAAGTCCTCGCCCTCGTTAAAGGCGCGCACCAAGTGCTCGTCACCCGAGAGATGTGCCAGCAGACGCAGCTCTATCTGCGAGTAGTCCACCGCCAAAAAGACGCTTCCCTCGCCTGCCGAAAACGCCGTCTTGACGGTACGACCCAGCTCCGAGCGCGTCGGAATGTTTTGCAGATTAGGATCGCTCGAAGACAGACGCCCCGTCGCGGTGATGGTCTGGTTGTACGTGGTGTGCACACGACCGTCACCGCGGCGCAGCGGGCCCAACGTGTCCAGATAGGTTGACTTGATCTTGGACTTCTCGCGCCAGTCTAAGATCAAACGAACAATCTCGTGGTCACGGGCAAGATCACTTAGTACCTTGGCATTAGTCGAATAGTAACCGCGCTTGGTCTTTTTGAGACCCTTGGTCGGAAGGCCCATCACATCAAAGAGCACATGCGAAAGTTGCATGGGGCTGCCGATGTTAAAGGTCTCGTCACCGGCAAGGTCGCGAATGCTTCGTTCGACCTCGGTGATCTGGGTCGCCAGGCCCTCGGACAGACTGCGCAGCCGATCGGGATCCACGAGCATGCCCGCGCGCTCCATCTTGGCAAGCACCGGCACGAGTGGCATCTCGATGCCATCGAACACGTTGACGGCGTTCTCGCGGGTCATGCGGTCGCGCAGCGGTGCGACCAGCGCCAGCGTCAAGGCCGCCGTGCGAGCGGCGGGCGCCGGAGCGTCCTCACCGGCACCCTCTGCACCGCGTGTCGCAGGCAGCGCCATCTGCAGATAAGTATCGGCCAGATATGCCTCATCGAACTCGGAGCGATCGGAATCCAGCAGATAGGCGGCGACCACGGTATCGAAGATACGCGTGGAATCGGCAGCGAGCGGATCCATGAGCTCGGGCTCAGAAGAATCGATGGGCGAAAGCTCATGCAGCAGCGCTTTCATATCCGGGCTCGCCACGCGGCCCGCCACAAACAGGCGCGCAAGCACGCCGGCAATCACGCCGTGGGCGAAGTTGAAGCCCTCAGTCTCAGCCGCCGCACAGCTGTCGCCCTCCTCGAGCGCGAACAGACCCTTGGACGTCGCCAACCACAGCGTGCGCGTCAGTCCAAAGAGCGCGCCCTCTTCCTTGTCGTCGTCCACCACGGCGGCGACCCACTCGCCCGCCTCGATCGCACGCGAAACCTCGGACGCCACGGCAGCAAGCGCCTCGGCATCGCCGGCAGCGGTGCGCTCAATCGTGGGCATCTCAAACGTTCTAGCAGCGGCAGCAGTCCCGCCCTCGCCGCCGATCAGCGCCAAGAAACGGTTCTGCATGGCGGTGATACCAAGCGTGCCCAGCGCCGCGGACACTTCGTCGGCAGAAAACGCCGGGAAGGACGTTTCGTCAAAGTCGAGCTCGACGGGCGCATCGGTGCGAATGGTCGCGACCTTGCGGCTCAGCAGAGCATCGTCGATGTGTGCGCGCAGGTTTTCGCCCATCTTGCCCTTGACCTCGTCGGCATGCGCGATGACCTCGTCCAGGCTACCGTACTGCGCAATGAGCGCGCTCGCCTTTTTGGGGCCGATGCCCGGCACGCCGGGGATGTTATCGGACGTGTCGCCCTTCAGACCATAAAAGTCGGGCACGAGCGCCGGCGTGATGCCGTGATACAGATCGTCCACGCTCTCGGGCGTCATGATCGCCACGTCGGACAGGCCCTTGCGGGTCGAGACCACGTTGACGTGCTCGGTCACGAGCTGATACATATCGCGATCACCGGTCACCAGCAGCATGTCGCAGCCGGCCTCCTCACCCAGGCGCGCCATGGTTCCCAGGATATCGTCGCCTTCCCAGCCCTCAGACTGCAGAATCGGCACGTTGAGCGCACCGAGCAGCTCCTTGATCATAGGGAACTGCGCATGCAGATCGGGGTCCATGGGCGGGCGCTGCGCCTTATACTGCGGCAGCATCTCCATGCGCACGCGCGGCTTGCCCTTATCAAACGCCACGACCACGCCGTCGGGGTTAAAGGCATCGATCATCTTAAGAAACATGTTCAGGAAGCCGAAGATCGCGTTGGTGGGGCGACCGTCCGGCGCGTTCATAGTCGGCGGCACGGCGTGGAAGGCGCGATGCATGAGCGAGTTGCCGTCGATAACGGCAAAGGTGCGGCGCTTGTCAGACATATTGAATACCTCGCTTTAGGCTGGGCACGGTTTGCTCACTCCAGTTTACACCTGTCTCTTATACACATCTGACGCTGCCGACGAA
>CABSNF010000112.1 GCA_902478995.1 uncultured Collinsella sp.
GGAGATGTGTATAAGAGACAGTTATGGAGGAGGGCTCCGAGCTGCTCGAGCGCCTGGGCGCCGCCGCCAAGGGCGAGGGTGACAGCCGCGGCTGGCCCATGTTTACGAGCTGCTGCCCGGGCTGGGTGCGCTTTGTGAAGGCACGTTACCCCGAGTTTGTCGACAGCCTGTCCACGTCAAAGTCGCCGCAGCAGATGTTCGGCGCTATCGCCAAGACCTACTACGCCAAGGTGCTGGGCGTGGAACCCGAGCGTCTGTTCGTGGTGTCCGTTATGCCATGCACGGCCAAGAAGGCCGAGTGTGCGCTGCCGAGCATGATGGGCGAGGGCGGCGCGCCCGACGTGGACGTTGCGCTGACGGTGCGCGAGATGGTGCGCATGATCCGCGCGAGCCACGTGAGCGTTGACACGCTGGTCGAGGAGCCGCTCGATACGCCGTTGGGCTTTGGCACGGGCGCGGGTGTGATCTTTGGCGCCACGGGCGGCGTGATGGAGGCCGCCGTGCGCTCGGCATATTACCTGGCGACGGGCAAGAACCCGGATGCCGACTTCTTCACTGACGTGCGCGGACTCGAGGGCTGGAAGGAGGCCGTGGCCGATATCGACGGTACCAAGGTGCGCGTCGCCGTGGCGCACGGGCTGGGCAACGCCGCCCGTCTGCTCGACGCGATTCGCGACGGCCGTGCGAGCTATGACTTCGTCGAGGTTATGGCATGCCCGGGCGGCTGCGTCGGCGGTGGCGGTCAGCCCATCCACGACGGCTGCGAGCTGGCAGCCGAGCGCGGCCAGGTGCTGTGGGGCCTGGATGCGAAGGCGGACATTCGCTTCTCGCACGAGAATCCCGATGTCCAGGCGTGCTACCGCGAGTTTTTGGGCGCGCCGCTCTCGCCGCTGGCCGAGGAGCTGCTGCATACCGACCATCACGCATGGACGATGCCTAACGAGGGGACGTGCTAGCGATGCGCGCGTTTGATGTTGAGATGTCGCGCCGGGGGTTTGCCTCGGCGCTCGCCGCGGGCGCCCTGTCACTTGCGCTCGCGGGCTGTGGCGGCGGGGCTGCCGGTGCCGGGTCCGCCGCGGGCTCGGTTGCCACGGACGGCGCCGGTGCTGCCGCAGAGCCGGTCGAGGTGCACGTCGCCTCGCTCAAGGGTCCGACGTCGATCGGTCTGGTGCAGTTTATGGACCAGGCAGCCGATGGCGAGACGGACAATGAGTTCGACTTTGCGATCAACACTGCCGCCGACGAGATTGTGCCCAAGGTCATTCAGGGCGATATCGATATCGCCCTGGTGCCCGCCAACGTGGCGAGCGTGCTCTACAACAAGACCGAGGGCGCGGTGCAGGTCATCGACATCAACACGCTGGGCGTGCTGAACGTGGTGACGGGCGACGCGAGTGTGGCCTCGTTTGGCGATCTGGCGGGCCATACCGTCTATATGACGGGCAAGGGCACCACGCCGGAGTACGTCATGAACTACCTGCTGGAGCGCGCGGGCTTGGCCGGTCAGGTGGCGCTCGAGTTTAAGAGCGAGCCTACCGAGGTGCTCTCGGCCCTGCTTGCCGACCCGACTGCCGTGGGCGTGCTACCCGAGCCGTTCAAGACGGCGGCCATCGCAAAGAGCGAGGGCAAGCTGTCGGCACCGGTGAGCCTGACCGATGTGTGGGACGAGCTGGCAGGAGACACGGGCTCGCGCTTGCTGACGGGTGTGACCGTGGTGCGCCGTGCCTTTGCCGAGGAGCATCCCGAGGCCGTGGCGGAATTCCTGAGCTGCCATGCTGCGAGCGTTGAGGCCGTGAACGCGGCGCCGGCGGACTGGGCGCAGGCCGTGGTCGATGCGGGCATCGTGGATAACGCCAAGATCGCCGAGAAGGCGATTCCCGGGTGCATGCTTGTCTGCCAGACAGGGAAGGATATGAAGGCCGCGCTCGGTGGGTACCTGAAGGTGCTGGCCGATGCGGACGCGAGCGCCGTGGGCGGCAAGCTCCCGGCTGATGATTTCTACTACATGGAGTAACCCGTGCGTGCGTTTGCTCGACAAATGATAGAGCGTATGAAGGCGGTGGCGGCAGCAGGTGCCGTTGCCGCCTTTTGGCTTGCCGTGTGGGTCTTCGTGGCGGCGCTGGTGGCACAGCCGCTGATTTTGCCGGGTCTGGGTGCTGTTGTGGTGGCGTTGCTGCGGCTGGTATGCGATGCCGGCACGTGGGCGATTCTGGCGGGCTCGGGTGTGCGGATTCTAGGCGGTTTGGCGCTTGCCGCGGTGTGCGGTGGTTTGCTGGCCGGAATTTCGTCGCGCTCGCGGGCGTTTGCCCGCTTGGTGGCTCCGGCGCTTTCGTTTGTTAAGGCGACGCCGGTTGCCTGCGTGGTGGTCATGCTGCTCATTTGGCTGGGATCGGCGCGCGTAAGCATTGCGGCGGTCTTTTTGATGGCGCTGCCGGGAGTGTATTTTTCGCTGGTCGAGGGCTTGACGCAAGCGGATAAACCGCTGGAGCAGATGTTTCGTCTGCATGGCGTGCGGGGTTGGCGACTGTTTTGTGCCCACACCTGGCGCGAAGTCCTGCCGTTTGTGCTTTCGTGCGCCCGCGCCGTGATTGGCATGAGCTGGAAGGCCGGCGTGGCGGCGGAGCTGATCGGCATGGCGGTGGGCACCGTGGGTGAGCGCATCTATCAGGCGAAACTGCTCATCGAGACGGCTGACCTGCTGGCGTGGACCGTGTTGGTCGTGGCGGCATCGTGGGCATGCGAGCGCGTGCTGGTGTGGCTGCTGCGGGCTTCGGGGCCCGCAGCATGGCGTGCTGCTGTGCGGGCGCATGGGCGTTGTCCTCGCGGACGTGCAGGCGGCTCTGCTGGCGGCAGGGCTGCTGCGGAGCTTGCGCTCGCCGTGGGCGATCGCGCTCCCTGGGCTCCGGCGCTCGACGGACTGGTGCTTCGTGTGCCCGCCGGTGGGCGCGCCTGCGTGATGGGCACCTCGGGCGTGGGCAAGTCGACGCTGCTTGCGCTGGCGGCGGGGGAGTGCGCGCCGTGCTCGATGGTGTTTCAGGATACGCGCCTGGTTGAGGACGCCTCTGCTTTGGATAACGTGCTGGTGTGCGCCGATGCACGCGTGGATGCCTCGAGTGCCGCTGCCTTGTTGCGCCTGCTGGTACCGGGGATCGATGTGCATGCCCGCGTGGCCGAGCTCTCGGGCGGGCAGCGCCGTCGCGTCGAGATTGCCCGAGCCCTGCTGTGTCCGGGCGGCGCAGTGATTCTGGACGAGCCCTTTACCGGTCTAGACATCGCTGCGCGCGACGCATGCACCGAGGTCGTGCTCGACTTGCTCGACGGCCGTATGCTGTTGCTTGCCACGCACGATGCCGCTGACGCTCGGGCCCTCAATATCTCGGACATCATCACGCTCTAAAGACTTACTCAGCAACAAATTGATCCGTTTTTTCTCCGTCCCCATGGGGTCGGGTATGGTATTCTATCTGCGGGGTAATACTTAGGAATACCAAGTAATACCAACGCCGTAGAACAAACTCCAGATGCGGGCCAATCGGGTTGCCTTCACAGCCCGTCGCCCAGCCGCGTGGCCCGCATCCATCCGCACCACCGTCGTTTCAAAAAGGAAGCGCCATGGCAGAACACATGACCCCGGTTGTCGCGAAGGTCTTGCCCGAGGAAAAGGCGGCCTTCGCGGCGGCAACCCAGCTCGTGGGCACCACGCCGTCCAACGCCATCCGCATGTTCATTGCCGCCTTCAATCGCTGCGGCACCTTCCCGTTCGACATCTCGCCGAGCGGGGCTTTTGGCGCTGCGCCCGATTCTCATCAACAATGACTGTCCCAAGTGCCGGGTTTTGAGGAGGTTGGCATGCTCAATGCGATGGCGTGGTCGCTTGCCTGTTTTGGTGTTGTTGCTGCCGATATTGCCCTGGGCATGGTCTGTCTCTTATACACATCTCCGAGCCCACGAGACACTGA
>CABSNF010000113.1 GCA_902478995.1 uncultured Collinsella sp.
AGGGCGAGACCTCTGCGACGGGCGTCGCCTTTACGCGTAATCCGGCCGACGGCACCAAGGAGTTCTACGGTGACTTTTTGGTCAACGCCCAGGGCGAGGACGTCGTCGCCGGTATCCGCAACACCGAGCCCATCGCCGACCTCAAGGCCACCCCGGGCCTCGAGTCTGCAGGTGAGGAGCTCGAGCGCGTGTTCCTGACGCTCGAGGACCATTACCGCGATATGTGCGATATCGAGTTCACCATAGAGCAGGGTAAGCTCTGGATGCTCCAGACCCGCGTGGGAAAGCGCACTGCTACCGCCGCCCTGCGCATCGCCATCGAGATGGTTGAGGAGGGTCTGATCACCCGCGAGGAGGCCGTGAGCCGCATCGATCCCGCGCAGCTCGACCAACTCCTGCACCCGCAGTTTGACGCCTCCAAGAAGTACGAGGCGCTGGCCTGCGGTCTTAACGCCAGCCCTGGTGCCGCCGTGGGCGAGGTCGTGTTCTCGAGCGACGATGCCGTCGCGCGCGCCAACGAGGGCCACAAGGTCATTCTAGTTCGCTGGGAGACCAACCCCGACGACCTGAAGGGTATGGTTGCCGCCGAGGGCATCCTGACCAGCCACGGTGGCAAGACGAGCCATGCCGCCGTTATCGCCCGCGGCATGGGTACGCCCTGCGTCTGCGGCGTCGAGCGTTTCCACATTGACGCGGCTGAGAAGGTCGTGCGCATCGAAGGCAGCGATCGCGTGCTGCACGAGGGCGATATCATCTCCATCGACGGCACCCAGGGCGTCGTCGTCGACGGTCCCGTCGACCTGGTCTCCGCCGAGCTTACCGGCGACCTGGACACCATCCTGTCCTGGGCCGACGAGATTCGCCTGGACGAGACCTGCGGCCATGCCAACCATGTGCGCGTCAACGCCGACAACCCCGAGGATGCCGAGCTCGCCCTCGAGTTTGGTGCCGAGGCCATTGGCCTATGCCGCACCGAGCATATGTTCCTGGGCGATCGCAAGAACATTATCCAGAGCTTCATTCTGTCCGATGATGAAGCCGTGAAGCAGCAGGCCCTGGCCGACCTGCTCAAGGTTCAGACCGAGGACTTCCTGGCGATGTTCAAGACCATGTCCGGTCGCGATGTGGTCGTCCGCCTGCTCGATCCGCCGCTTCATGAGTTCCTGGATAATCCTCGCGAGCTCGAGGTCGCCATCACCAAGAAGGAAGCCGCCGGCGCCAGCGAGGAAGAGCTTGCAGCCCTGCGCGCCCGCCTGCGTCGTATCGACGGCATGGTCGAGTCGAACCCCATGCTCGGCCTGCGCGGCGTTCGCCTGTCCGTCGTCTTTAGCGATCTGCCGCTCATGCAGGTTCGCGCCGTCGCCACGGCTGCTGCCCGTCTTATCAAGGAAGGCGTCGATCCGCGCCCCGAGATCATGGTTCCGCTCGTCTCCATCACGGCTGAGCATGTCCAGACTCGCGAGGTCATCGAGCGCGTCATAGCCGAGGTTTCCGACGAGGAAGGCGTCGAGCTCAACATTCCCGTGGGCACGATGCTCGAGCTGCCGCGCGCCTGTATGGTCGCCGACGAGATCGCCCAGCACGCCGACTTCTTCTGCTTTGGCACCAACGACCTTACCCAGACGACCTTCGGCTTCTCCCGCGACGACGCCGAGGCCAAGTTCATCCCGCTGTACATGCACAAGAAGATCTTGAAGGACAATCCCTTCGAGACCATCGACACGGCAGTACTCGAACTGGTGCGCATGGCTGTCAAGAAGGGCCGCGCCACCAACCCCGACATGCACTTTGGCGTGTGCGGCGAGCACGGCGGCGACCCCAAGTCCATCAAGGGCCTGTTTAACGTGGCCGACGTGGACTACGTGTCCTGCTCGCCCTACCGCGTGCCCCTCGCACGCCTGGCTGCCGCTCAAGCCAAGCTCGAGGCCAAGCGTTCCGCCTAACGTTTTGGGTTTAGACGCCTAGCGTAGCCCCCTTTATGCCGCCCGTCTCATTCGTGAGACGGGCGGTTATCATGTGCGGGTTTTGTCTTTTTGTCTGCGTAAAAAATTGTTCTTGCAGCAGAAACCCGCGCGTGTATACTCGAATACGTTTGTTCAACTACGTGCCGGCCAGAGTGGTACGGCACCTCTAGAAGAGTAAGGAATTGCACATGGATTACATCCGCGCAATCGAGCGTCAGCAGATCCGCGAGGACATTCCTCAGGTTCGCGTCGCCGACAACGTCAAGGTTCACTACCGCATTAAGGAAGGCGACCGCGAGCGCATCCAGGTCTTCCAGGGCGACGTCATCCGCATGGCCGGCGCCGGTGCCCGCGAGACCTTCACCGTCCGCAAGATGTCCTTCGGTGTCGGTGTTGAGCGTACCTTCCCGCTTCACAGCCCCAAGATCGCCAAGCTCGAGGTCGTTCGTCATGGTCGCGTCCGTCGCGCCAAGCTGTACTACCTCCGCGACAAGGTGGGCAAGGCTGCTCGCATCCCCGAGAAGCGCTAAGAAGATCGCAGCGTCTGTCCACTCGTTTGGACGTAAGGGTCACCTTCGGGTGGCCCTTCTTTTTATCTGATTTGCATGCAAGGAGGGCCTGGTATGGCCAATATGACGAGCTCGGTTTCGGCATCGCAGGTTGCCGGAGAGCTAGCGAGCGCAACGTTTGAGGAGATCCCCGCCCTCGTGGAGCATTATCGCGAGGACCCGCGCCAGCAGGTGATCAAGGCTTGTGAACGCGCCCTCAAACGCCATGCTAAGGAACTTGCCGAGCGCGAGCGCGTCAATGACATGTACGAGCTTATGCATGAGTTTGGCGGCGATGGGGTGGTCGTTGGTGTCGACGAGGTGGGTCGCGGATCGGTGGCCGGTCCCCTGACGGTGTGTGCCGTGTGCCTTCCCATGGAGCCGCGCGTCTGGGGCATCAACGATTCCAAAAAGCTCACGCCGGCGCGCCGCGAGTTGCTCTCAGTGAAGATTGCCGAGGTGGCGACGGCGATCGGTTTTTGCCATATCGCGCCTAAGGATATCGATGAGATGGGCATGGCCCGTGCTATCCGTACCGCCGTTGCGGGCGCCGTGGCCGATACGGGGCTCGAGCCCGACTGCGTCCTCATGGATGGCAACCCCTTGGGCGCTGTTCCTAACGAGCGCGATGTGGTGAAAGGCGATGCCAAGATCGCCTGCATCGCCGCAGCGTCCATCATGGCCAAGGTCACGCGTGACGAGATGATGGTCGAGTACGACGCCGAGTACCCCGAGTACCATCTGGCCGAGTCGAAGGGCTATGCGAGCCCCGAGCACATCGAGGCCATTCGCAAACATGGACTTTGTCCGCTGCATCGCGTGAGCTTTTGCGGAAACTTTCTGCAGACTGAGCGCCTTTTCTAGGCCAATTGTGGAGACAGGGACCTCTGGGGTTTTATAAACCTGCTGGTAGCGGGCCGTATGCAGCACCATTGCTGCGTACGGCCCGTTTTTTGTCGGCATTTGGTCAGCTTTTGGTTTGCTTCCGGTACTTACCCGCATGAAAGGTGCCCTCATCATCGGGGCAATGCAGTGTGCGGGAAAGGAGACCCCATGAGTGCCGCAAGCAAAAAGAGCAAGACGCAGCAGCTCAAGGAGCGTTGGGAAAACGGCGAGCTCGACTGCGGGGCGATGACGCCCGAGTTTATCAAGGGACTCAGTCCCCGCGAGCTGGGCATGCTGGGCGAGCTTATCGCAATCGACTACTTTAACGAGCGCGGCTACACCTTGCTGGAGCAGGGTTATCGTTGCACCGAGGGCGAGGCCGATCTGGTGCTGCTCGATGAGCTCGACGATGTCGTGGTGATGGCCGAGGTCAAGACGAGACGCGTCGCCCTGGATTGCACCACGCGGGTCTTTCCCGAGGAGCTGTCTCTTATACACATCTCCGAGCCCACGAGA
>CABSNF010000114.1 GCA_902478995.1 uncultured Collinsella sp.
GGTTCGCGGCGGTGGCGAGGACCGTCATGGCATAACGGTCCTCGGCAGGCGTAACCGGCTTGTCAAGCTTAAAGGCAGGCGTGCCCGCCGGCATAAAGAGCACGGCATCCAAGTCGAGGGACTCACGCGCCTGCTCGGCGGTCACCAGGTGCCCGTAATGGATGGGATCAAAGGTGCCACCCATAATGCCGAGCCTAAACTCCTGCCCGTCCTCTAGAGGAAGCTCGGGCAGACCGATTCCACCGCGCAGCGACATGGCCTACTCGCCCTCCGAGGTCTCGGCATCGCCCGCGGCATCCGCCGCATCGACAACCTCGACGCCCTCATCCGCAGCATCGGCCACGTCAATTGCCTCGACGGCAACGTCCTCGCCAGCATCCTCGAGCTCCTCGTACTCCGAGAAGTCCTCAGCTCCCTCAAAGTCAAAGGCACGCTGGCAAATGCGGACCTCGTCACCCGCACGGCAACCAGCCTTCTCGAGCGCGTCGTCAACACCCATACGCGCAAACTTATGCTGCAGGTAAATGACGGCTTCCTCGTTTTCCCAGTCGGTCTGAATGACCATGCGCTCGATGGCACGACCGACCACGCGGAAGGCACCGGGCTCTTCCTGGACAATGCGGAAACGCTTCTCACGCTGCAAGCGACGGCGCTCCCACTCCTCGTCGCGCAGAACGACCGGCTCATCGGAGACAGCCAACTCGGCGCGAAGCTTAGCCACCTGCTCGCCCACGGCAAGCATCAGCGTGTTGAGGCCGGCACCCGTCACAGCAGACACGGCAAAGAACATATGTCCATCGTCGAGCGCTGCGCGCTTGAGGTCGGCAATCTTGTCGGCCGTGCCCGGCGCGTCGCACTTGTTGGCAACGACGATCTGCGGACGCTCCGAGAGCTCGGCGCCATACTGCTCGAGCTCGCGGTTAATGATGTGGTAATCCTCGACCGGATCGCGATCCTCAAAACCACCCGTCATGTCGACGACGTGCATGATCAGGGCCGTACGCTCAATGTGGCGCAGGAACTGATGACCCAGGCCCTTACCCTCGCTCGCGCCCTCGATAAGACCGGGGACGTCGGCAACGACGTAAGAATATTCGCCAGCACGCACCATGCCGAGGTTCGGCACGAGCGTTGTAAACGGATAGTCAGCGATCTTGGGACGGGCGGCACTCATGCGCGCGATGAGCGATGACTTACCCACCGAGGGAAAGCCCACGAGAGCGGCATCGGCCATAAGCTTCATCTCGAGCTCAATCCAGTGCTCCTCGGCCGGCTCGCCCAGCTGAGCGAACGCGGGCGCGCGACGCACCGACGTCACAAAGTGCGTGTTGCCCAGACCGCCGGCACCGCCGGGCGCCACGACGACGCGCTCGCCGTCGTGTACCAGGTCGGCAATCTCGAACATCGGGGTTTGCGTCTCGGGGTCGAGCTCCCGCACCACGGTACCCATAGGAACCTTGAGAATCAGGTCCTCGCCGCTCTTACCGTTACGACGGGCACCCTGCCCGTGCGTGCCGCGCTCGGCGCGGAAGTGATGCTTAAAGCGGTAATCGATCAGCGAAGACAGCTGAGCATCGGCCTGGATGACGACATTGCCGCCACGACCGCCGTCGCCGCCATCGGGGCCGCCCTTGGGGACAAATGCCTCGCGCCTAAACGACATGCATCCGGCTCCGCCGTCGCCGCCGCACACGTTAATGCGGCTGATATCGGTGAACTGTGACAACAGAATCGCCTCCTACAAAAAGAGGGAGACCCTTGAATCCTAAAACTCAAGTGCCTCCCACATATGTGCTCTATGAAGGGTGAATTACGCGTTCGCGAGCGGGCGTACGCTGACCCTGTGCTTGATACCCTTGTGGAACTCAACGGTACCGTCGACCAGCGCGAACAGCGTGTCGTCCTTACCACGGCCAACGTTCTCACCCGGGTGGATGTGCGTGCCGTGCTGACGGACGAGAATCGTGCCCGTGGTTACCGTCTGGCCGGCATAGCGCTTCGTGCCAAGGCGCTGACCGCGGGAGTCACGGCCATTACGGGAGGAACCGAGTCCTTTTTTGTGTGCCATTGTGTATACCTACTCTTTCGTTACGAGTGTAATCTACTCGGCGACGGGAGCCTCGGCAACAGCCTCGGCCTCTGCCTTGACAGCCTTCTTGGCGCGGGACGTAGCCTGGACCTTCACGATCTTCAGCTTGGTGAGCTGCTGACGGTGACCCTTCAGACGACGATAGCGCTTACGCTTGTGGAACTTGAAGACCAGCTGCTTCTCGCCCTTGAACTGCTCAACGATCTGAGCGGTAACCTTGGCCTTGGCCAGCTTGTCGGGATCGGTGACGATCTTCTTACCATCGTTGAGGAAGATAACCGGCAGGGTGACCTTGTCGCCCTCATTGCCCTCGATCTTCTCGACGGTGATGACATCGTCGGTGGCGACCTTGTACTGCTTGCCGCCCGTGTTAACGATTGCGTACATGTTTACTTGCCCTTCATGCATCAGTTAGTGCAACAGCCGAATATAGTAGCAGGCGAAAATACCCCCGTCAACGAGTATGTGGAGCAAATCCACAAGTTCGCACAGGTATGGGGCTGACGAGTCGGCCCTCGTCGTCCTCGCATGCTTGATTCTGACGCTCGACATCGTAGGAGCAGATGGTCACGAGGTCTTGCATACCGGTGGAAACAATAGGTGCATCCACGCCCGGGGTCAAGCCCTGCAACAAAACATCAGCAGCAGAAAGCAAAATCTCCGGACGCATGGAGCCCTCGTTGTCGGCATGGGTGTCGAGCATGAGCACCAAATGGTCCGGGCGCTCCCCCGCCGTGAGCTCATAGCCAACGAGCGTGTGATCCAAATCCAAGCGCTTGCTCTTTTTTCCGCGCGCGTAGTCGATGCCATGGTCCGCGCGCAGCGTGTCGATCGCACGACGCACCTCATCGGCGCTTACGGGCGCCTCGGGATCCAAGTGCAGGTCGATGCGATACGACAGGCGCGTGAGCTGCGCCGTCAACGCCGGCGTGCGCACGTCGATGTACGCCGCCTCGATGGGCGCCAGATCGGCCGGAGACGCCGCAGCCAGGCGCCCAAACGCCTCGTCGAGCGCCACGAACTCGGTCATAAACAGGTCATACCACTCGCAGGTCGACGACGTACCAACCGGTAGCGCCGAAGAGAAGCCCACGCGCATGTGCGGAGAGAAGCCCTGCGTGACGGCATAGGGAAGTCCTGCACGGCGCACGATGCGCTCAATGGTATGGATTACTTCGAGATGGCCCAGGTACTTAAGGCGATCGCGCTTGCCATAGCGAACACGAAGTCTAAAGAGCGTGGGGTTGTCGGTCAGGCGCTCACTCATGCGCGATCACCCATCAATACATTCTTGGCGTGGAGCGTGGGGCAGATTCCGCAGCCGGTGCACGACGTGCGGGTGCAGTCGGGAGTCGTGACGCCCTCGAGCGAGCGACGGTACTCGCGTTCGAGGAAGCCGCGCGTGCAGCCGGGGCTCACATGCTCCCACGGCAGGCGCCAGTCCAACTCGTAGGGCAGGTGCACGAGCTCATTGAGGTCAATGCCGTTTTTGGCAGCAGCCTCCTTCCAGTTCTCGAGCGAGAAATGCTCTACCCAGGCGTCAAAGCGAGAGCCCGAGCGCCAAGCATCGATGATGACGGGCGTCATGTCACGACCGGCGCGGGAAAGCGCGGCCTCGATGAGCGAGGTCTCGGCATCGTGGTAATGCACGCGGACGGCACGGTTGCGAACGCTCGTGATAAGCAGCTTCTGGCGACGCTTGACGTCGTCGTAGTCGAGCTGCGGGCACCACTGGAACGGCGTGGCAGCCTTGGGGATAAAGACCTGTCTCTTATAC
>CABSNF010000115.1 GCA_902478995.1 uncultured Collinsella sp.
AGCTTCGTCGGCAGCGTCAGATGTGTATAAGAGACAGCATCAAGGGTGTCGATGCCTTTACCGGCGGCGAGGTCGATTCGCACAACGACCACCGCATCGCCATGATGGCCGCCATCGCCGCGAGCCGCGCCACCGGCGAGGTCGTGATCCACGGCGCCGAGGCCGTCAACAAGTCCTATCCCGATTTCTTCGACCACTACCGCCTGCTGGGCGGCAAAGTCACACTCGAGGAGGAATAGCATGTCCTCGACCTTTGGCAACGTCTTGCACTTAAGCATCTTCGGCCAATCGCACTCCCCCGCTATCGGCTGCTCGCTCGATGGCATCCCGGCGGGCATCGCCGTGGACCAGGAGGAGCTGCAGGCCTTCCTCGACCGTCGCGCCCCCGGTCGCGACGAGACCGCGACCAAACGCCGCGAGGCCGACGCCGCCCACATCATCGCCGGTGTTGTCGATGGACATACCACCGGCGCGCCCATTGCCGCGATTATCGAGAACACCAACACGCGCTCCAATGATTACTCCGAGCTGCGCTGCAAGCCCCGTCCCGGACATGCAGACTTCCCCGCGCGCGTGAAGTATCACAACATGCACGATGTTGCTGGTGGCGGGCATTTTTCCGGCCGCCTAACGGCACCCTTATGCATCGCCGGCGGCATTGCGCTACAGGCACTCGAGGCCCGCGGCATTCAGGTCATGGCGCACGTCGCGCAGATCGGCGGCATCTCCGACCTGCCGATGGACGATATGGTCTATCGAGAGGCCGACCGCAAGGCGATCCTTACGAACGATCTGCCGTGCATTGACGCCGCCGCAGCCGGCCGCATGCGCGAGGAGATCCTGGCCGCGCGCGACGAACTCGACAGCATCGGCGGCATCGTGGAGTGCGGCATTTACGGGCTTCCCGCGGGCATCGGTGACCCCATGTTCGACGGCATCGAGAACCGCATCGCGCAAATCGCGTTTGGCATTCCCGCCGTAAAGGGCGTGGAGTTTGGCATGGGCTTTGCCGTGGCCGCCATGCGCGGCAGCGAGAACAACGACCCGTATCGCATCGACGCCGAGACCGGCGGGATTGCGGTCGAGTCCAACAATGCCGGCGGCATCCTGGGCGGCATCTCCACCGGCGCGCCCGTCATGTGGCGCATGGCCGTAAAGCCGACGCCCTCCATTGGCCGCGAGCAGCAGACGGTGGACATGGACGCTATGGAAAATGCCGAGCTCTCGGTGCACGGCCGTCACGACCCCTGCATCGTCCCGCGCGCCGTCCCCGTTGCCGAAGCAGCCGCTGCCCTCGCGATTTGGGACGCCCTCCTCGAGGACGCCGCCCAGCTCTAAAAATCTCTGGGGGCCAACTCCGGCCCCCACGCCCACCCAATGATTTTTCTGGGACGGGGATTAAAAAGTCATTAGTTACACAATGATTTTTTAATCCCCGTCCCAGAAAAATCACCGACACGTGAAAGGGGTCCCTATGGACCTTGCTGACATCCGCCAGGCCATCGATGGCATCGACACCACGCTCCTCAACAGCTTTGTCGAGCGTATGGACATTGCCACCGAGGTCGCCAAATCAAAGATCGAGATGGGCAAGGCCGTCTTTGACCCCGCCCGCGAGCGCTCAAAACTCAACAACCTCGCCAGCCGCGCGCCCGAGCGCTACGAGGCGCAGACCATCACCCTGTTCCGTCTCCTCATGAGCATGAGCAAAGCCGAGCAGCAGCGCTACATCAACGAGCTCAAGGGCATCACCGTCTCGCAAAAGGCCCACGCCACGGCTGCAGCCTCCGACACGCCCTTCCCTCAAACGGCCACCGTTGCCTGCCAGGGCGTGGAAGGTGCCTATAGCCAGATAGCCGCGTGCAAGCTCTTCGACGTGCCCGACATCGCGTTTTTCGAGACCTTCGAAGGCGTTATGCGCGCTGTGCGCGACGGCTTCTGCGAGTTTGGCGTGTTGCCCATCGAAAACTCAACTGCCGGATCGGTCAACGCCGTCTACGACCTGCTCGCCCAGTTCGATTTCCACATCGTGCGCTCGCTGCGCCTCAAGATCGACCACAATCTGCTCGTCAAACCCGGCACCAAGCTCGCGGACATACGCGAGGTCTACAGCCACGGTCAGGCCATCGCGCAGTGCGCTAGCTTTATCGAGGCGCACGGCCTGAACGCTACCAAGTACCCCAACACGGCCATGTCGGCCGAGATGGTCGCCAACTCCGAGCGCACCGACGTCGCCGCCATCGCCTCGCGCAGCTGTGCGGCGCTCTACGGCTTGGAAGTGCTGGAGCCCAACATCCAGGACTCGGACATCAACTACACGCGCTTTGTCGTCATCAGCCGCGAGCCGCGCGTCTATCCCGGTGCCAACCGAACCTCGCTCATGATCACCACGGCCAACGAGCCGGGCGCGCTCTATCGCGTACTCGAGCGCTTCTACGCACTCAACATCAACCTCATCAAGCTCGAAAGCCGTCCCATCCCCGGTCGCGACTTTGAGTTTATGTTCTACTTTGATCTGGACTGCCCCTTTGGCAGCAAGGCCCTCGACGACCTGCTCGATTCCATCGACGACGTGTGCGAAAGCTTCACCTACTTTGGCAGCTACACGGAGGTGCTCTAGATGACCGATACCGCCGCAACCCGCCCCTACGGAGTGCTGGGCCGCGTGCTGGGCCACAGCTACACCCCGACCATCTACAAGGAGCTCGCTGGGCTCGAGTACGTGCGATTTGAGCGCGAGCCCGAGGACCTCGCGGCCTTTATGACGGGCGACGAATGGGAGGGTACCAACGTGACCATCCCCTACAAGCGCGCCGTCATGGAGTACCTGGACGAGCTGAGTCCGCTCGCCGAGCGCATGGGCAACGTCAACACCATCACACGCCTACCTGGCGGTCGCCTGCGCGGCGACAACACCGACTACTTTGGTTTTCAGTGCCTTGTCGAGGCGCTGGGGCTTGAGGTCGCCGGCAAGAAGGCTCTCGTGCTCGGAGCCACTGGCGGTGCAGGCACCACGGCAAGTATGGTGCTGGGAGATCTGGGCGCCATCGTTGTGCCCGTGGGTCGCACGAGCGAGGTCAACTACGGCAATATCGCGCAGCAGTCCGACGCCGCCCTGCTCGTCAACTGCACGCCTGCCGGCATGTTCCCCCACTGCCCCGACGCGCCTTGCACGCTCGAAGGGCTCGATGCGCTCGAAGGCGTTATCGACATTGTCTACAACCCCGCCCGCACGGGACTCATGCTCGAGGCCGAGCGCCGCGGTATCCCCTGCATCGGCGGTCTGCTGATGCTCGTGGCCCAGGCGGCACAGGCCGTCGAGCGCTATACCGGCCAGGTCACCCCGCGCGAGCGTATCCTGGACGTAACGGAGCGCCTGTCGCGCCAAGAGCAGAACATCGCCCTGATTGGCATGCCGGGCTCGGGCAAAACCCGCGTGGGTGAGCAGATTGCCCTGCGCACGGGTCGCGAGCACATCGACTTGGACGCCGCGCTTGAGAAGCGTCTGGGCATGCCCTGTGCCGACTTTATCGTCGAGCGCGGCGAGGCAGCCTTCCGCGAGCAGGAGACGGCGGCGCTGGCCGACATCTCCAAGCGCAGCGGCCTGGTGCTCTCCACCGGCGGCGGCGTGGTCACGCGCGACGAGAACTACCCGCTACTGCACCAAAACAGCCAGATTGTGATGCTCAACCGTAAGCTCGATGAGCTCGCACACAAGGGCCGCCCCATCACCGCACGCGACGGAATCGATAAGCTGGCCGAACAGCGCATGCCGCGCTATCGCGCTTGGGCCGACTACATCATCGACTCACGCGACTGCGCTGCCAACACCGCCCATGCCCTCCTCGACACCCTCCCAC
>CABSNF010000116.1 GCA_902478995.1 uncultured Collinsella sp.
ACTTCTAGCTTCGTCGGCAGCGTCAGATGTGTATAAGAGACAGGTCGAGATCGCAGGCCCCGGCTTCATCAACTTCTACCTCTCCGTTGCCGTTAAGAATGCCATCTTTGGCGAGGCTCGCGAGAAGGGCATGGACTTCGCTAAGTCCAACGTCGGCGGCGGCCTGAAGACCCAGGTCGAGTTCGTCTCCGCCAACCCCGTCGGCCCCATGCACATCGGCCACGGCCGCTGGGCCGCTCTGGGCGACTCCCTCTGCCGTGTTATGGACCACGCCGGTTACGACATCCAGCGCGAGTTCTACATCAACGACCACGGCTCTCAGATGAACACCTTCGGCAACTCCATCAGCACGCGCTATATGCAGCTTGCCGACATCATCGCCAAGCAGGGCGTGGACATCGACGAGGCTCACAAGCTGCTGATCGCCGACCGCGATGCCTTTGTCGCCGACGAGAACGACGAGCATCCCGAGACCCATCCGTATCAGGACAACTTTGCCGAGACTCTGGGCAAGGACTCCTACGGCGGCGACTACATCATCGACGAGGCTGCCGAGTTCTGGCGCACCGACGGCGACAAGTGGGTCAAGGCCGATCCGCAGGAGCGCATGGAGAGCTTCCGCGAGCGCGGCTACGTAAAGATGGTCGACAACATGCGCGACCTTTGCCACGCCGTCAACTGCGACTTCGATCGTTGGTTCTCCGAGCGCTCCCTGTACGTGAAGGACACCGAGGGCGAGACTGCCGGCACCTCTGCCGTCGACCGCGCTTTTGAGAAGCTCGACAAGATGGGCTACCTCTACACCAAGGACGGCGCCCTGTGGTTCCGCTCCACCGATCTGGGCGACGACAAGGACCGCGTCCTGATCAAGTCCGACGGTGAGTATACCTACTTCGCCTCCGACGTCGCCTATCACTGGGATAAGTTCCAGCGCGTCGACCACGTCATTGACATCTGGGGCGCCGACCACCACGGCTACATCGAGCGCGTCCGCTGCGTCTGCGACGCTCTCGGTTACCCCGGCAAGTTCGAGGTTCTGCTGGGCCAGCTCGTCAACCTGCTGCGCAACGGCAAGCCCGTCCGTATGTCCAAGCGCAAGGGCACCATGGTGACCCTGCAGGAGCTCGTCGATGAGGTCGGCTCTGACGCCGCCCGCTACACGCTCATCTCCAAGAGCTCCAACCAGATGGTCGACTTCGACATCGAGGCCGTCAAGAAGCGTGATAACTCCAACCCGGTGTACTACGTGCAGTACGCTCACGCCCGCGTATGCTCCATCCTGCGCCGTGCCGCTGACGTTACGCCCGAGCAGGCTGACGAGATGGGCATGAAGGCCGTTGCCGCCAAGGCCATCGGTGAGAATGTCGATTACTCGCTGCTGACCGACCCGACCGAGCTCGCCCTTTCGCGTAAGCTCAACGAGCTCACCGACCTCATCGCCAGCTGCGCTCGCGACCGCGCTCCGTTCCGTCTGACGCACTTTGCCGAGGAGCTCGCCGGCGACTTCCACAGCTTCTATGCTGCCTGCCAGGTGCTGCCGAGCGAGGGCCGTCCCGTCGACCCCGAGCTTTCGCGCGCCCGTCTGGCCGCTTGCGACGCTGTTCGCGTGACGCTCGCCCTGGTGCTTACCCTTGTTGGCGTTTCCGCACCCGAGCAGATGTAATCTACGGGTCATTTGACCGTGTAGGTTCGGCTTCAATGAGCCCTATAAGCCCGATCTCCATCGCGGAGGTCGGGCTTTTTGCGTTTGGCAGGGCTTTTTGGCGTGTTGGAAAATGCTACCAAATCGCAACTATACCGGTTTACGGGGCTGAATCGCTGCCTGGCGACCATAGCGCCAATAGCGAAATTAAAACCGCAGGTAGACGGCTTGTCGAATATTAAAAATGCAGGGTATGGTTGGCTTGCGCCGTTTTCGCACCGTAATCCGCCATAGTTTTGAAAATGACCCCTTGGAGACGGAGAAAACGGATCATTTTTGTCCCGGGTGAGAGCGGCACGAAACCGTCCGCCACGAATCGTGGTTATCTACTACGTTTAGTCGCATACCCCGAACCATGTTTAAAGGTGCGATATTAAAACCGCAGGGAGTGGGCTTGCGATTTTAGGAAGATCGAGGGAATGGTCTGGGGTCGCGGGTCAAACGTAGTAGATGGGCGCGATTCGTGGCGAGCCGATCCTGGGACCGACGATCTTGCTCTCGTGTCTCGTGGTCACCAGGATCTTTGGGGGCTCGGCTGGCCTCTCCATATAAGTTGCGGTGGAATAGTTCCTGTTTGGGGCGGCTGCCGGGTTTTTCAGGAACTCTTTCACCGCAACTTATAAGAGGGGGACATCGACGCTCGTGGCTTTGTAAAGAGTGTCCCTTTTGGCTAGTCGTTTAAGAACGTCCCCGATGACTAAGTTGCAGGTGGTTGCGGTTGTGCTACACTAACGCTGCGTATATGACGCAATCATCTCGATACAGATCAATGATGTCCGTCGTTTTTGTACGGAGCTAGACTGTTTAGCCGCCCTGAAGGTTTATGCAGGGAGCATGTGATCACAGGGCTTGAAAAGAAAGTTGAGCAAACACTGTGTCTGATCAACAGCAAGAAAACGAAATAACGACGGCGCAAACCGCTCCCGCTGCACCGGTTGCGTCGGACCAGGTCGTGATGCCTGCGCCGGTGCAGACCTCGGATCCTGAGGCCTCCAAGGCCGCTTCGACGCCTACGCCCGCATCGGCTGAGAAGGTCGCGCCTGCCGCTGGCGAGGGAGTTGCCCCTGCCGCCGATGAGGATGCCGTGCCTGTAAAGCCCAAGCGTACGCGCCGTGTGGCTAAGTCGGTGACGGATGGCGAGGAGGCTGCCAAGCCCAAGCGCCGTACCACGCGCGTGACGCGAACCAAGCGCACCGTTGCCGATTCCTCCGAGCCGATTTCCGATGAGGTCGCGCAGGCCCGCGCGCTGGCACAAATCAGCGAGGCTCAGGTTGTTCGCGCCCGTCGCCGTGCTGCCGAGCGCGAGGCCGCGGCACTGACCGAGCTTGCAGCGCCGGTCGTCTCCGAGGCGCCTGCGGCCACCGAGGTCCCTGTCGCGGGGCAGCCGACCGAGAAGTCGGCTCCGCGCACGCGTCGTCGTGCGGCCAAGTCCCAGCAGGATGCTGAGCAGGCGGCTCAAGAGTCCGGTGAAGCTCTGACTCGTTCTGCAGTAGGGGAGGGTGCGCAGCCCTCTGAGTCTGCAACACCTTTCGAGGCCAACGAGGTTCCCGTTGTCGATCCCGCTCTTCGCCCGCACCGTCGCGGCCGCAAGCCCAAGGCCTTCGTCGAGGCCGAGAAAGCTGCCGCCGCCGCTGCAGCAGCCGCAGCTCAGGACGTCGCGATGACCGCTGCGCCCGCGCCCCTCGCCGATGCTCCTGTCCAGGGAGCCGCTGCCACCGAGGTCGGAACACCCGCCGAGGACGAGCCCGCCGATGTTCGCCCCGGTCGCAGCCGTCGCACGGCCGCTAAGCGCTCGGCCAAGGCCAAGGGCGCAAAAAAGGACGCGTCCGAGGATGCCGCCAATGAGGTCGCCGAGGCAACCTCTGACGTCGCTCCCGAGACCGAGAGCGCCGATCAGCCGGTTACCGAGAAACCCAAGCGTACGCGCAAGAAGTCTGCAAAGGCTAAGGCCGTCGAGCAGCAGGCCGATTCCGAGCCCAACGCCGATGCCGATACCAAGGCCGATAACGAAGTCCCGGCCGACACCGACACGGCAACTTCGGCGGCCAAGGGCGCCACGACCGCCGAGTCCGACGAGAACCTGTCTCTTATAC
>CABSNF010000117.1 GCA_902478995.1 uncultured Collinsella sp.
GCACTTAATGTGCTTTCCGTCTTGCGCAGGACTGTAGAGCAGCAAACTTAACCCCCGCCCTCAGCCCCGGAAGCCCTCCCGGATGGCCCCAAAAAATTTTTCAAAAAAGTTGTTGCGCGCCGGACAGACTTCTGTGTATACTAATCCCCGCAGCGCACGCGAGCGGAAACAAACGCGAACGACTGCCTGGGGAGTTAGCTCAGTTTGGTTAGAGCGCCGGCCTGTCACGTCGGAGGTCGCGGGTTCGAGCCCCGTACTTCCCGCCAACGCAATTAAAGCCACGTCTTCGGACGTGGCTTTTTGCGTTTGATGCACTTTGTTTTGATAGAACGATCGCCCTGGTGCATCTTCGCCCAGAACCCCCGCGCCTTCGGGAACGCAAGTAAAATCTAATGAGTATATCTGTCTGAACAACAGCTTTGTTGCGCAACACCTGTTCTACGAGACAGGGGGTTAGGTTATATTAAATTGCACTGTGCGCCGCATCTGATGCATTTCGCTCCAAGCGCGGCACTCAGTGGATATCCGATTTACCATTTGGATGTCCTGGCGGTCATTTAGCGTCTCGACACAAGCTCGGCCCCGGAGCTCGTTCGAGCTGTTCGTATTCCTTGAAAGGGGAAAAATGGACATATCGAGGAAGACTGATTACGCCCTTCGTATGCTGGCGATGCTTGCTGAGGATCCGGAGTGTTTGCTTTCTGTTCGCACCGCTGCCGAAGAGGTCAATGTTCCGTATTCGTTTGCCCGCTCGATTCAGCACGGTTTGGTCCAGGCCGGTATTGTGGAGAGCCTGCGTGGCGTCCACGGTGGCATGCGTCTCAAGGTCAGTCCGGACGACGTCACTATCCGCCAGGTCGTCGAGGCCGTTCAGGGTCCTATGGTTATGAACGATTGCACCGCGCCCGATGGTGACTGTGCGCGCATGGGCGCGTGCTGCTATCATCCCCTGTGGGCCGGAGCTCAGGCGTTGATGCGCGACTACCTCGATTCCGTTTCGCTCGGCGACATCGTCGCTCACCGCCAGTTCCCGGCCGTCGATCCCAAGTTCGCCGACCGCGAAGCGTTTCCCGAGTACGCCACCTGCGCGTGCGCTTACCGGGAGGAATAGCGCCGCATAAGGAGCATAGCCATGATTCAGGACCCCTTTCGTTCGATGATTCGTTCGGAAGGGGTCCTGCGTTATCGCGACCTTCCGTGGCGCCGCACACGCGATCCGTACATCATTTGGCTTTCTGAGGTCATGCTGCAGCAAACGCAGGTTCCGCGTGTGGAGGCGCGCATGCCGGTGTGGCTCGATCGTTTTCCGACCGTGCAGGCGCTTGCCCAGGCCGCGCCTTCCGATGTTTTGGACGCTTGGCAGGGGATGGGCTACAACCGACGCGCTCTGGCGCTCCACAAGGCCGCTCAGCGCGTTGTAGAGGACTGGGACGGGGAGTTTCCACACGAGACGCGTGACTTGGTCGCTCTGCCTGGTATTGGCCCGGCAACGGCGCAGGGTATCCGGTCGTTTGCGTTTGATCTTCCGGGCGTGTATCTGGAGACCAATGTGCGCACGGTCTTTCTGCATCACTTCTTTCCCGATGTACCGGCTGTTCCCGATCGCGAGCTGGTGCCGCTGATTCAGGCGGCCTGTCCGGCGGCCCCCGGTGCGTCGGCGGACGAGATCGCTCCCTTTGCCGTGCCGCTCGATGATGCCGACACGCCGCGCGCGTGGTATTACGCGTTGCTAGATTACGGCGCATATCTAAAAAAGACGTTGCCCAATCCGTCCAGGCGGTCGGCGGGCTATAGCCGTCAGTCCAAGTTTGAGGGCTCGCGTCGCCAAAAGCGCGCGCATATCGTGCGTATGTTGCTGGCAGCGCGCGATGGGCAGCCGGCGGGGATTACGCTTGCTGATGCCGTGGTGGGCGTTAACGAGATGGAAGCGGCAGCCGGTCGCGGGCCGGTCGAGTGCGACTTGATCGCGGGCATTCTAGCTGACCTGGAGCGCGAGGGCTTTTGCCGAGCCGAGGACGATCGTTGGTTGAGTGTGTAGCCCGCTCAAATCTGAAGAACGGGATTGTAAGGTTTAAATTCTCGGCTTGAGGGCATCCTAAAGACAAGGTCGCTCAAAGCCTATGGGCGGCACGTGTTGAAGGGAAGTACACCTATGGATTTTGAGAACTCTCAGACCAAGAAGAACCTCGAGACTGCTTTTGCCGGTGAGTCCCAGGCACACACCAAGTATCGCTACTATGCATCCAAGGCCAAAAAGGACGGCTACGTTCAGATCTCGAATATCTTTGCCGAGACGGCGGGCAACGAGTCCGAGCACGCCAAGCTGTGGTTTAAGTATCTGCACGACGGCGCCGTTCCGGGTACTCTGGACAACCTGCGCGACGCCGCCGCGGGCGAGAACTACGAGTGGACCACGATGTACGACGAGTTCGCCAAGACCGCCGAGGAGGAGGGCTTTGCCGAGATCGCCGAGAAGTTCCGTGGCGTCGCCGCCGTCGAGAAGGCCCACGAGGAGCGCTACAACAAACTCGTCGAGCGTATCGAGTCGGGCGAGGTGTTTGAGCGTGAGGGCGTGAAGGTGTGGAAGTGCCTGAACTGTGGGCACCTGCATGTTGGCGCCGAGGCGCCCGAGGTGTGCCCGGTGTGTAACCACCCCAAGGCGTACTTTGAAGAGCAGGTGGTGAACTACTAGCGTGTGGCGCTAGCGTGAGCTGGGCCGGGAGGGCCGGATTACCTTCCCTCCTCGCTCACGGCTTCGCAGGGTCGCGTTGAGGGAAGGTAGTCCGGCCCTCCCGGCCCGCTTTGGGTCGTCGCGTGCTCGTTACTGAAAAGCTGATAAGAAGTTTGTGTGCCGCCCCGATAGGGGCGGCACGTTTTGTATAGGGATTGGGTTGCGGCCATTTGGTTGACGGGGCTTGCTCCGGGTTGGGGCGGCGCCGTTGTTTAGGGGGTACACTGGGTAGCGGCTTTTAGTTTATCTACTACCTGATGGGGTGTTTTTGTATGGGTAAGAAGTCTCGGGCTCGGGTTGCTGCGGCGGGAACTCGCAAGGATCCTGGTCGTCGGGTTGCCGAGGGTAAAAAGGCCGATCGTGTCGAGAAGGACAAGAAGGTTGGGGCGCATGCTCATCTTGAGTGGGCGCCTCATTTGAATTCGGCTAGTGAGGATTTGACTGCCAAGTTGTTTACTCTGGTCGAGGTAATTTTGGGCGTGGTGCCCCTTGTGGTTATCGGTTTGTTCTTGGCTTCGAAGGACGCCACGAGCGTCGATAAACTCACCGAGGTCTTTTCGCAGGATCCCTCGATGGTAGTTACGTTTATCTCTGCGTGCCTGCAGCCGTTTGTGGCGTACATGCTGTACATGATTTATCGCAAATACTGCGAGGGCGATGCGGGCTTTGCCGCCGGCAACCTGATCGGTCTTTTGTGCTCCGAGATCCTACTGCTCAATATCCCGGGCGTCATCGGTATGGGCATCTTGCTGTGGCGTGTTTGGCGCAACGTCGCCCCGCACTTTGAGAGCTGGTTGTTTGAGCGTCGCTTTGCGGGCGTGGTGGCCGATATTGCGGGCTCGCTCGTGATTCTAGCCTTGGCGTTTCTGTGCGCCACCGCTGCCCGCGGTCTCGCGGGCATGTAGTCGGTCCTCACCGACCACGGGGCGCAGGGCGGGGAAACCTTTCCCTCTCGCTCACGGCTTCGCAGGGTCGCGCGAGGCAAAGGTTTCCCCGCCCTGCGCCCCGGCGTTGG
>CABSNF010000118.1 GCA_902478995.1 uncultured Collinsella sp.
ACGAGCGGGGGCTCCTGTCTTTTTAGTGCCCTCGGATTGGGTCATAGTGTCTGTCCGCGCCAAAACATCGGCGTTGCCGGGCCGGCACTTGGGGACGTTCCTTTTCTGCCGGCACTTTGGGACACTCCTTGTCATTGGTGCAAAGTAACCTGCCCCCATTGCGCCAAGCGGCGTGTGCCGTTAAGCGGAGAGGCGTATTGTTGACCCATCGTTTGGGCATACAATGGCTATTGGCTTGCTGCGGTGAAGGTCTGTCCGCTCCGCAGCTTTTTTCTACGGTTAAAGGAGTATGTATGTCCGTTGAGGTCATGAGGTCTGTGATCGAGGCCGCCGAGGGCCGCGTGCCCGTCGACACGCTGTTTACCAATGCGCAGATCGTCGACGTGTATGGCCAGCGTGTGGCGCCCGGCAGCGTTGCCGTCAAGGACGGTGTGATCGTCGGCGTGCTCTACGATGGTCGCGACGATGTCGCTGGCACCTACGAGGCTGCCGAGGTTATCGACTGCCAGGGTCGCTATCTCGCTCCCGGTTTTATTGACGGGCATCTGCATATCGAGTCTTCGAACATCCGTCCCGCCGAGTATGCTCGCATGGCCGCGACGCGCGGTACTACCACCGCCATTGCCGACAGCCACGAGATTGCCAATGTTGCCGGTCTCGACGGCTTGCGCTTTATGATCGAGGACGGCCGCCGCGCACCCATCTCCATCAAGTACATGATGCCTTCGTGCGTGCCCGCGCTGCCCGACGAGCAGGCCGGTGCCGTTATTTCGGCTGCCGATATGCAGGCGTTTTTTGCCGAGCATCCGGGCGATGTCTTTGGTCTGGGCGAGATGATGAACCTGCCGGGCGTCTTTATGGCCGATCCCGAGACCTGCGCTCGCATTGACGCTGCCAATCAGACGCCGTCCAAACAGGTCGACGGCCATGCTCCGCTTGTTGCCGGCAAGGATCTCAACGCCTATGCCGCAGCGGGTATTATCGCCGACCACGAGTCGACGATTCCCGAGGAAGCGCTCGACAAGCTATCCCGCGGCATGTATGTCATGCTGCGCGAGGGCACCTGCAGCCATGACCTTGCCAACCTGTCGCCTATGCTGCTGGAAAACCCCGCCCGTGCTCGCCGTTGCTGCTTTGCGACCGACGACCGCGCTCCCTCCGACGCGCTTTCGACCGGCATGATCGACAACGCCTGCCGCGTGGCCATCGAGGCCGGCATCGACCCGGTGGTCGCCATCTCCATGGCGTCTCTTTCCACGGCCGAGGCCTTTGGCCTGGACCACGGCTGTCGTGACCCGCATGAGCTCCGCGGCGCGATCGCTCCGGGCAAGCGCGCCGACCTGCTGGTGCTCGATGACCTGACCTTTGCCACGGCCCCGCATCGCGTGTATGCCGCCGGTGCGCTCGTGGCACAGGACGGCGCCTTTGTGGGCGAGGTTGCGCCCGAGACCGCTGAGGTCGCAGCGCTTGCCGATGAGCTGCGTGCTTCCGTTAAGCTGCCGAAGCTTTCGCTTGACGTGTTCGATTATGCCTTTAAGCCGGGCGAGGCGGTTATTGATGTGATCCCTGGCATGGCTATCACGGGCATGGTTCGTCCCGAGACTGACGAGGACTTGCGTCGCATTATGCTTATCGAGCGCCATGGCCGCGGCGTGTCGCTGCAGGCCGAGGGCGTCGACGGCGACGGTCCCGCCGGCATGGGGCTCGTCGGCAAGCATATCGGTCGCGGCTGGGTGCGCGGCTTCACCATCACGGGCGGTGCCATTGCCTCCACGATCGGCCACGACTCGCACAACGTGTGCGTGGTGGGCGACAATGCGGCGGATATGATGGCTGCCGTTGAGGCCGTGGGCCAGGGCGGCCACGTGCTGGTGCGCAACGGCGAGGTCGTGGCGCGCATTCCGCTGGCGCTCGGTGGCCTTATGAGCGAAGGCACGGCCGAGGACGTTGCCGCGCAGCACGACGACTTTATGGTCAAGGCGCGCGCCATGGGTATTGAGCCGCCGCTCGACCCCATCATGGGCATCATCTTCCTGCCCCTGCCGGTCATCCCGACGCTCCGCATCCGCCCCGAGGGCATGTTCGACGTCACAACCTTCACCTACGCCGACTAGTCATCGGGGACGTTCTTAAACGACTAGTCATCGGGGACGCTCTTTGGCGGGCTGCCTGACGCCGCGACCGTAGGACCTCTGGCATGTGTGAGCTATTTGCCAGGTCCTTGTAACGTTTACGCCCGCGGAGTCTTATTTGAGCTCCCTTTGGGTACGTTGGAATCGGATACACGTTCGATTCCAACAAGCCCGAAGGGAGCTTTTCCATGTTTAAACTGATTGCATCCGATATGGACGGCACACTGCTTGACGAAAACGGCCAGGTGCCTCCCGAGACCTACGAACTGATTCTGGCGCTACACGAGCATGGCGTGCATTTCGCCGCATCGTCAGGTCGTCGCTACGATCGCCTGTGCGAGTTCTTTGCGCCCGTTCGCGACAAGATGGACTTTGTCGCCGCTAACGGCGCCCAGGTCTACGCCGACGGTAAGATGGTAGACCGTGAGGTGTATTCCCACCTGGCGATTCGAAGGCTCGCCCAAGCCGTCAGGACGTTTCCCAATCTGCATCTTGCGCTATTTGATCGAACCAAGTCCTTCCTGCTCGATGACGAGTGCAAGTTCGTGCGTGAGGTCGATAAGGACCTTCCCAATGCCGAGCGCATTTGGGAGCTGCCCGATCCCAGCGTAAATATCATCAAAGCGAGTATCTTTTGCGACGACAGTGCGGTTATGGACAGCGCGTACGCGCTACAGCGCGAACTTGGTCAGCTCTTTACTTTTGCACCTTCGGGCAACGCGTGGATCGATGCCATGCAGCCTGGTGTGTCGAAGGCCTCGGGTATCGCGCAGCTCGCGGAGCATTACGGCATTGGCCGCGACGAGGTCATGGCGTTTGGCGACTCGATGAACGACTACGAGATCATTCGCTTTGTCGGCACGGGCTGCGCGATGGAAAACGCGCGCCCCGCGCTTAAAGCGGTGGCCGATCGCGTGGTGGGTTGTAACCGCGACCACGCCGTCCAGCAGGAGCTCCGTCGCGTGCTGGAGAGTCTCTCCTAATCCGGCAGATGGGGACGTTCCTTTTCTGCCGACAGTGGGGGACAGTCCTTGCAGCTTTTTGCGAAGAGTGTCCCCAACGACTAGTCGTTTAAGAACGTCCCCAATGACTGACCAATGACTAGGCAAGGGCGGCCATGATGGTGCGGGCGACGCCGTCGTGGTCGTTGTCGTATTCGGTGATGGCGTCGGCGGCCTCGCGGTCTTCGGACTCGGCGTTGATCATGGCCATGCCGTGGCCCGCTGCCTGCAGCATGGGGATGTCGTTGATGTTGTCGCCGAACGCCCAGGCGTCGGCGAGACGCTTGCCCAGGTATTCGCATAGCCACGTGAGGGCCGTCCCCTTGGTGGCGCCCTCGCCCATGACCTCGATATTCATGGCGTACGAACGCGTGACCTCAATGCCTCCGAGCGTGTCGAGCGCCGTCGCGATGGCGTCGCGATCGGCCGGGTTGTGCCAGTACATGGCGATACGTTCGAGCGTCTCGACCTCGTCGATCTTGCTGTCGATATCCATGTCGATCGGTGTTCGTGTGCGCTTGAGCGAAGCCGCGATGTGGGGGTCACCGCCGCAGAACT
>CABSNF010000119.1 GCA_902478995.1 uncultured Collinsella sp.
AGGCGCTGCAGGAGCTCGACGTCCTAGTAAAAGAGGCTGGCGGCCGCGCTATGAAAGTATCGGTGTCTGGTGCATTCCATAGCCCCTATATGGCAGAGGCGACCGAGGGGCTGGCGACGTATATCCAAGCCGGCCACGCGCCGTCTCCGCTGCTGATTCCGGTCATGGCAAACATGACGGCGGCGCCCTATCCGGCGGACCCGCGAGCGGCATCGGATGTCTTGGCCAATCAGGTGAGCCATGCCGTGCGCTGGGTCGATACGCTGCATGCTCTGCAGGATCAAGGCATCGACACATTTATTGAGGTCGGCCCCGGCAAAACGCTGTCCGGCCTGGTCAAGCGTACGTTGAGCGACGTTCGTGTGTATTCGTGCGAGACGGCCGAGCAAGTCGCAGCTATTGCCGACGAGCTCGCATAGTCCACAGGGCTGTAACCCGAAAGGAATGACATGGGCAACTTGAACAACGGCACGCTCGAGCGCAACGACTCACGTCGCGTGGCACTGGTCACGGGCGGCTCGCGGGGTATCGGCCGCGCCTGCGCTGTCGGTCTGGCGGAGGACGGCTTTGATATCGCCGTCGTCTATGCCGGAAGCGTCGATGCGGCGCGCGAGACGTGCGAAGCCTGCGAGGCGGCTGGCGCCGCGGCACGCGCATATCAATGCGACGTGGCCGACTCCGCTGCCGTCAACGCGTGCGTGGAAGCGGTCCTCAACGACTTTGGCTCCATTTGGGCGCTCGTCAACAACGCTGGCATCACCCGCGATAGCCTGCTCATGCGCATGGGCGATGACGCCTTCGATCGCGTGCTCGATGTCAATCTTAAAGGAACGTTTAACACGACGCGCGCACTCACCAAGACCTTTATGCGTCAGCGCGGCGGCTGCGTCGTCAACATGAGCTCGGTCGTGGGCCTGATGGGCAATGCCGGGCAGGCCAACTACGCTGCCTCCAAGGCGGGCGTGATCGGCCTGACTAAGGCGGTGGCGCGCGAGCTTGCGCCCCGCGGCGTACGAGTGAACGCGGTCGCACCCGGGTTTGTCGAGACCGATATGACGGCAAAGCTATCGGATAAGGTGCGTGCGGCGTGCGAGGAGCAGATTCCCCTGAGGCGCATGGCGCGTCCCGAGGAAGTGGCCGGCGTGGTGCGCTTTTTGGCGAGCGACGCGGCTGCCTACATTACGGGCGAAGTCGTACGCGTCGACGGCGGAATGGCGATGTAGAAACCAGGGCCGAAGAACGGCTTGGATGAGGAGACCATGATGGAACAGAGAGTTGCAATCACCGGTATCGGTGCCGTATCGCCGCTCGGCAACACCGCGCTTGCCACCTGGGCGGCAATGTGCGCTGGCACGTGCGGCATCGGCCCGATTACGCACTTCGATACCGATGCGTTTGCCGTCAAGGTAGCGGCCGAGGTCAAGGGCTTTGACGGCAACGAGTATTTTGGCAAGCGTGATGCAAAGCATCTGGACCCCTGCGTTCAGTTTGCGATGGCGGCTTCGGACGAGGCCATGCGCGATGCGGGCTTTGATGTCGAAGGCGCCATCGATCGAGAGCGCCTGGGCGTCTACGTGGGCTCGGGTGTGGGCGGCATGCAGACACTCGTCGACAACGTCCACACGATCGCCGATCGGGGGCCTCGTCGCGCATCGCCTTACATGATCGCGATGATGATTCCCAACATGGCTTCGGGCAACATCGCGATTCGCCATAAGGCAAAGGGCCCGACCCTGCCCGTCGTGACTGCCTGCGCGACTTCTGCCCATGCGGTGGGTGAGGCGTTCCGCGCCATCAAGCATGGCTATGCCGACGCGATCCTCGCGGGCGGCGCCGAGGCCGCAATTATCCCCGATGCCGTTGCGGGCTTTACGTCCTGCCGCGCATTGACCACCAACCCTGATCCCGCGACGGCTTGCCGCCCGTTCGATGCAGACCGCGACGGCTTTGTGATGGGCGAGGGCGCCTGCGTGCTCGTGCTCGAGAGCATGGAACATGCGCAGGCGCGCGGTGCGCACATTTATGCCGAGGTCGTGGGCTACGGCAACACCGATGATGCCTATCACATCACGAGCCCTGATCCCGAGGCTGTCGGCATTGCCCGCGCGATATCGCTGGCGGTGACCGAGGGCGACGTCAAGCCTTCCGAGGGTCTCTACATCAATGCCCACGGCACATCTACCAAGCTCAACGATTCGTCCGAGACGGCGGGCATTAAGCGTGCGCTCGGCGAGGACGCGGCGCGCGCCGCGCACGTCTCGTCGACCAAGTCGATGACCGGCCACATGATCGGTGCCACGGGTGCCATCGAGGTCATGGCCTGTGCCATGGCGCTCGAGCAGGGCGTGGTGCCTCCGACCATTAACTACCACACGCCCGATCCCGCCTGCGATCTTGACTACACGCCCAATCGCGCGGTTCGCGCCGACCTTACCTGGGCGCTTTCGACCAACCTAGGCTTTGGCGGGCACAACGCCGCCATCGCGCTGCGTAGATATACGAGGAGCTAGAGCATGGATTCCAAAAGACTTGCCGAGATAGCCGATGTGATGGAGGACCGCGGCCTCACGCGCGTACGCGTTGAGGAGCCCGATGGCACCGCGGTCGAACTCGAGCGCGCGAGTGCCGCGCAGCCGGTTGCCGTGCCCATGCCTATGCCGGGTGCCGTGACTGCTCCGGCGGTGGCTCCTGTCGCCGTGCCTGCCGCCGCACCGGAGCCCGCCGCGCAGGCGCCTGCCGCCGCACCGGAGCCCAAGGGCACCGAGGTGACCGCTCCCATGGTCGGCGTTTTCTATGCTGCCCCGGCGCCGGGCGACGAGCCGTTTGTGCACGTGGGCTCCAAGGTCAAGGCCGGCGAGACCCTCTGCATCATCGAGGCCATGAAGGTTCTCAACGAGGTGACGGCAGGGGCGGATGGCGAGGTGCTCGAGATCTGCGTGGCCGACGGCGACCTTGTGGAGTTCGGCAGCTGCCTCATGAGGATCGGATAGGTGATATCCATGAACAAAGAAGAGCTCAAGAAGCTGTTACCGCATCGCGAGCCGATGCTTTTGCTCGACGAAGCCGAGCTGGTGGGCGACGAGGCCCACGGCAAGATCACGATTACGGGCGACGAGTACTTTCTGCAGGGACATTTTCCGGGAAACCCGGTCGTCCCCGGCGTGATCCAGTGCGAGATGCTCGCCCAGAACTGCTGCGTGCTGCTGATGGGCGATGAGGAGGCGCGCGGCGCGACGCCGTTCTACACGAGTCTGGACAAGGTGCGCTTTAAGCACCCGGTGCGCCCGGGCGACACGGTGGATCTGGTGTGCTCCATCACGCGTGCACGCGGGCCGTTCCGCTTTGCGACGGGTACTGCGAGCGTTAACGGTGAGGTTTGCTGCCGCGCCGATATGTCTTTTGCACTCATGCACGAAAGTTAAGGAAGGCTTCATGTTCGACAAAGTGCTCATCGCCAACCGCGGCGAAGTCGCGGTCCGTGTTATCCGCGCGTGCCGTGATATGGGCATCAAGACCGTTGCCGTTTATTCCACGGCCGATGCGGACGCGCTGCACGTGCAGCTTGCCGACGAGGCGTACTGCATCGGCCGTGGAA
>CABSNF010000120.1 GCA_902478995.1 uncultured Collinsella sp.
GATACATAACGGGCGCACGGGGTCCCTACCTTTCGTTATGCTTGCTGACACTTCTTAACATCGGTGGCCCCTACGTTCCGCCCGCATATATGATGCCGCGTCTGCGGCTGAGTCCGAGCCCCGCCGGGGTTGTCCGGTGGGGCTCCTTCTATCAATTTGGCGGCTCTGTGCCTATATATATGAGGAGTATCCATTATGTTCAATGCTATCGCGCATGCTTTGCTTGCCCTCGCGCCCGAGCTCGATGCTGCAAAGGTCGAGGACGTTCCTATGAGCCTGAAGGCCTGGATCGATGGTTCGCAGGGCAACATCCGGAGGGAGACGTTGGGCGCCAAGTGCATGGCGCGTCACTTCTTTGCAAATTAGCTACATGGCTCCGCACACGGTGGGGAATGTGTAAAACTAGCGGTTGAAAAATCGCTTTAGCGATATGGCGCATTGCTTTGGGCGCTTGTTTTGGTATTTGGAGAAAGGGGACGGTTCCATGGCTCTTTGGGGTGGTCGTTTTGAGGCAGGCGTGGCCGAGGTCACGCAGGAGTTTGGCGCGTCGCTGCCGGTCGACAAACATCTCTATAAGCAGGATATCGCCGGCTCTAAGGCACATGCCAAGATGTTGGCGGCCCAGGGCATCATCAGTGCCGAGGACGAGCAGGCGATTACCAAGGGCCTGACCGGAATCGAACAGGATATCGATGCCGGCAACTTCACCTTCGATATCAACGATGAGGACATTCATATGTCCATCGAGAGCGAGCTGACGCGTCGCATCGGCGAGGCTGGCAAGCGCTTGCATACTGGGCGTTCGCGCAACGACCAGGTGGCGACCGATACGCGCCTGGGCGTCAAGGCGCTGGCCAAGGAGCTCATGGAGGCCAATCTTGAGCTGCGCCATGTGCTGGTGGATGCGGCCAAGAAGTACGACAAGGTGATTCTGCCGGGCTACACGCATATGCAGCGCGCTCAGCCCGTGCTACTCTCGCATCATCTGCTGGCGTATTCCTGGATGTTCGCGCGCGACTTTACGCGCCTGAAGGCCGCCTTTGATGCCGCCGACAACTGCCCGCTGGGTGCTGCCGCGCTTGCCGGTACGAGCTATCCGCTCGATCGCCAGATGACGGCTGCCGAACTTGGCTTTGCGGGCGTGATTCCCAACTCGCTCGATGCGGTTTCCGACCGTGATTTCCTGCTCGATCTGCATTACGCCGGATCCGTCATGGCGATGCACCTGTCGCGTCTTTCCGAGGAGATCGTGCTGTGGTCGAGCTCCGAATTTGGCTTTATCACGCTTTCAGACTCCTACTCCACCGGCTCGTCTATCATGCCGCAGAAGAAGAACCCCGACTTTGCCGAGCTTATCCGCGGCAAGAGCGGTCGCGTGTACGGCAACCTGGTGCAGCTGCTGGTAACCATGAAGGGCTTGCCGCTTGCTTATAACAAGGACTTGCAGGAGGACAAGGAGGGCGCGCTCGATACCGCCCATACGCTCATGCAGTGCCTGTCCGTTATGGCCGGAATGATTTCGACTTGGACCGTTAACGAGGATGCCATGGCGCGCGAGTGCGGCGTGGGGCACCTTGCCGCCACCGATGTTGCCGATTACCTGGCCAAGCGTGGCCTGCCGTTCCGCGAGGCACATGCCGTGGTGGGCCATCTGGTCCTGATGTGCGAGAAGCGCGGCTGCAATCTTGAGGACCTGCCGTTTGAGGTGTTCCAGGAGGCAAGCCCGCTCTTTGAGCGCGACATTACCGAGGCGCTCGACATCCCGTCGATTGTCGCCGCGCGCACGACCGAGGGCGGCACCGCCCCTGCCGCCGTTGCCGTGCAGCTGCAGCGTGCCGAGGCGCAGCTCGTGGTCGACGAAGGTGTGTTTGGATCGCTGACTAAGGTCGTCGAGATGGGCCACGGGGCAAAGTAGAGGTTTGGCTGAAGCCATATTGTCCATTTATTGATAAATCGTTTTCGCTTTACGGGCGCCTGCTGATGTGGGCGCCCGTATTTTGTTGCTATGGGGAAGGGGCTTGTCGAGAAGTTCTGTAGGACCTTTGGGCAGGTTGTGAAGGGGATACGTTCGCGGGTGGCAACCGACCGCCTGCTCTGTTCGGCGCGGTTGATGGGCGGTCGGATGGTACTCTAATCGGGCTTCGAAACAGAAGTGACACATATGGAGCGCTTTAATAAATTGCAACGTTTCAATAAACAGCTTTTTGTTTAACTGCAGCTAAAACTCTGTTACGATGCAGTCCAGGCGGGTGCCGGAATGGGACTTGGGCACGCGCGAACCTACTTGAAAGGCTACTTTTATGGCTATCGAGAAGACCTTCATCATGATTAAGCCCGACGCCGTGCGCGACCGCAAGATCGGCGAGATCGTTGCTCGCATTGAGCGCAGCGGCCTTGTCATCGAGCGCATGGAGATGACCACGCTCGAGCGCGCTACCGTCGAGGAGCACTACGCCCATCTGGCCGACAAGCCCTTCTTTGGCGGTCTCTGCGACTTTATGACGAGCGGTCCGGTCGTCAAGATGGTCGTTTCCGGTCTCTCCGCTGTTGCTAAGATGCGCACCCTCATGGGCGCTACCAACCCGCTTGAGGCTGCTCCTGGTACCATTCGCGGCGACTTTGCCGTCGATGTCAACGCCAACGTGATCCACGGCTCCGACTGCCTGGAGAACGCCGAGATTGAGATCAAGCGCTTTTTTGGCTAAACCAGCTTTAACTCCTTAAAGCTGTTAGCGTGTGGCTTGGGCGCCGCGGAACTCCATCCGCGGCGCCCTTTTATTCCAAAATCTATGCAGGGGCCCGCTCGGACATGTGTTCCGAGCGGGCCCCTGCTGTTAGCTTGTGGCACTGAATAGTTTAGGCTTCGTCGACGATCTTAAGGGCGCGCGTGTGATCGATCTCGTTGAGGAGGTTAACGCGACGCTCGTGACGACCACCCTCAAACTCGGCGTCGAGCCACTCGTCGACGATCATCTTGGCGAGCTCGGAGCCCACGACGCGGGCGCCAAAAGCGAGCACGTTGGTATTGTTGTGCATGCGGGAGAGCTTGGCGCTGAAGGGCTCGGAGCACACAACGGCGCGTACGCCCTCGACCTTGTTGGCAGCCAGGCTAATCCCGACGCCGGTGCCGCAGATCAGGATGCCCAGATCGACGTCGCCGTTGGCAACGGCCTTACCCACCTTGTAGCCGGCGATGGGGTAGTCAAAGCTCTCGGAGGTGTCGGTGCCAAAGTTCACGACCTCGCAGCCGCGCTCCTTCAGGTGCTCGGAGATGATGTTCTTGAGCTCGACGGCGGCGTGGTCGTTACCGATACCGATCTTCATGGATGGTTCCTCTCTGGTCTGTGCGGCGCAAATGCTAAAGGTGTTTACCGCGTTCGACTGCATGATAGCGCGACTTTTGCGTAAACGCTCGAGCGTTTTTTGGTCAAACGCTTTAGCAGGCAACAAGACTGGCTTCTCGTGAATGAATGTCGTCAGTTTGCGCTTGAGCGCCGTCTGCCGGAACCATGGTTGCGGTTTTTGATGCATTGTTATCAAATAAAGGAGCTAACTATTTTGAGAGCCCAGCCCGTTATGCAAGCAGG
>CABSNF010000121.1 GCA_902478995.1 uncultured Collinsella sp.
GGTCTCGGGCGTGACGCGGGCGCGGTCGGCGGCATCGCCAGGGGCGGAGGCGCGGCGCTCGGGGAAGCGCTCGGCCATGGCGTCCATGGCGGCGTCGAACGCGTCTGCCACGCCAGCAAACTGCTCGTCCAAGCCCTCAACCTTAACGGTCTCGGCGGGAGCGGCGGCAAGCTCGTCAGAGAGCTCGAGCTTGGTCTGGTTCATCTTCAGCCAGCCCCATGTGGCAGCCGGCATCGCATTGACCTGCTCAAGGGTGGTAGCAGCGGTGTTCGTGGTCTGTTTCATTATCCGATCGCTCCTTCCATCTCGAGCTTGATCAGGTTGTTCATCTCGACGGCGTACTCCAGCGGCAGCTCCTTGGAGACCGGGTTGGCAAAGCCGTTGACGATCATGGTACGGGCTTCTTCCTCCGAGATACCGCGGCTCATCAGGTAGAACACCTTATCGTCGCCGATGCGGCCGATGGTGGCCTCGTGGCCGATGTCGACGTTCTTGGCGCGGATGTCCATGGCCGGAATAGTGTCGGAGCGGCTCTGGTCGTCGAGCATGAGCGACTGGCAGCTCACGGTTGCCTTGGAACCCTCGGCCTTGGGCGTGGCCACGATGGAGCTGCGGAAGGTCTGGATGCCGCCGCTCTTGGAGATGCCCTTGGTCTCGACGGTTGCCGAGGTATCGGGCGCGTTGAGCACGACCTTGCAGCCGGTATCTAGGTTCTGGCCGGCGCCGGCAAAGGTAATGCCGGTAAAGCTCGACCGGGCGCGGCGACCGTTGAGCACGCTCATGGGGTAGAGGTAGCCCACGTGGCTGCCGAAGGAGCCGCTGATCCACTCGATGTCGCCGTCCTCGTCCACGCGCGCACGCTTGGTGTTGAGGTTGTACATGTTCTTGGACCAGTTCTCGATGGTCGAGTAGCGCAGGTGCGCACGCTTGCCCACAAAGAGCTCGACGGCGCCGGCGTGGAGGTTGGCCACGTTGTACTTGGGCGCGGAGCAGCCCTCAATGAAGTGCAGGTCGGCGTCGTCCTCGACAATGATGAGCGTGTGCTCAAACTGGCCGGCGCCCTTGGCGTTGAGGCGGAAGTAGCTCTGCAGCGGGAAATCGAGTTTGGTGCCCTTGGGCACGTAGACAAACGAGCCGCCCGACCACACGGCACCGTGCAGGGCCGCAAACTTGTGGTCGGTGGGCGGGATGAGCGTCATGAACTTCTCGTGGATGAGCGGCTCCCACTGCGGGTCGTGCAGGGCCTCCTCGATGCCGGAGTAGACGATGCCCATCTTGGACGCGGTGTCCTGCATGTTGTGGTAGACCAGCTCGGAGTCGTACTGTGCGCCGACGCCTGCCAGGTAGCTGCGCTCGGCGTCGGGGATGCCCAAGCGCTCAAAGGTGTTCTTGATGTCGTCGGGCACCGACTCCCAGTCGTGCTTTTGGTCGGTGTTGGGCTTGACGTAGGTGACGATGTTGTCCATGTCCAGGCCCTCGATGGAGGGGCCCCACGTCGGGTCGGGAAAACGATTGAAGATCTCGAGGGACTTGAGGCGCAGGTCGAGCATCCACTGCGGCTCGTCCTTCTTGGCGCTGATCTCGCGCACGATGTCGGGCGTGATACCGGCGTCGAGGCGCTCGAATCCCTCCTCGCCATAGGTGAAGTCGTAGAGGCTGCGGTCGATGTCCGCGACCTCGGTGCGGTTCTTGGTCATTGCGTCGCCCCTTTATGCCTGCTGCTCGGTAGCGGCGGCCTCGGCCTGGGCGCGCTGCTCGGCGGCCTCGCGCTCGAAGGTCTCAAAGCCGTTCTTGTCGATCCAGGGGATCAGTGAGGCGTCGTCCTCGCGCACGATGTGGCCCTTGACCATAACGTGGACGCGGTCGACATCCAGGTGCTCCAAGATGCGCGTGTTGTGCGTGATGATGAGCATGGAGCCGTCGCAGCTCTTGCGGTACGCGTCCATGCCGTGGCTGACGGTGGACAGGGCGTCGACGTCCAGGCCTGAGTCGGTCTCGTCCAGGATGGCGAGTTTGGGCTGCAGCAGCAGAAGCTGGAGCATCTCGACCTTCTTCTTCTCGCCGCCCGAGAAGCCTACGCCCAACTCGCGGTTGAGGTAGGCGGTATCCATGTTGAGCTCGGCCGCGAGCTCCTTGACGCGACGGCGGAATTCCTTGCCCTTCATCTCCAGGCCGGGACGGCCGGCGATGCTGGCACGCAAAAAGCTCGACAGCGGCACGCCTGGGATCTCGACCGGGGCCTGGAAGCTCAGGAACAGGCCGGCGCGCGAACGCTTGTCGGTGGTGAGCTCGGTGATGTCCTGGCCGTCAAAGACGATACGGCCGTCGTTGACCGTGTAGACGGGGTCGCCCATGACCAGGTGGCCGAGGGTGGACTTGCCGGCGCCGTTGGGTCCCATCAGCACATGGGTCTCGCCGGCGGCGACGTTGAGGTTGACGTTGTGGAGGATGGTCTTCTCGTCCACGGAGGCGGTGAGACCTTCGATGGAAAGCAGCGGATTTGCGCTCATGCTGTCCCTCTCTGTATATGGTGTACTCATAGGTGTACTAAACCCTAGGAATCTTCTCGGAATAAAGTTACTATGGGTTCGGCGTTAGTCAAGGGAAAACCCGACTAATCCACTCGACTTTTTAGATGTGGGACATAATAATCAGGTTTGTTTGCCCCGCGTGCATAGGATTTGGGACAAATAGGCCTGATTTTGTCCCAGGAACAACGGGAGGGTAGGTATGCTCATTTCTTCCAAGGGCCGCTATGCCCTCCGGTTAATGATCTATATCGCGGCGCTGGGTGACGCCGAGGGCAAGATTGCCTTGCGCGAGGTTGCCGACCGCGAGCATATCTCGCAAAAGTATCTGGAGCAGCTGGTTCGTCCGCTTATGAAGGCGGGCCTGCTTAAGAGCGTGCGCGGCAAGGGCGGCGGCTACATGATGGCCAAGGATCCGGCCGAGGTGCGTGCCGGCGACATCCTGCGCGCCGTCGAGGGCAGCACGGCGCCCGTGGCGTGCGACGGCATCGACAACAGCTGCACCCGCAGCGATTTGTGCTCGACCGTCAAGTTCTGGCGCGGTCTGGACGACGTAATCGAAAAGTACGTCGATGGCGTGACGTTGGCCGACCTGGCCGCCGTCCCCGAAATCAACTTTGACATTAAGCTGTAGGTTGAGCGCAATTCCTTAAGATTTCGCGGAGGGTTGTTGCCGTTTACCGAGGGGTTGTTGTGTAACAACGGGCGAGCTGCAATACTTATTTTTATCTTTGCAAACTGAACTTTAACTACACCTGTCTCTTATACACATCTCCGAGCCCACGAGACACTGAGCGATCT
>CABSNF010000122.1 GCA_902478995.1 uncultured Collinsella sp.
CAGGGCGACACCATGCGCGTCTCTCTCACAGCCGATCCGGTTGAGGAGCCGCCGGTTGCCTGGGGTATTCTGCAGTCGTTGGGCCTGCGTCGCCGTGGCCCCGAGATTGTCTCTTGCCCCACATGCGCCCGCTGCCAGGTTAACCTTATTCCCATTGCCGAGGAGGTTACCGAGCGGCTTAAGAACTACTCCGCGCCGCTTTCGATCGCTGTGATGGGATGTGCCGTTAATGGCCCCGGCGAGGCTTCTGATGCCGATCTGGGCGTTGCTTGCGGACGTGGTCAGGCCTTGCTCTTTTCGCATGGCCAGATCATTGGTAAAGTAGCTGAGGACCAAATTGTCGACTCGCTTATGGCAGAGGTCGACAAGCTTATTGAGGAGAAATAAATGATCCGAGCAATGTATATGTCTAAGCTCTATGCGCCGACGCTTAAAGAGGATCCGGCGGACGCTGAGCTCGCCAGCCACCGCCTGCTGCTCCGTGCCGGCATGATCCGCAAAGAGGCCGCCGGACTGTATTCCTATCTGCCGCTCGCATGGCGCTCGATCCGCAAGATCGAGAATATCGTGCGCGACGAGATGGACGCTGCCGGCGCCCAGGAGCTTATGATGCCTATCATGGTCGACGCCGAGTTGTGGCGTGAGTCCGGCCGCATCGATGCCTATGGCAAGGAGCTCGTGCGCTTTGACGACCGTCACGGTCGCGAGTTTGTGCTGGGCCCCACGCACGAGGAGACCGTCACGGCCCTGGTGCGCAACGAGCTGCGTTCCTATAAGCAGCTGCCCGTCAATCTGTACCACATTCAGGACAAGTTCCGCGACGAGTTCCGTCCCCGCTTTGGCCTGATGCGCGGCCGCGAGTTCATCATGAAGGACGCCTACAGCTTCTCCGCCACGCAGGAGAGCCTGCAGGAGGAGTACGACAAGATGAAGCAGGCCTACGCTAACATCTGCGAGCGCTGCTGCATCAAGGCCCTGCCCGTTGTTGCCGACTCCGGCGAGATCGGCGGCGACACCTCCGTCGAGTACATGGCTTTGGCCGACGCCGGTGAGGCTTCGCTGGTCTACTGCGACGATTGCGGCTTCGCTGCCGACGATGAGGCCGCAAGCACCAAGGTCGTTGTGACCGAGGGTCCTGGCGACGGTACGCTTACCAAGGTCGAGACTCCGGGCATGGGCACCATCGAGGCCGTTGCAAAGTTCTTCGGCTTCCCCGAGAACGGTACGCGCAAGTCGCTGGCACTCATCGACGCCGAGGGTAAGCCCGTCGTGGCCATTGTTCCGGGCGACCACGAGCTCAACGATTGCAAGGCCGAGCATGTCTTTGGCAAGGGTTATCGCATGATGACCGACGAGGAGCTTCAGGCGAACGGTCTGCACAAGGGCTTTATCGGGCCGGTTAATCTGCCCGAGGGCATTCGTCTGGTCTGCGACGAGAGCCTGCGTGAGTCCAAGCAGTGGGCCTGCGGCGCCAATGAGGTCGACTATCACTTTACCGGTGCCTGCCCCGAGCGCGACTTTACCGTTGACGAGTGGGCCGACCTGGTTACCGTTGTCGCCGGCGATCCCTGCCCGCACTGCGGCAAGCCGCTCTCCGCAGCCCGCGGCATCGAGGTCTCTCAGGTCTTCCAGCTGGGCACCAAGTATTCCGAGGCCATGGGTGCCACCTTTATGGACGAGGACGGCAAGGAGAAGCCGCTCATCATGGGTTGCTATGGCGTGGGCGTGTCCCGCTCGCTCGCTGCGGTCGTGGAGCAGCACAACGACGAGCACGGTATCGTCTGGCCGGTCTCCGTTGCCCCGTACGAGGTCGCGGTGATTCCGCTCGATCCCAAGAAGGAGGAGTGCGCTACCGTCTGCGAGCAGATCGTTGATGGCCTGTGCGCCGAGGGTATCGAGGTTGTCGTCGACGACCGCGACGAGCGTCCCGGCTTTAAGTTTGCCGACAACGACCTTATGGGCTTCCCGTATCAGGTCGTTCTGGGTAAGCGTGGCCTTAAGAATGGCACCGTTGAGCTCAAGGACCGTGCCACGGGTGAGCGCGAGGATGTGGCGATCGACGAGGTCGTCGCCAAGGTCGCCGAGCTTGTGAAGGCAGCACGCCGTTAATCGACGATTTCGCTTGTAGTTCGATATACGGGACGGCCCCGCATTTCTCCAGATCGGTGAACTGGCTCCCATTTCTTGGACACGAGAAATGGGAGGCTTTTTATGCGTGTCGACTTGAGAGTGAAACACGACATCGAGGCCAGGAAGGCGGCGATCGGGCTCTTCGAGCGAGGGCACGGCTTCAAGTCGGCGGCGAAGGCGCTGTCGGTCCCGCGCAACACCGTGAGACAATGGCTCTACGTATACCGGTCGTTCGGAAGCGAGGTGCTGCTATCCATGGACGGAAAGCAGACCAGGTACACATACGAGCAGAAGGTCGCCGCCGCCTCGGCCGTGGTCGACGGCGGCATGGGCAAGCAGGACGCCATGAAGGCGTTCGGGGTCATGTCCCTGGCGCCGCTCAAGAGATGGTGCGCGCTCTACCGCGAGGGCGGCGCCGAGGCGCTCAGGCCCAAGCCCAAGGGCAGGCCGAGGGGGTCCGGCCCCAAGCCGCGCGGGCGCACCCGCGAGCAGGAGCTCGAGGAGCGCTGCCGAAGGCTCGAGACCGAGGTGGCCTACCTAAAAAAATTGCGTGCCCTGGTCGAGAGGGACGGGATCTGACCAGGGCGAAGGTCGAGGCCGTGAGCGCCCTGCGCGCGGAGGGGTACGAGCTGGGGCGCCTGCTGGAGTGCGCCGGCATGGCCCGGTCCAGCTACTACTACGCGCTGTCGCACCCGGCCAGGCCGACGCGCCCGGAGCTGCGGGACGCGGTGGCGGAGATCTTCTCGCGCACGGCCAACGGGTGCGGCCACCGCCAGGTCGCCATGTGCCTGCGCGCCGAGCTGGGCGCGCGCATAGCCTACAAGACCGTGCTCAAGATGATGCGGGAGATGGGGGTCCGCTGCGGCATCCGCCGCGAAACCGACTACCATAGGTACAACTCGTACAGGGGCGTCGTGGGCGAGACGTTCGAGAACGTCATCGAGCACGACTTCGCCGCCGACGGGCCGTGGCAGAAGATGGGCACCGACGTCACCGAGTTCAAGCAGCCCTGGGGCAAGGCCT
>CABSNF010000123.1 GCA_902478995.1 uncultured Collinsella sp.
AGATCGCTCAGTGTCTCGTGGGCTCGGAGATGTGTATAAGAGACAGCTCGTAGATCACACAGGCGAGGGCAAAGACATCGGCGCGCTCGTCGACCGTGCCGGTCTCGATATCGAGCTGCTCGGGCGGCATGTAGCCGATGGTGCCGCCGCGCGAGCCGCCAAAGCCACCGGCGGACGACAGTCGCGCCATGCCAAAGTCGGTGAGCTTTACATTGCCCGAGTGGTCGATGAGCACGTTGGCGGGCTTAATGTCCAGGTGGAGTACGCCATTGCTATGGGCGAAGGTGAGCGCCTGGCCCAGGGCATCGGCAATGGCCGCGGCCTCGTCAAAGGTGAGCGAGTGGCCGTCCACGCGATGCAAAAACTCGGCCAGCGACATACCGTCGACATACTCCATGACCAGGTAGGCATAGGCGGTGTCATGCGTAAAGTCGATGACCTGCACGATGTTGGGATGTTGAAGCATGGCGGCAGTGTGCGCCTCGCGCAGGACATCCATGATGTCGCTGGCGGGCATGCCGGCGCCGTTGATAAGGGGGATGCGCTTAATGGCGACGCGGCGGCGCAGGTGCGTGTCGCGGCAGATCTCGATGGAGCCAAAACCGCCGGTCGCAAGTGTCTCGAGCGGCTGGTACCGCTTGAGCAGCTCGCGAGAGCTGGTGCCCTCCAAAGGAACGTCCGGCGAGAACCGGGCGGTATGTTGCGAGAAAAGCGGCATGGCCAACCCTCGTGCGTTTAAAGTTCGTTTGCGAGCGGCGGGCGTGGGGCCGAGCCATTCGCGGTGGCATAGATGCTGCTAGTGTAGCACGCTCGGGTGCATGGGGAGGATAGCGGGATGCGAGGCTGTCTGTCTGGTTTGGTCTTAGCGCTTCTTCTTGTTCTTCTTCTGCTTGCGCTGCTTGCCTTTGGTCTCCTGGGGCTTGTCGTCCTGCTTGGCCTCGGCGGCGGCCTTCTCGGCCTTCATCTTCTTGCGTTTGGTCTCAATGCGGAGTTTTTTGTTGATGCGCGCCTTAAGGAAGGTGCCAAACTGCTCGGCATCGCCGCGAACAAAGGTGTCCTTGGGGATCGTCACGCCCTGGTCGGCGAACATGGCCACAAAGATGCGCTCGCCGTCGAGTACGTGGTCGAGCTTCTCAAACGGGAAGAACTGCGACTTGCCGCTCTTGCCCCAGACCATCAGGCCGTCCTCGTTGGCGGCGACGCGGCGGTAGCGGCCGCCCATGGACTCGTCGGCCTCGACGGCATCGATAAAGTCGCGGGCGAGCGTGTGGTGGAGGTTCTTGCTCCACCAGGCCAAAAAGGCGCCGAACACGATCAGCACGACGCCGAACTTGATCCAGCTGCCGCCGGCCACCAGCATGCCGATGCCGATGAGCACGGCAATCGCGGCGGCGACGTACAGGGAGCCACGGCGCCTGGGCGAGGCGACCAGGCGGGCGAAGTCGGTGACGAGATCGTTTTCGTACTGATACTCGTTGAGGTACAGAATGCCGTCATCGGCCGCGGCCTGCGCCTCGAGCGCGACCTCGACCTGGTCGGCTGCTTCGGAGGGAATGAGGTTGCTCTCTGCGTCTGCCATGCTCTTTGGACTCCTATCGCGGCGGGCTCGCCGTACGGGTTATTATGGAATGCAGTATGCCGTGCGACCGCATGGCCGCCGCGGCAACAAGACTCAGTATACCCGGGGGAGCACCCATGGAATCGTTGTACCGAAAGTATCGCCCGCTCACCTTCGACTCCGTGGTGGGCCAGCAGCATATCGTCTCGACGCTCGAGCACGCCATCACCGAGGGGCGCCTGTCCCACGCCTACCTGTTCTGCGGACCGCGCGGCACGGGCAAGACCACCATGGCGCGTATTCTTGCCAAGGCGCTGCTCTGCCGCAATGCCGAGGCGGCGCGCGCCGAGGGTGCGAGCGGCTGCAAGCCCGACGGCACCTGTGAGGAATGCGAGCTCATCGCCGAGGGCAACCACCCCGATGTTTACGAGCTCGATGCCGCAAGCCGTACCGGCGTGGACAACGTGCGCGAGGAAATCATCAACTCCGTCAACTTTGCCCCGGTGCGCGGCAAGTACAAGATTTATATCATCGACGAGGTCCACATGCTCACGACGGCGGCGTTCAACGCGCTGCTCAAGACGCTTGAGGAGCCGCCGGCGCACGTGATCTTTGTGCTGTGCACCACCGACCCGCAAAAGATTCTGGAGACCATCCTCTCGCGCTGCCAGCGCTTCGATTTCCACCGCATCGGCAACGAGGATATCGAGCATCGCCTGTCCTACGTGTGCGAGCAGGAGGGCTTCGATTACGACGACGAGGCGCTCGCCATCGTGGCGCGCCATGCCAAGGGCGGCATGCGCGACGCGCTCTCCACGCTGGAGCAGCTGAGCGTCTTTGGCAACGGCGCCGTGCATGCGGACGATGCCCGCTCGCTTTTGGGCGAGGTTTCGGACCAGATTTTGGGCGAGTTTGCCCGCGCCATTGCCGATCGCGATGTTGCCGAGCTAAATGGACTGATCCGTGCGCAGGTCGAGGAAGGTAACGATCTGCTGGAGCTGACGCGCGACCTGGTGGCGCACGTGCGCGACGTGTATGTTGCCTGCGTTGCCGGTGCCCGTGCCGAGCTGTTTGAGGGCGGCTCCGAGCAGGCCGAGGCGCTTGCTGCCGAGGCCGCTGCCTTTGGCGAGCATCCTGCCGACCGCCTGGCTCGTGTGCTGACAGTGCTCGACGATGCCGCACTGGAGATGAGGGGCGCGAGCGACGTGCGCCTGGTGCTCGAGATTGCCTGCACGCGTCTGGCGCGTCCCGAGGCTGATTTAACGATTGAGGCATTGGCCGAGCGCGTGGCACGCCTGGAGGCCATGGTTGCCAACGCCGCCGTGCCGGCGAGCGTGGCTGCTGTTCAGGCCGCCGCGCCTGCAGCATCCGTACCCGCTGCTGCCCAACAGCCGACGCTCATTTCGGGCGCCCGCGCTGCCGCCCCGGCGGCATCCGCTGCCCCCGCTGCTACGTCTGCGCATCAGGGTGGCATGCCTTGGGACCGCGGCGCTGCTGTTCCGGCTGCCCAGCCTTCGCCCCGTTCTGCGTCTGTCTCTTATACACATCTGACGCTGCCGACGAAGCTAGAAGTGTAGA
>CABSNF010000124.1 GCA_902478995.1 uncultured Collinsella sp.
GGCTTCCTTTAGACGAGTGAAGTCCTCGAGCCAATGCTTAAGTGCCTTGCAGCGAGCCGCCACCTCGGCGCCCTCCGGCGTAAAGCGGCGAAACGTAAGGCCCACGCCGATACCCACCAGCACAATCGGCACCGAGATAACCGCGGCGGTGATGTTCGCCTGTGCGCCATCGGTAAAGAAAATGGATCCCACGGGAACAAAGGCAATCAGGATACCAAGAACCAGGCAAAACACCATTGCAACAATGCCGTCCGAGGCAACGTACTCGCTATCGGCCAGCTTGCCCTTAACGGTGTTCTGATAGTCCTCGAGCTTATCACCCACGGGTGTAGCGTGCTGCTTGACGTAGTGCTGCAGCTCGTCGAACGTGCGCGAACGGTCACCGTTCTCGTCAGGCTTAGCACCGGCAAAGAAGACCTTGAGCACCATGTGGTCAATGCCCTTGGCCGACTTCCAGCCCGCATCACTCACCGTCACGCGATACGTCTGCTCTTCTTTTTCACGCCCCAACAGACCCTTCTTGGCCTTGGTCACGGTCGCCTGCTCCAGCTTGATCACACGGTCGTCAGTGAGCTTCATGAGCGTGGCGATATATGCCTGGTCGGGCACCTCGTTCCAGCTCATGAGGGCCGAAAGCACGGCGGGATGGTCGGCCGAAGGCACATCGCGGAAATAATCGTCCTGGAAAAGCGGCTTGGGCTTGCGCTTGCGCAGCTTGAGCATAACGATTGTGCCGGTAAAGACCACCGCCGCAACAACACTTAGCACGGCAAGTGCATTGGCAATCATGCGAGCGTGAGCGCGGCGGGCGTTAGCTTCGTCGGCCCATTCCTTCTCTTCGCTCAGGATCGTTGACATGCGCTCTTCGCCCGAAGCGGCAAGCTGCGGCACCCAGTCGCTAGGGAAGGCGATGCGTGCCTCGGCGAATTCGCCCTGATGCACGCAGGGAATGGTATAGGTGACCATGGGTTCGTCCGCATCGAGCGATACATCGCCCGTCAGCGGGCCGTGGCCCCATGCGCGGAAGTTATCGCCCTTGACGGCCGCCGTCCCGGCAGCGGCATTTGCGAAGTACACTTCCATCTCAACGTCATCGGAGTCCGCGGACCAGCCGTCGCCCACAAACTTCCAGTAGAGCTCGGCGGTATCGGCCCAGTTCATGACCGCACCGGTCATGGTGTAGCTCACGTAATAGATCGCGCTGTCGCCGCTCTCGTGGGGGCTGAACACCTTAATCCTTACGCCGTCACCGGTCTGCTCGACCGTGTAGACGCCAGAATCGCCCTTGTTCGCGCTATCGACTTTGTTAAACGCGGTGTCCTCTTCCTCGACACTCAGCACGTCAACGCCCGCCGTGCCGCCCTGCTGGTTGGTGCCCGTATTGATCTCCCAAAACACGCCGTTGATGTCGTCGTCGAAATCAAACTGGCGTCCCTCGACAACGGTCAGCGATCCATCGGCCTCGACCGTGGCGCCGATGTAGGTTTGGGTCATAGAATACCCGTCGGCGTGTGCGGCGGCGGGCAGTAGCAGCAATGCAAGCGCGACGAGTGCGCAGACGGAAGCAAATCGCGCAAACGGGCGGCGCTGCCGACAGGTTTTGGCAACGGGGGCGTTCATAGGCACATCCTTTGTCTGTGATACCAGCAACGCCATTGTCCCACGTTTACGGGCGCACATGACGAACATCTAGGCCAGCGGAGTATCAAACGGGACGAAAGTCACGCCCGCGGCCGGCACCTGGGGACGTTCCTTATCTGCCGGCAATCTGGGACACTCCTTGGCATGGCCTGCGCCAGCAATAGATACCACTTCACAGCTCTGTCACAGGTGTAGCGGCTTTGTGTGGGTGCGGCACGCGCTGATTGAGCCGCCAGCCGAGGGGCATAAAGCAGTTGAGCGAAAACGGTTTTCCCCTTTGCCGTTCGCTCGAGGATCATGTCCCCCTTTTCCGCGGAAACCCCGGCAGTTGCGAAGAGCTGCCGGGGTTTCTGTCGTTTGTGAGGCTAAGTCGGTACGCATCGATCGAGACCTTGAGCCGCAAACCCACCGTGCGCAATGCGCACCGCCGCCAACTTGTGAGCGCGGCAACGCCTTCCCTGCCAAGCCCCGCGCTATACTCGTCCGCATGGATATCAAAACACGCAACATAGCAACGCCCGCCGCGGACGCGCCAGCGACGCCACCCGCCTCCGCCCCCGCGCCCGTCGTGGGCCGTTTCGCCCCGTCGCCCTCGGGCCGCATGCACCTGGGCAACGTGTTCAGCTGCCTGTGCTCGTGGCTTTCGGCCCGCAGCCAGGGCGGCAGCATCGTGCTGCGCATCGAGGACCTGGACGATCGCTGCAAGCGCCCGGAACTTGCCGCTCAACTGATTGACGATCTGACCTGGCTGGGGCTCGAGTGGGACGAAGGTCCCTACTACCAGCACGATCGCCTGGATCTGTACGAGGACGCCCTGCGCCAGCTGCAAGACGCCGGCCTCACCTATCCCTGTTTTTGCACGCGTGCCGAACTCCACGCCGCGAGCGCGCCGCACGCCAGCGACGGCACGCCCATCTACCGCGGCGCCTGCAGAGGTCTTTCTGCTGATGAAATCACCCGCCGCAGTGCCCTGCGTGCTCCGGCCACGCGCCTGCGCGTGCCCACCGTCGACGACCTCGCCAGCGACGTGATCGAATTCGTGGACCGCACGTACGGAGCCCAATGCGAAGCACTCGCCACCGAGTGCGGTGACTTTTTGGTGCGCCGCAGCGACGGCGTGTTTGCCTATCAGCTGGCCGTGGTGGTCGACGACGCTGCCATGGGCGTCACCGAGATCGTACGCGGATGCGACCTGCTTGGTTCCACGCCGCGCCAGATCTATCTGCAACATCTGCTGGGACTGCCCACGCCGCACTACGCGCACATTCCGCTGCTCATGTCACCGGACGGCCGCCGCCTTTCCAAGCGCGATCGCGATCTGGACCTGGGCGAGCTCCGCACCCGCTTTGGCACACCCGAGGCACTGTTGGGCTGTCTCTTATACACATCTGACGCTGCCGACGAAGCTAGAAGTGTAGA
>CABSNF010000125.1 GCA_902478995.1 uncultured Collinsella sp.
GTATGTCGATTGCCAACGTGATGAACGAAAACCTGGAGCGCTATAACCCTGTTGACGTGTCACAGACGTATGTCTATTACACGCCCGATACGCTCGACTACTACAAAGAGTACATCAATCCGTCTGAAGCCGATCGCATGGTGCTGGCCGATAGTACGGTCGATTTGTACTCCGCATGGCACGGCGATCCATGGCACGGCGATCGTAAGGGCAAGTCGGCGGACAACAACGACGAGACCGGCAAGAAGGTCAATATTGCCGATGTTGCCGGTGAGCATGTGCAGATCGATTCGTATCTGAGTTACCCGCTTGGCGGTTCGGATCCTTCGGTGACTCCAAGTGAAATGTGCAAGGCCATGGGCGAAAAGCTTCCCAAGGCGTTCGGGGGTAGCAATGCCGATACGATGGGTCTGTTTGTGACGCCGGCGAGCCAGTACAACAAACTGCGTCAGATGATGGGCGAGGAGCCGGTGCACATCGGTCACGACCAGTATCTGCTCACGTGTGATATGGGCGGCGAGCTGGTCGACCTGTACACCAAGTATATGGCTGGCGGCCATGCCCTTACCTTGGGCGGGCATACGCTCAAGCCCGCAACCGATAAGTCGGACGAAGATGCGGCGGCCATCGCCAACTCGGCGATGGGCAGTAATCCGGGTACCGTCGTCGTTGCCGACGAGCTGTTGTCCCAACTTAATCTGCAGCCGTATTCCAGTAGCCTGCTCGTTAACTACAAACAGGGGATGGATACGACCGAGGCAGACGAGAGTATTAAATACACTGTGCTCGACAATCTGCTCGTTGACGGCAAGGAGCCGGGGTCGTGGGGAACCTTCATCACACGCTCCGAGATGTACGCGCAAGCAGCGCAAATGAACGGTCTTATTAGCTACCTAGCCATCTACATCGGCTTTGTATTGGTCGTTGCATGCGCGGCGATTCTGTCGATCCAGCAACTCTCCAACGTGGCCGACGGCAGCCGCAGCTATCGTGTGCTGGCACAGATCGGCTGTGAGGACCGCCAGATTCGCCATTCGGTGATGGCGCAGCAAGCGGTATTCTTCCTGTTCCCGCTGGCAGTGGGCCTGGCGCACTCCTTTGTGGCACTTAAGGTGATCATCGAGCTGGTGAGCATATTCGGAAATATGAGCATCGGCGGCACCGTGGGCCTCACCTGTGCAATCTTCCTGGCAGCATACGGTGGCTACTTCCTGGTGACCTACCTCATGAGCACCGGCATGGTGCGAGCCGCCATCGCCACCCGCTACAGCGAATAACAAGCGGGCAAAACCGTCGCAAAATCAGAGGCGTATGACCGCCGCGAAGGGACCAGGGGCCCTTCGCGGCGGTTTTTACCAACCTGGTGTGTCTGGGATGCAAGTGAGTAGACTTTTTTGAACTTGCCGAGCACATCGTGACAAATGATCTATAAAACTGCAGGTCAGAACTGTGGCGTTTTGGGGCGTGCTTGGCCTCCTGCAAAAAGCCTACTCACTTGGTTTTTCTGCTAGAAGACCGCCACGAGGGAAGGCAACTCCCCCGGGTAGTCGTTGGGGACGTTCTTAAACGACTAGTCAAACAAGAACGTCCCCAATGACTACCCCAAGGAATGTCCCTGACTGCCGGCAGAAAAGGAGCGTCCCTAACTGCCACATCAAACGAAAGGGCGCTGACCTTCTGGTCGCGCCCTTGAAGTTGAACGTCAGATTGTCCAAATGCGGCCCGCGCAGCGTCGAGCCGTTACGGCGTTTGGTAAAACGCCGTAACCTACACCCGTTCCGCGATCTCGTGGATGAGGTAGTCGGTCTTTTCCCAGCCCAGGCACGGGTCGGTGATCGACTTGCCAAAGACACCGCCGTCGACCGGCTGGTTGCCGTCCTCCAGGTAGGACTCGATCATAAAGCCCTTGACCAGCTTGGAGATGGACTCGTTGCGGCGGCAGCTGTCGAGCACCTCCTTGCAAATGCGATACTGCTCCAGCGGACGCTTGCCCGAGTTGTCGTGGTTGCAGTCGATGACCGCTGCCGGATTGGCATAGCCGGCATGCTCGGTATAGCGTTCGGCCAGGCGTTCCAGGTGTTCGTAGTGGTAGTTGGGGTAGGTGCGCCCATCGAGACCGATGTAGCCACGCATAACGGCGTGTGCGAGCGGGTTGCCGTCGCACTCGACCTCCCAGTTGCGGAAGATGAAGCTCTGGTGCGCCTGCGCGGCGTAAATGGAGTTGAGCATAACGGTGGTAGAGCCGGCAGTGGGATTCTTCATGCCGACGGGTACCGAAATGCCGCTCGACACCAGGCGATGCTCCTGGTTCTCGACCGAGCGTGCGCCCACGGCAACATAGCTCAGCAGGTCGACGAGGTATTGGTAGTTGGACGGGTAGAGCATCTCATCGGCGGTAAAGAAGCCCGTTTCCTCAATAACGCGCAGGTGCATGTGGCGGATGGCCTTGACGCCCTCGAGCAGGTCGTCGGGAGCCTCGGGGTTGGGGTTGTGCAGCAGGCCCTTGTAGCCGGTGCCCTTGGTGCGCGGCTTGTTGGTGTAGACGCGCGGAATGATGATGAGCTTGTCCTTGACCTCTTCGGCGGTCTTGGCCAGTCGGTTCATATACTCGAGCACCGAATCCTCGCGGTCGGCAGAGCACGGGCCGATGATGAGCACCTTACGTGCGTCCTCGCCTGTAAAGACTTTGGCGACCTCGGCGTCAAATGCCTGCTTTTTGGCGGTAAGCTCGGCAGAAAGTGGCATTTCCTCGCGGATCTCCATGGGGATCGGCAGCCTGCGTTTGAATTCCATGGCCATAGGGGTCTCCTCAATCTATAGAAAGAGCAATAAGCGTATTGTCGAATGCTCGGCATTATCCGCTGTCGCACGCTAAAGTGCAAGCCCTTGCCACCCCGAAACCTGCCAAAAGGGACAGGTTTATTTTGGCAGGTTGGGACTGCGGACGATTTCTTGGACCGTTACGCGGCCCTTCCCAGCGCGGCGCGAAACTCGGCCGGCGTGCGGCCACCGAGCGCATCGCTGCGCCTCTCCG
>CABSNF010000126.1 GCA_902478995.1 uncultured Collinsella sp.
GTCGTGGTGCTCGTGACCTTTATGGCGGCGTGCCTGTCGTTTGTGGTGGTGTTTACGCTGTCCAACACGAATATCTCCGAGCGCGAGCGCGAGCTGGCGACCATTAAGGTGTTGGGCTTCCGTCGCGGCGAGGTGCACCACTACGTCAACAAGGAGACGTTGATCCTCACGGCGATTGGCGCCGCACTGGGCGTACCGCTAGGCGGCTTGCTGGCCGAGAGTTTTACGTACATCCTGCAGATGCCGTCGCTGTATTTTGATGTTGAGGTCGAGCCGCTGAGCTACGTGCTATCCGTGTTGCTGGCCTTTGCCTTTACGTTTATCGTCAACCTTGCCACCAATCGAACGCTCAACAAGATCGACATGGTCGGCGCCCTCAAGAGCGCCGAGTAACCTGCCAAAAAGGGACAGGTTTATTTTGGTAGGTTTATCTGGGCAAACGCCGGACACCTACGGGCGACCCGGCGTTTGTTGCTTTGCTATCTTCTGCTCGTAAGCGTTGATGAGAAGCTCTCTTCAACCTTCGAGATTGAGCTTGAATGGGTCGTATGCCACAAAATGGACCTATCTACTACGTTTGCTACCACACCCTCGACCATGACAAAGATCATGAAATTAAAACCGCAGGTAGAAGGCTTGTCAGTTTTCGAAAAGGGCGGGTATGGTCGGCCCCATTGAGTTCATCGTAGTAGATGGGCCCTTTTCGTGGCGGGCGGTGAGTTGAATGCCAATTCCTGTGCCGGAATTGCTTGGTTTGTTCGTAAGTTGCGGTGAAAAGGGGGCCGTTAGGCGCTCAAGGTCCTCAACGGTCCGTATTCCACCATAGCTTGGAAGGGGCGGCCGGTACCGGATGAGTGGTGCTGGTGGGTTAGGGCGGTTTAGGCCTGTTTGCGGTGCTTCCATTGCTTGCGGCACCAGCGCATGAGCGCCTTGATGACGGGAATCGTGATGAGGATGGCCCATGCGGGATGGGGCTGCCCCAGGCAAAGCCACATATAGAGAAACCATGCAATGGCGGCTGCTGGATAGACGCATTCAATGAGCTTTGACAAATGGCGTTGGTCGATAAAGTCGCCAAGCGCGTAGTAGATGGGAATCAAAAAGACGAGGAAGAGCCCCATGGACCACGCGCCGTAGATAATGCCGAGCACTAGATAGGCGAGGGCGACAAGCGCGGGGAAGGGGAATTTGTTCCATGTACGTCCGACCTTGGTGTGGAAATGCTTGCCATGATGGTCGAGCTTGTCGTGTGCTTCCTTCCAGCTGGAAAACGTCTCGCCGTCGATGGTGACGGTGCCGTCGTCATTGGTATGCACACTATGTCCATCGTCCTCAAGCGTATCGATATGCAATCCGCCCGGCCCCACATGGACCTCTTCACCCTTGCGCTCGTTGATCACATGGATGCCGCTCCAGCCAACATGGACTTCTTCGCCCTTATTGGGATCAATGACGTGGATACCGCGCGCGAGGGAAACATCGACAAGTGGCTTATCGCTGCGATCGGCGTTCTCGGCAGATTCCTCGGCCTCGCCAGCCACATCCGCCGTCTCGGTGCTGGCGCTACCGTCCTCCAGATCGTCGGCATTGTTGGCCGCCTCTCCATACAACAGCTCATCCAGCGACACGCCATACAGCGCGGCGAGCGCAATAAGGTTATCGGTATCGGGCGAGGATTCGCTGCGCTCCCATTTACTGACAGCCTGACGACTTACGCCCAGCTGGGCGGCAAGCGCCTCCTGAGAAAGCCCGGCAGCCTTGCGGCGATTAACGAGCCGCTGCGCCATCGCAAGATCCATGACAGTTCCTTTCATATGGTGACCGTAATCGAATGAGCCGAGTATGCCGAGAACAACCGGTAGCGACCACCATTTCTAGTTAGAATCTGCCCCAACCCTACCGCAACTACCGGTAGCAACCCCTAACGACCAGCCATTTCAGGACAAATGTCAGTGCTACTCTCAGCTAAGAGCCTACAACATCCCAAAATCTCAGCCCACGCACTTGCAGCAAGAAGGCGAATAGCCTCGGCCTCCCTAGTTACCGCAGGAGGCCCCAGGGCTTACCTCCCAAATCTTTCCGCAGGACGGAAGGATCCCGCCGCGCGAAGCGCACGGCGGGGTCCTGACATGTCCGAGGACGATTTGGGAGGAAAGCCCCGGGGCCTCCGATGAGAGCAGTTCCAGCCGAGGCTATTCGTCGCCGAAGCTGATGCCCAACGCCTTGGCCTCGCGCACCAGATCACTCTGGGGGTCGACATACTTGAGCTTGCCGGCGACTTCCTCGAGCGGCATGTGGCACATCTTGCCGTCACGCAGGGCGATCATGTAGCCAAACTCGCCGCGTAGACAGCCCAGTGCCGCCTCGACGCCGCACTGGGTCGCAAAGATGCGGTCCTGGGCGTCGGGCTGGCCGCCGCGCTGCGTGTGGCCGGGGATGGCGACGCGGGTCTCGCGACCGGTCTTGGCCTCGATCTCCTTGGCGATGTCGTACACGATTGACGGGCTCGTGCGCTCGGCGAGCTTCTTCTTGTACTCCTTCTTGGACAGCGCCGCGTCCTCCTTGGAGATAGCGCCCTCGGCGACGGCCACGATGGTAAAGCGGCTGCCGGTTTCCATGCGATGCTCAATGGTCTTGATGACGTTGTCCATGTCGTAGGGGATCTCGGGAATCAAGATGACATCCGCGCCGCCCGCGACGCCGGCGTACAGCGGAATCCAGCCAACCTTGTGGCCCATGATCTCGATAACGAACACGCGGCCGTGGCTCGAAGCGGTGGTGTGGATGTCGTCGATGCACTTGGTGGCGACGTCGATGGCGCTCGTAAAGCCAAACGTCATCTCGGTGCCCCAGGTGTCGTTATCGATGGTCTTGGGCAGGGCGATAACGTTGAGGCCCTCTTCGCGCAGGCGGTTGGCGGTCTTGGTGGAGCCGTTGCCGCCCAGCATAAACAGGCAGTCGAGCTGCA
>CABSNF010000127.1 GCA_902478995.1 uncultured Collinsella sp.
CGAGATCGCTCAGTGTCTCGTGGGCTCGGAGATGTGTATAAGAGACAGGCCTGGAGCAGTATCCCGACCTGCCCAACGTTACGGTCTACGACACCGCTTTCCACTTCAACATGCCCGTGGTTGCGAAGACTTACGCCCTGCCCAAGGACGTTTGCGACAAGCTGCACATCCGTAAGTATGGCGCTCATGGCACCAGCTACCGTTACATCTCCAAGAAGGTCGCCGAGATGACCAACGGCGAGGCCCGCAAGGTCGTTGTGTGCCACATCGGTTCCGGTGCCTCCCTGTGTGCCATCGAGGACGGCAAGTGCATGGATACAACCATGGGTCTCACCCCTCTCGACGGCGTCATGATGGGCACTCGCTGCGGCTCCATCGACCCTGCTACCGTGTGCTACCTGCAGCGCGAGGGCGGCTACACCTTCGATGAGGTCGACGAGATGATGAACAAGAAGTCCGGCCTTTTGGCTGTGACCGGTGGCAAGACCAACGACTGCCGCAACGTCGAGGAGCTTGCCGCCGCTGGCGACCCCGAGGCTCAGCTCGCCTTCGACATGTTCGTCTACAAGATTGCCGCCAAGGCTGCCGAGATGGCCACTTCCATGTGTGGCATGGACACGCTGGTCTTCACCGCCGGCATCGGTGAGCACGCTCCGGCCGTTCGCGCCGGCGTTGCCGACCGTCTGGCCTTTATGGGCGTCAAGATGGACCATGCCCGTAACGCCCTGCGTGGCGAAGGCGCTTGGTGCCTGTCTGCCAAGGATTCCAAGGTCAAGATTTTCGTCATCCCCACGGACGAGGAGTTCATGATCGCTTCTGACGTCGAGCGCATCGTCAACGGCAAGTAATTGCAAGAGGGGAGGGGCTGGACGACCAAGTGCCGTTCAGCCCCTCTTTTGCGCTCGTTGGGCGATATGCCTGATAGCTATTTATCAAGATGTGATAACTTCTTATTAAAATGCGGTCGCCTTAAGAGGTCTGCATCGACCGTATTGCACTGCAAAGGAGTCTCATGAACGTACTTGTTGTCAACGCCGGCAGCTCAAGCCTTAAATATCAGCTTCTGGATACCGATACCCGCGAGGTTTTCGCCAAGGGCAACTGCGAGCGTATCGGCTCGGACATGGGTATCTTTGGTCATTCCGAGAACGGTGGCGCCAAGCAGACCGAGGAGGTTTCCTTCCCCGATCATCGCTCTGCTATCGCTCGCGTGCTCGAGGAGCTCGAGAAGACCGACTTTACGATCGATGGCATTGGGCATCGTATCGTTCAGGGCGGCTGGCACTTCGATGATTCCGCAGTCGTTGACGACGAGGTCATGGCCAAGATTCTTGAGGTGGCACCGCTTGCTCCGCTGCACAACTACGGCGAGGCCGCGGCGATTGAGTATTGCCGTGAGAAGTATCCGGAGCTGCCCAACGTGGCCGTCTTCGACACCTCGTTCCACATGACCATGCCCGAGGTCGCCTACACCTACGCGCTGCCCAAGGACGTGTGCGACAAGTACCACGTGCGCAAGTACGGCGCACACGGTACGAGCCACCGCTACGAGTGGATGATGGCCAAGGAGATCCTGGGCTCGCGCTGCCACCGCCTGCTCTCGTGCCATCTGGGCAACGGTGCCTCGCTTGCCGCCATCGAGGACGGCGTGTGCCGCGATACCACGATGGGCCTCACGCCGCTTGACGGCCTGATGATGGGCACCCGTTGTGGTTCCATCGACCCGGCTACCGTGTGCTACCTGCAGCGCGAGGGCGGCTACAGCTACCAGGAAGTCGACGACATGATGAACAAGCAGTCCGGCCTGCTTGCCATCTCGGGCATCTCCAACGACGCCCGCGACATCCGCACGCGCGCCTCCGAGGGAGATGAGCGCTGCCTGCTCGCCTTCGATATGTTTGCCTACAAGGCTATGCAGCAGGCCGGCTCCATGATCGCCTCCATGGCGGGCGTGGATACCATCACCTTTACCGCCGGCATCGGCGAGAACGACTGGTCGATTCGCAAGGCCTTCTGCGACTGCTTTGAGTGGCTGGGCGTGCGCATCGACAATAACAAGAACCGCGAGGCCGTGGGCAACGGCCCGCAGGTCATCAGCGCCGCCGGTTCCGCCGTCACGGTCATGGTCATCCCCACCGACGAGGAATACATGATCGCCCACGACGTCGAGCGTCTGACCAAGAACAACTAACGCTCGCATTTGCAAGTAAACGAAAGGCCTCCAGAGCAACAGCTCCGGAGGCCTTTTGCTAGCGGGCGGAAATTCCTGTCCCAAAGTGATCGCCACCAGCAACGCCTGCGCTCCCAACAACGGCACCCATCCGTTCAGATTTTTCAGCCCCAGCTCGTAGTCAAGCCGCCGTCCATTCCAGATGCCCTGAATGCTACGTGGCGGTAGAAGGCCGTACGGGCTAACCCCTGAAAACAATCCGCACTGATATCTTCTGTATTGAAGACGTCGATGGTGCACCCGTATACCATTGACGTCGACACCATCAGATGCGGACCGCGCGGTGACCCCACATTCCGCTGGCGCCCATGGGGCTGCCCTCGTTTCCTGACATGTCCCGCGCGGGCCGCGGCGAGCCGAGACCGCCGCATGACCTAATAGGAGCATGGAGCGATACCGCGGACCCGAACAACCGCATTCTATCGCGCCCCGTCAGTGTGCCGTCTGCCCGGTCCAGGCGAGCACGGAAAGAACGGAGCGAGACATGCAAAACGAATCGACACCCGGCGCCCGCGGGCCGGTCTTCTGCGGGGTCGACACCCACGCCGACTCGCACTGGCTGTGCGTCCTGGACTGGAGGGGCCGCAAGGTCCTGTCCCGCCAGTTCCCCGCCGACGCGGCGGGCTACGAGGCGCTCGCCGGGGCGATCGCGGCGGCCGGGGAGCCGGCCTGCGTCGCGATGGAGGGGACGTCGTCCTACGGGGCTGTCTCTTATACACATCTCC
>CABSNF010000128.1 GCA_902478995.1 uncultured Collinsella sp.
CAGGTTCGTAGCTACTACAACGACATGAAGGCCGACACCGATCGCCTGGGCATTAAGCTGCTCGCTCCCCGCGGTAAGGAATATATCGACCTTACTCGCGACCCCGCTGGCGCCATCAAGTGGCTCCGCGAGAACCTCGACTAGTTCCTCCCTCTGTTGGTGCCCGGATTCCCGGTTCGGGCACCTCTCCCTATTCGTATCCCACAGAAAGGATGACTCATGACCAACCCCATGCAGTTCCCCGACGGCTTTGTGTTTGGCGGCGCCACCGCTGCTTACCAGGTTGAGGGCGAGACCCGTACGCACGGCAAGGGCAAAGTGCCCTGGGACGATTTCCTGGCTGCTCAGGGTCGCTTCTCCCCCGATCCCGCAAGCGATTTCTACAACAAGTACCCGGTCGATATCGACCTGTGTCAGCGCTTCGGCATCAACGGTATCCGTGTCTCCATCGCTTGGAGCCGCATCTTCCCCAGCGGCACTGGTGAGATTAACCCCGAGGGTGTCGCCTTCTATCACGAGCTCTTTGCCACCTGCAATAAAGCCGGCGTTATCCCCTATGTCACGCTCGATCACTTCGATACGCCCGAGGCCTTTTACCAGAACGGCGGCGAGGGCTTCCTGACACGCACGACGATCGACGCCTTTGTCGAGTACGCCAAGTTCTGCTTTGCCGAGTTCACCGAGGTCAAGCACTGGTTTACCTTTAACGAGATTCCCGCGACCGCCGAGGGCAGCTTTATCGTCGGCAACTGGCCGCACGGCGAGAAGTATCGCCTGGACAAGGCTTTCCAGCTCATGCACAACATGATGGTGGCCCACGCCAAGGCTGTCGTCGCCTTCCATGAGGGCGGCTTTGAGGGCGAGATCGGCATTGTCCAGAACCTGGAGCCCAAGTATCCCCTCGATCCCAACAGTGCTGCCGACTGCGAGGCAGCTCGCATGGCCGATGTCATCAACAACCGCTGGGTGCTCGACGCCACTTTCCGCGGCCACTATGCAGCCGACACCATGGAAGCCGCAACCAAGCTGGCCCATATCGCCGGCGGCGAGCTCGACGTCCGTGACGAGGACATCGCCGCGCTGACCGCCGCGCTCCCCTACAACGATTGCCTGGGCGTCAACACCTACAAGTGCCAGTTCCTGCGTGCTGCCGAGGGCGAAAACGACATCAACCACAATGGCACCGGCGACAAGGGATCCTCGCGCTGGTTCCTCAAGGGCGTGGGCGAGTCATGCGTGCGCGAAGGCGTACCCACCACCGATTGGGACTGGATTATCTATCCCGAGGGCCTCTACGACCTGCTGCTGCGCATTAAGAACGATTACCCCAACTACAAGAAGATCTACATCACCGAGAACGGCATGGGCTATAAGGACGACTTCGAGGACGGCTTTATCGACGACGCCCCTCGCATCGACTACATGCGTCAACATCTCGCATGGATCCTCAAGGCAATCGACGGCGGCGTAAACGTCGACGGTTACTTTGTGTGGTCGCTGCAGGACCAGTTCTCCTGGACCAACGGCTATAACAAGCGCTATGGCCTGTTCTACATCGACTTTGAGACCCAGAAGCGCTATCCCAAGGCGAGCGCGTACTGGTACAAGAACGTCGCGGAGACCGGCCTGCTCATGGCCTAACTTTTGCCGCATACCCCCTGTCGGCCGCATGAGAATCCCTCCACGGGTTCGCATGCGGCCTTTTTTGTTTTGGCTCGGCCCGAGCAGGCCGTTTGTCTCGATTTGTAACATCTAGCAGGGATTTTCGGTCCTACCTGTTACAGATCAAGACAAACGAGCGGTCCGAACTTGAAGATCTCGATCTGTAACACGTAGCCCACTTTTAACCGTCTAACTGTTACAGATCAAGACAATAAGATAGTCGAATCCGAACTTTCCAAGCAGTTATGAAGCATGGTTTCTAGTTTTCGGTATCACGAACATACTTTCGGTATCATTTAATGGTATTATGATATCGAAAGTATGTTCGTGATACCGAAAGGAGCCGCATGCGCCAGTTCGATTACACCACAGTCCCAGCGGAACTCGAGGCAACTCCAATCACCAACCTCCTCCTCTCGATACGCGAGCATAAAGGCCGACAGCTTGCTCTGAGTCAAGTCAAACCCGAACTTCTATCGTCACTTATGGAGGAAGCTAAGATCCAAAGCACCCAATCCTCCAACGGACTTGAAGGAATTGTTACCACCCAAAATAGACTCAAAGCAATCATGGCGTATTCCGCCAAGCCAAGCTCCCGCGCAGAGGAAGAAATCGCTGGATACCGAGATGCGCTGTCGCTTATTCACGAGCAGCACGATTTCATTCCCGTAACGCCATCGGTCATTTTGCAGTTGCATCGTGACCTCATGGCGCACACGGCAATCTCGTATGGGGGCCATTGGAAAGATAGCGATAACGAAATCATCTCCATCGACAATCAAGGCAATCGATTTGTGCGCTTTAGGCCGCCTTCGGCCCTAGCAACCCCCGGACTTATCGAAGAAGCCTGTCGGTCCCTCAACGACGCCTTATCTCGTCAAGTTTGCGACCCCCTCCTTATATCATTCCGCTTCATCTTCGATTTTGTCAGCATTCATCCCTTCAACGATGGCAATGGCAGGATGAGCCGGCTCCTTACAACGCTGCTGCTCGAAAAGACTGGATACGACGCTGCGCGTTACATCAGCATCGAACGACTTATTGAAGACAACAAGGCGCTCTACTACAACGCCCTCGCTGCAAGCTCCACTGGATGGAATGAAAATCAAAACACCGAAGTACCCTTTATCCGTTTCATGCTCGGAACAACCCTGGCCGCCTACCGACAGCTCGAGCAGCGTACCTTAATTGAATCAAGCACTCGTCCCATGTCGAAGCAAGCGCGCATCGCTGTTCTATTTCAAC
>CABSNF010000129.1 GCA_902478995.1 uncultured Collinsella sp.
GCTCGGAGATGTGTATAAGAGACAGATGTACAGGTAAGTAGCATACAGACCGGAATAAATGGCCAGGTTAAACTGATCCATGGTGTGATCGGCGATGGTCACGCCCGAGGCGCTGGCCTGAGCGTTGTTGACGACGGCGTCGATGCGGCCGAACTCCTCGATGGCCTTGTCGATGACGTTCTGGACGACAGCCTCGTTGTCCTGACCAGCCGAGACATCGGCCTGAACAGGCAGAACCTTGACACCGTACTCGGCCTCGAGAGACTCCTTGGCGGCCTCGAGCTTGGCGACGTTGCGGCCGGTGATGACGAGGTTCGCGCCCTCCTTGGCAAATGCAATATCGATGCCGTAGCCGATGGAGCCAGCGGAACCGTCCTTAAGCGTGGCCTTGCCGCCGCCGGTGACGATCACGGTCTTACCAGTGAAAAGTCCCATACAAAGTCCTTTCAAATCGCGACGGGCACGCCCGCCGACTGCGCGTATCCAACTTCACGCGCCAAAAGCTGAGATGCAACTCTAGCGTGTTCAAGCGAAAATAAAAGACCGCGGTAGGCGAACGGCACCACGTCGTTCGGCGAAGGGATTGTCAAGTACAAACTGGATAAAACGGCCGAGTTATTGTTATCAAATCGAGCCATCGAACACGTTTTGAAACTTTGCTGCGGCGCGTGGGATGTCGGCGCGAAACTTTATCATAGGGTGACAAACAACGATGAGGAGCACATGCCTATGACAGACGAGCTGGACCCCCAGACTCAAGAGCATATTGATGATCCCGCAGACGTCACCACAGATACTGACGCTGTGACCTGCGATGGTATCGACATCGACGACCCCATCTTGGACGAAAGCGCTACGGCGGAAACCCCTGCCGCAGAAAACGCCGATGAGCAAAACGACGATGCGCCCGCTCAGGACGACGCCCCTGTACAGGACGACGCCCCGCAAGCAGCGGGCCCCATCGAGGTGTCTTCGGAAGAAGAGCTCGATGCCGTCATGGACTCCATGATGGATGCTGTCAAAGCGATGAAGGATGCTGTCGCCGATGCCGATGTTGACGCCGAGGAAGAAGAGGCCGCTGAGGCCGCCTCGACCTTTGTGCCCGGCGAGACTCCGGTTGCCGACCAGGGCAGCACCATGCCCTCATTTCTGCAGCTCGAGCACCCCACGATTGGCGCCGATGCGGTCGATCCGCGCGCAGCAGGCTTTTCTGTGGTCGAGGGCGGTACCGGCAATATCGCCGCGCCGCAGACTGCCGATGCGGACGCTGCCGACACCACTCGCCCGACCGCCCCGCACTCCCCCGCCGCGAGCCGCGATCTGGGGACCGCTGTCTCGAACACTGCGAACGCCGTGGGCACCTTTATCGCCCAGGGCGCCTCGGCCATGCGCGAGATGAACGCCGCGAAAAAGGCACTTGCCGATGCCCGCGCCCACCTGGCCGAACTTGAGCAGCGCATTGCCGATCAGGCCGAGGAACTCGAGACGCGCCAGGATATCACAGGCCGCTACGACCAGATCGTCGCCGACCAGCGTCAGGCGATCGCCACAGCGCAAAAGACCGCTGCGGCAGCCGAGATTGACCGTGATGCCCACGCCGCCAAAGCGACAGAGCTCAAGGGGCAGTTCGAACAAATGAAGACAGAGGATGACGCGACTGAGCTCCGCCTGAAGGCCGCGCTCGATGCCGTGGAGGCCCGCGAGGCGAGCTCGCGCGAGACCGGCAACCGCCTCGTTCGCCGTCTTGAGGATTCCAAGCGCATCCGCGACAAGGTGAAGGCCGAGCGAGACGCCGGCATTGCGGCCGCACAACAAACCGTCGACGCCACGCGCGCCCAGCTCGAGACGCTGCGTCATGAGTATGCCGAGCTGCAACGCAATCCCTCGGCAAATCCCGCCAACTATACGGTGCGCACCAGCGAGCTCTCGATGCAGATCTCCGACACGGCAGATGCCCTGCGTAAAGCCGAAGAAGATGTCCCGCGCATCACCGCCGACCTTGAGCACTCGCTTGCCGCAGCCGAGCAGGCCGTCGAGCAGGCTCAAGCCCCCATTGCCGACGCCAAGCGAGCCCATCAGGCCGTGACGGCAGAGGCCGATGCCGCGCGCGACGAGCTGCAGACCGCAAAAACCACCGCCGCGACGCGCCAGCGCGAACTGCGCGAGAAGATCGCCGCCGAGGACAAGGCACGCCGCGACCAAGAGCAGAGCATAGCCAACGCCCAAGCAGATGCCGCGCATGCGCAGTCGATTATCGAACAGGCGACCGAAGTACACGACCACCCAGAGATTACTGAGTCGCTTGCAGGATCCTTGGCCCGAGACAAAGCCGAACACGCCGAGACCGAGCGAGAAGTTGCCCAGCTCGAGGCCACCGAGGACGCGGTGCGCGAGCGTACCCGCGACTCACGCATCAAATTCACCGGCGCCATCGTCTGCATCGTCGCCGCAATCCTGGTGATCATCCTGATCTGGTTGTTCGCAAGTAAGTAAACCAGCCGCCAAAAAGCGCTCAACGCAGTTGCGGTGAGATAGTTCCTGTTTAGCCCCAAAAAGGCCAATTCAAGAACTATCTCACCGCAACTTATTTAGATCGACGCAAGGCAATCTATCCCTCTTGCACCAATCTCTTGACATAAGGAGTGTCCCCAGGTGCCGGCACAAAAGGAACGTCCCCAAGTGCCAAGTGCCCAATGACTACTCAACAACCACGGCAACACCGATGTAATGGCAGAGTCAGACACTATGACCCAATCCGAAGGCACGGAAACGACAGGAGCCCCCGCTCGTGA
>CABSNF010000130.1 GCA_902478995.1 uncultured Collinsella sp.
GACGCCGCCCTCTCAAGGCGGAGATCACCAGTTCGAATCTGGTACGGGCTACCACGCATTTGATACCCGGGCTTCCCATGGAAGGCCGGGTTTTTTATTTTCAAACAACCGTCTGCAATTCCCGTTTGAACCAGAGCTTTGCGTTCTGTCTATGGTCCTTGCGGGTACAATATCCAAGATATTTTGACTGTTAGAAGGAGTCTCATGACGGAGTCCTCTCAGCATACGTCTAAGCCCCAGGTCGAGGTTGAGGCCTCGGGCGGAGATGACAATAAGAGCGCACGCCGCGGCGCCATCTTTATCGGCGTCGTGCTGGTGGGTTATATCGTCTATCTGGTGGTAACCGGGCAGATGGGGCAGTTCTGGGCCGCAATGTCGAGCGTCCAGGCGCCATGGCTCGTTGTCGCGTGTCTTTGCATGTTCATGTATCTGTTCTTTGGCATTGTGGCCTATGCGATCGCCGTCTGGCTCGACCCATTTTCACCCGTCGGCATCCGCGACCTGATTTCGGTCGAGGCGAGCGGCATCTTCTTTGGCAACCTGACGCCCATGATGATGGGCTCGACTCCCGCCCAGATCTACCGCCTGACCAAGGCGGGCCAAAATGTCGGCGAGGCTGGCGCCACGCAGTTCACGCGCTTTATCGTGTATCAGTTTGGCCTCGTTGCCTGGGGCGCTATCCTACTGCTTGCTCGCATGCCGTTTTTTGCCGAGCGCTATGGCGACATGACGCTGCTGTGTGTCTTTAGCTTTGGTGGGCACTGCTGCATCTTGCTGGGCATCTTCGCCGTCGCGCTCATGCCTAAGACCGTCACGCGCGTCGCCCATTGCATCATCAATTGGCTTGAGCGCATTGGTGTCTCGGCCACTAAGATCGAGGGATGGCGCACGTTTGTCGATGGCGAGATCTACTCCTTCTCCGAGAAGTTCAAGCTTTCAGCCGGACATTTTTCTTCCATGCTGCTCACGGTGGTCATCACCATGCTGCAACTCGCGTTTTTCTACCTCGTGCCGTATTTCCTGATGCTTGCCTTTGGCCACCAGGAGGTCGACTTTTTCTCGGTCATGGCCGCGAGCGCCTTTGTCCAGCTGCTGAGCTCTGCGGTCCCCCTGCCCGGTGGAACTGGTGGCGCTGAGGGCGGCTTTGCATTGTTCTTGGGTCATTTCTTTGGGTCGGCTTCGACCGCTGGCTATCTGCTGTGGCGCCTCATTACGTTTATTGCGCCGACCATTTTGGCTGCGCCCCTGCTGGGCCTTAAGAGCGCCCACAACGAGAGCATCCATGCGCGCTGGGATCGCGTGATGCGCAAGCTCGGCCGCACGCCTCAGACGCCCTCTGCGCCCACTAAGCCGCACCCCGCGAATGCTGTTACTGTTGATCCCAAGAAGCAGGCTCAGAAGGCTTCTGGGACCGCTAAGCCGGCTCATAAAGCCTATGTGCGCCAGACAGGCGATGGTATTCGCGTATCTCCGTCGGTACTCAATAAGAAGAAGCACCCTAAGTCGCAGTAGGACAGTCGTGCGTTCTTCATGATGCGGGGCATATTTGTGCTGTATGGGGGATAATCCTCTTACGTAGATTATCTCTCATCTGTTGATGAATGCTCGCATATCGAAGGGACACGCCCATGGCAACCAGCAAACCGCGTCTTGACCGCCGCATCGTTCGCAGCCGTAATGCCATCCTTTCGGCTTTCGAGCGCCTGCTCATGGAAAAGCCGCTGGCAGACATTACGGTGAGTGCCATCGCACGCGAGGCCAATGTCGACCGCAAAACCTTCTACGTGCACTTTGGCACGGTTGACGGCCTGCTCGATGCCATTGCCGTCGATGTGGTGGAGATGATTGTCGACTCGGTCGAGAAAACGCTTGCTTCCATGGACGGCGACACTAACGAGCGCGCCCTGGGCGCGGCGGCGACCTTCTTTAAAACCGTTAACGAGGCACTGTGCAACAACTTGGTGCTCAATCGTCAGCTGATCGAGAACATTCCGCTCGATGATTTTATGGCTCGTCTTCGTGCACCGCTCGAGCACGAGATTGCCGAGCGCGATCTGCTGCCCCAAGGTCTCAAGGACGAGATGTTCGATTACTATCTGGCGTTTTTGCTGTCAGGCATTATCGGTATCTATCGCACGTGGGCACTGTCTGACGGATCGGTTCCTATCGAGCGTGTGTCGGAGGTCGCCAACGATCTGACTCTCAATGGTCTGTCGAGTCTGGAATCTCGCTTGGATTAGGCCTAGTTGGGCTCGTCGGCGTGAAAATTCCTGTTCACGAGGTTCTACGGCGCCTTGTAGACCTCGTCGGCGTAGGAGCTGTAGCCTGAGGATCCTTAAAAGAAAGCCCAGTTTATTCTTCCCACTCCAATTGGGAATCCTCCGATGCGCCTTCGCGCGCTCGCATGACCTCGATACCATGTGAGCGCGCGAACTCGACGAGCTCTGCGTTGCGGGCGTTTATGGTGCCGAAGGCGGCGGGGCACACGATAAGGCGCGCGCAGTGGACGAGGAGCTCTTTGGCGCGGGCTATGGTTTTATCCCCGATCGGCTCGAAGGCGCGCTCGGCCACGCATTCCGTCGCCAGGTCGCGCGCGAGCTCGCAGTCGATGTCCCCTTCGTGCAGAACGCCCGCGTAGAACGCCTTGCCCTGCCGGATGAGCTGGCGAAACACAGCCGACCCCGTACCTGCGCCGGCGATGACGAACGTGTGCGCATCGCCGTGTGGGCGCCCAATTTCCACGCTGCCGAAGCGCTCGTTGAAGGTGCCATGTTGAAGGCCGTAGAGC
>CABSNF010000131.1 GCA_902478995.1 uncultured Collinsella sp.
TTGGCGGTCTTGGTGGAGCCGTTGCCGCCCAGCATAAACAGGCAGTCGAGCTGCAACTTGTGATAGGTGTGGACCATCGCGGGCACCTTCTCGACGCCGTCGGCCTCGGGAATGTTCAGGCGCTTAAACGGCGTGCGGCTCGTGCCCAGAATAGTGCCGCCGCGGGTGAGGATGCCGCTAAAATCGGCGGGTGTCATGACACGGAACCTGCTGTAGATAAGGCCCTGATATCCGTCCTCAAAGCCATAAATCTCGATAGGCTCTTTGCTATTGGTCATAAGCGTTTTGACAATGCCGCGCATGGTGGCGTTGAGCGCCTGGCAGTCGCCGCCACTAGTAAGAAGACCGATCCTAAGCATGGTGAATCCTTCCGGGCAAGTTATAACATGCGCATAAGTTTACCCCCGCACACTGTTGATGCGGGGGTAAAACGTGTTAGCTCAAGCGTATGGAAATGTAAGCAACGTCAGGCGAGCGTAAGGACGACGGTGCCAGCGCCTTACAGCGCGAAGGCATCGACGTCGCCCCAGTGGCGGCGCAGCGTGATGGCGGCAGCGGGCTCGGTGTTGTCAAAGACGACCGACCACTGCGTATTGCTGGTGATGTCTTCCGGATTGGGCTCTTGCGCTGCGGCGCGTAGGGCCTTCCAAGCGACTGCCTCGTCCTGGGCACCGACATGGGCGTCAAGGACATCGGCGATTGCGACGGCGCGCTCTTTACCATGGCCCAGCTCGCCATTCTTTTGATTGGGCAGCACTTCGTCGCCATAGCAGGCATAGAAGTTCGTAACCTGGCGTACAGGAGTCGCTTTAAAAGCGCGGTCGGGATCGCGCGGATCCCACTCTACTACGCGCGCGTCACCGGAGGCGTCGTTGATAAAGAAGTGGTAATCGCGTCCGGCCATGGCGTGCATGTCGTAGGCAGAAAGCAGGTCGACAGCTTCTTGCGTGGTGGCGGCACGGTCGAGCACCAGACGGATGGCGAGCGAGGTATTGATGACGGGGCGTTGCGTGTCCTGGTCACAGGGCTTGGAATCCAGGGTGAGTACGGCAATGGATACGCCGCATTCGTTAACGCCGTCGAGCTGAGCAAACGGGCCCATGAGTGCGGCGGCACGTCCGGCGACGGAGTCAAGCGGAGTGTTATCGCCCAGGTTGTTAAGGGCGGCAAACCCGATGGAGGCATAACCGCCGCGTGGGTGATTGCGCACCAGCAACGCCGAGGTGTCGTCCTTAAAGTCGTAATTGCGGCCGGTGCGCACGCGGCCTTCGGCATCTACGGCGACAAAAGCGCTGCAGGCAAACTGGGGCGCCTGGACATGTGCCGGCACACCGGGCAGCACCTGCGCCACCACGGCATCGATGTAGGCCTGGTCGTCGCGCACGCCAGCTGCGATGATGCGGTCAAGGTCGTAGTCGTAGGCGATGTCGATTGCGTACAGGTCATAGCCGTCTGCGTAGCCAGTCAAGCGTTTGAGCGACGCGGCGGACTTGATTTGCTTGCGGTAAACGATGCCAGCGGCAGCGGCAAGGCCGACGGTGACTCCCGCGACACCGCAGGCGATGGCAATGTTACGTGGCTTCATGACGGCTCCTCTCGTCCTGTTAGCGCAATTGTCGCAAAAGGAGCGCGGGCATGATGGCTCAACTTGGTGAGCGGCGCGGAATTAAGCACGGAATGAAGAGTGCGGTGCTGGCGTGGCGGGGTATGCTGGAGGGGACCATCAACCCAGCGAAAGGGGAGAGCATGACGGATCAGGAAACGCCCGAGCGCGTGCACGTGACGGCTGACGATATCGAGGCCGCCAACGACCTTATCGACTTTATCGAGGCATGCCCCAGCATGTTCCATACGGCGGCGACCATTATGGCCGAGCTCGACGAGGCGGGCTTTACCTACCTGCCCGAGAACGCGGCGTGGGATATCGAGCCGGGCGGGCGTTATTACACGCAGCGCAACACCTCGAGCGTTGTTGCCTTTAAGGTGGGCGAGGACCTGGCTGCTACGTGGGGCGAGGACGGCGTTGCCGGTGACTATCATTTTCAACTGACGGCGTCGCACAGCGATTCGCCGACGTTTAAGGTCAAGGCTGTGCCCGAGCTTGACGGTGCGGGCGAGACGCTGCGCCTGAACACCGAGGCCTACGGCGGCATGATTGACTACACCTGGTTCGATCGCCCGCTGGCGCTCGCGGGCCGCGTGCTGGTGCGCGAGGGCGACCGTATTGAGAGCCGTCTGCTTGCCACCGAGCGCGAGGTCGCTATTATCCCGAGCCTTGCCATCCACATGAACCGCGGCGTTAATGAGGGCTTTGCTCCCAACCGAGCCGTTGACCTGTGCCCGCTCATTAGCGCCGGCGAGCTTAAGCAGGGCGATTTTGATGCTCTGATTGCCGAAGAGCTGGACGTTGAGCCCGAGCAGATTCTGGGCCGCGATCTGTTCCTAGTCAATCGTCAGGATGCGCGCATTTGGGGCTGGGCAGACGAGTTTATCTCGACGCCCAAGCTCGACGACCTGGCCTGCGCCTATACCTCGCTACAGGCATTTTTGGGCGCCGAGAACGCGCACGACGTCTCGGTCTTCTGCTGCTTTGATAACGAGGAGGTTG
>CABSNF010000132.1 GCA_902478995.1 uncultured Collinsella sp.
TGTAAAGCGTGTTGCCCAGATAGTTAAGCGAAATGTCGCTGACTTTGACCTTGGCAACATTGAGCGACGAATCCTGGACGTGAGCCGTATCGCCCGGCTGAATCCCCAGCACCAGCTGTGAACTTTTGCTCAGATACACGTCTCCGTCACGCAAAGGCAGCGGTTCTTTGGACTCATCCTCCAGACGCACGTAATCGCCCAAGTCACTCGTGCGGTCATCGGGCACCACGATCAGCTGCACAGTCTCGCTCTTGCCGCCAAATGTAAAGGTGACGTTGTCGGTCATAATCGGCAGCGTCGAAGTCACGGTCACGTTGGAATCATTGGACGCGCTGCGCCCATCCAATGCCGCGCACGTCTGTGAAAAATCGTCGGGATTGGCGACCGCCAGCAGATCGTAGCGCGTGACGTGGCCGTACTGCTTGGGCGACAGCGCGACCGACGTATCACGAATGCCCATGCCGCAAATTACAAGCGCTGTGCAGCCCGCGATGCCAAAGATGGTCATAAAGGCGCGCTTTTTGTAGCGGAACAGGTTACGCGCCGCCACCTTGTTCAAAAAGCCCATGCGACGCCAGATAAAGCCGATGCGCTCAAGCAAGATGCGCGAGCCGGCACGCGGGGCCTTGGGACGCATAAGCGAGGCTGGGGTCTCGGACATCTCGTGGCGGCAGGCGATAATCGTAGCGCCCACCACGCCCACGGCAAACAGCGCCACCGACACGAGCGACGACACGATGTCGTACGAAAGCAGCATCTGAGGCAGTGAATACATGTCGTCGAACACCGTAAACAGGAACAGCGGCAGGCCCACAAATCCGATGATGTTGCCGAGCACGCCGCCGATCAGACACGCCCACAGCGAGTAGTCCACGTATTTGGACAGAATACGCCCACGTGAATAGCCGAGCGCCTTGTACAGGCCAATAAGCGTGCGCTCCTCCTCGACCATGCGCGTAGCGGTGGTAAGGCTGATGAGCACGGCGACGATAAAGAAGATAAACGGGAACACCGTGGCGATGGCCTCAATTGACGAGCTATCGCTTTCCACGCTCGAGTAGCTTGCGATATTGCCGCGGTCCTGGATGTACCACGTACATTCGCCTAGATCGGAAAGCTCGGCGCGGGCATCGGCGAATTGTTGGTTGGCGGCGGCGCGGCGCTGGTCCAACTCGGCCTGAGCTTGGACGCGCTCCTCGCTGCCCTCGGCCATACGGTCGATGTTGCCCTGTTCAATCCCAAAGAGCATATTCGCCTGGCGTTCGGCCGCATCTAAGCTTGCCGGCGTGTCAACCGTCAACTCCTGAGCACGTGCCTTCTCACGCTCCTCGCGGATCTTCTCGATATTGCCCTTGACCTCGTTGATCTTTGTCGTGTAGGCGTCCGAATAGGAGCTGAGGCTCTTGGCTCCCTCGACGATCACGTGGACCGAGGAGTAGGAAGAAGATGTCGCGGCGTCCTCGTTCACATAGAACTTATAGTCCGCAGCCGAAGCAGCGCGAAAGGCGTTGACTGTCGAGTCGGAGCTCACGTCGGTGGGATCGAGGACCTCGGCCGTAATGGTGTAATCGCCCGCGGCAAACTGGTCCTTGGCACTTTGGTTCGACGAGCTCGCGTCATTGGCGGCAAAACTCACCGTATCGCCGAGCTTTTTGCCCGAAGCCTTCAGGAACTTCGAAGTCACCGCGACCTCATCGGCGCTCTCGGGCAAATCACCGCTCACCAGCACCGGTTGATCGATATTCTCCTTGGAAAGACTTTGCACGATCACGCGTTCGCGTGTTGTGCCCACGGCGGTGTAGGCGGTCTCGGTGTAGATACCCTCGGCCGTCTCGACGCCGTCGACCTCTTGGATAGCCGCAAGATCGTCGCGCGTAAGGCCATAGGTCGACTGCACGTTAATGTCATAGACATTCTGCTGGTCAAAGTAGGCATCGACCGAATCGCACAGATCCTCACAACCCGCCTTGAGGCCACACATCACGCTCACGCCGAGCGCGGTGATGACCACGATAGACAAGAAGCGTTTGAGGCTGCCGCGGATTGTGCGGTAGATGCCACGGCGAAACACCGTCGGCACCATATCGTTTGAGCTTTGGGCCGTGCGGTAGGTCGCGAACTCCCGGTCGCGACCCGCGTGCTCCGTATCGTGGTTTTGGCTGTTTTGGCGGTCCTGGTCCATGGGCGCTACCACTCGATCGTCTCGATCGGCACGGGATTTTGCTGGACCGTCTCGCTCTCCACGCGGCCGCTCTTAAAGCGGATCAGGCGATCGGCCATGGGCGCCAGCGCGGAGTTGTGCGTGATGATGATGACCGTAATGCCCTGCTTGCGGCAGGTAT
>CABSNF010000133.1 GCA_902478995.1 uncultured Collinsella sp.
AGAGACAGGCATGGACCTGCTCGACCAGACCGTGGCCGACCAGCTCTTCGACCCCGAGCGCCCGATCCTGACCAAGGCCCACGACGTGCCGCCTTCGCGCTACGCGACCGGCAGCCACGCGTGCAACTCGATCATCTCGGCCGGCTGCATCATCAAGGGCACCGTGCGCAACTCGATCCTGTCGCGCGGCGTCGTGGTCGAGGAAGGCGCATCGGTGACCAACTCGATCATCAACCAAAGCTGCATCATCAAGAGCGGCGCCCGCGTTGAGAACGCCATCCTGGACAAGAACAACGTGGTTCCCACCAACACCGAGCTTCGCGGCACGCCCGAGAACATCCTGGTGCTGGGCAAGGCTCCGTTAACTTCTGATACCACGATCGTGCGTTAACGTTGGTACCGCAACATCGCTCGTAACATGTAGAATAGCCGCCCGGTTCGCGCCTGGCGGCTATTCTCGAATAACAACATGGGAGACAATATGGCTGATTCCAGCAAAAAGATGCAGATCGTGTTTGCCTCGGCCGAGTGCGCACCGTTTGTGAAGACCGGTGGCCTGGGCGACGTGGCGGGCTCGCTGCCTGCGGCGCTTGTGCGCGCCGGCGCCGAAGTCATCGTGATGGTGCCCAAGTACGCCACAATCAAGGACGAGTACAAGGCGCAGATGGAGCACTTCTCCGACTTTTACGTGAGTCTGGGCTGGCGCAATGAGTACTGCGGTCTCGAGAAGCTCGAGCACGACGGCGTCACCTATATGTTCATTGACAACGAGCGCTACTTTGCGCGCGACTATCCGTACGGCTTCTTTGACGACGGCGAGCGTTTTGCGTTCTTCTCCAAGGCCATCACCGAGAGCCTGCAGCACCTGCCGGCCGGCTTTGAGTGCGACATCCTGCACTGCAACGACTGGCAGACGGCACTGGCCCCCGTGTTTTTGCGCGAGTTCTACCAGGGCCTGCCGCTGTACGACCGCGTCAAGACCGTGTTCTCGATCCACAATGTGGCGTTCCAGGGCCAGTTTAGCGACACCGTGATGGAGGACATCCTGGGTGTGGCGCATATTCCGGCGGCTGCCTCGCAGCTGCGTTGCGACGCCTGCAGCATCAACTACATGCTGGGCGCCCTGCGCTATGCCGATGCTATCACCACGGTGAGCCCCACCTATGCTAACGAGATCCAGACGCCCGAATTTGGCGAGGGCCTGGACGGCGTTCTGCGCGAGCGTTCGTACGCGCTGCAGGGCATTTTGAATGGCATCGACGTCGCGGGCTTTGACCCGGCGACCGACAAGCGCATTGCCGCCAACTACACCGTGGAGGACCGTTCCGGCAAGGCCGTATGCAAGGCCAAGCTGCAGGAAGAGCTGGGGCTCGAGGTCCGCGACGACCGTCCGCTTATGGTCATGGTCACGCGCCTGACGCGCCAAAAGGGCATGGACCTGGTCATGTACGCACTCGACCGCATCTTGGCCGGCGGCGTGCAGGTGGCGGTACTGGGCACCGGCGACCGCGACTACGAGGACGGCCTGCGCTACTTCCAGGACAAGTACCCCGGCACCATGGCCGCGCGCATCGAGTTCGATCCGGCGCTGTCGCAGCGCATGTATGCTGCTGCCGACATGTTCCTGATGCCTTCGAAGTTTGAGCCCTGCGGCCTGTCGCAGATCATCGCCATGCGCTACGGCACGCTGCCCATCGTGCGCGAGACCGGTGGCCTTAAGGACACCGTGCAGCCGTACAACGAGTTTACCGGCGAGGGCACGGGCTTCTCGTTTAGCAACTTTAACGGCGACGAGATGGGTGACGCGGTGTTCCGCGCGGCGCGCCTGTTCTGGGATAACCGCGACGCATGGAATCAGCTGGTCACGCAGGCCATGAGCCAGGACTTTAGCTGGACGCGCTCGGCCGATAAATATCTGGACCTGTACTTCTTTATGCACCCGGAGATTGAGCGCCCGGCGGCGGTTATCGACGAGCCTGTAGCTGTGGCTGAGAAAGCTGCGGCCGAGCCCGAGCCCAAGGCTGAGCCGGTTGTTGAGGAGCCCAAGGCTGAGGTGAAGGTTGAGGCAGCTCCCGAGGCAGAGGATAAGCCGGCTGCGAAGCCTGCCGCCAAAAAGACCACAACGCGCAAGACGACGGCCAAGAAGACTACGACAGCCAAGGCCGCTGCCACCAAGACAGCCGCAGCAAAGACAACTGCTGCCAAGGCAACGACGACGCGTAAGCGCACGACCGCCGCTGCCAAGAAGGCCGCCGAGGCCGAGGCTGCTCCCGAGGTAAAGGCCGAGGTCGCAGAG
>CABSNF010000134.1 GCA_902478995.1 uncultured Collinsella sp.
GATCGCTCAGTGTCTCGTGGGCTCGGAGATGTGTATAAGAGACAGCCCTTGATGATGAGGTCATCGCCGGCAATGCGCACCTGCGCGCCCAGCGCGGTGAGCTCGCGGGTGGTGGTGGCCAGGCGGTCGGATTCCTTGATACGCAGACGGGCGCAATCGCGGATGAACGTGCGGCCCTGAGCCAGCGAGGCAACGGCCGAGATAACGGGCACCAGGTCGGGGATGTCGTGGGCGCTCATCTCAAAGCCGGCGAGCTTGTCGGACTGCACGGTGGCGGCGTTGGTGGAGCGCACGATGCGGGCGCCAAAGCGCGAAAGCGCGGCAAGCACGTTGCGGTCGCCCTGCGCGGAGCTCAGCGACACGCCCTCCACGGTGATGGGGTCGGTGCCGATGGCGCCAGCGCACAACCAAAAGGCGGCGTTGGACCAGTCGCCCTCGACGGCCACGCTGCCGGGCGTGCGGTACGAGCCACTGCTCACGCGGAAGTTCGTGACCTCGGGCTGACCGTCCTTGGCGGGAATGCGCTCGACGTTGACCTCAACGCCAAAGGCCTTCATGGCCTGGATCGTCAGGTTGATGTAGGGGCGGCTCTCAATGAGGCCGGTCACCTGCACACAGGAGGGCTGGGCGAGCAACGGGGCTGCCAGCAGCAGGCCCGAGATGTACTGCGAGCTCACATTGCCCGGCAGCACAAAGGTGCCCGGGCGCATGCGTCCGCTTGTCTTGAGCGGAAAACCACCCAGACCCTGTAGGTCGCAGCCGGCGGCGATGATCTCGTCCGAGAGCGGGGAGAGCGGGCGTGCGCCCAGACGACCCTGGCCCACAAAGGTGGCCTCTGCGCCCATCGCGCAGGCGACGGGCAACATAAAGCGGAGCGTGGAGCCGCTTTCGCCGCAGTCGAGCGTGCCGCCCGCAAGTGCCTTGAGCAGGCCAAACTCAACACTCTTCATGGTGGGGTGGACCTGGAAGCCGTCCTCGACGGTCTCGATGCGAGCGCCCAGGGCCGTAAGGCAACGCACCGTAGCCTCGATGTCGGCGCAGGTGGTGTTGCAGGTGACGTGTGTCTCGCCGTTGGCAAGCGCAGCGCAGATGATCAGGCGGTGCGCCATCGACTTGGACGCGATGGCGGGAACGGTGCCCTTAAGCGGGGACGGGGTGATGCGGGCTAGCATGCGGATGCGTCTCCCTTCTGGCCGAGGCCCTCGGCAATGAGTTCATGGAAAGTGGAAAGCGGCGTACGGTCGATGCTGCAGCGGCCAATGCCGTGTGGAATCACCAGGTCGATGGTGTCGCCCGCGCGCTTCTTGTCGTGGAGCGCCTCGGCAAAGATGGCGTCGGCCGAAAGCTCGCAGCGGGTCTTGAGGCCATGGCGGGCGCAGAGCTCCTCGATGCGGCCGGGAAGTTCGGCGTCGCAGACGCCGTGCAGGGCCGCGGCGCGCGTGATGATGCCCATGCCGATCGACACGCAGTTGCCGTGTCCAAGCTCAAAGTGCTCGCAGGCCTCTACGGCGTGTCCGGCGCTGTGTCCAAAGTTGAGGAGCTTGCGTTGGTTGGTCTCGCGCTCGTCGGCGACGACCACGGCGCGCTTGATGTCGATATTGCGGGCGATGATGAGTGCTACGCGGGCCACATCGCGGTTGAGCAGCTCCAGCGTGAGCGGGGTCTTCTCCAACTCGGCGAAGAGCTCGGGATCGGCGATCACGGCGTGCTTGACGACCTCGCCGCAGCCGTCGGCGAACTGCTCGGGCGTGAGGGTGGACAGGCACCCTACGTCGGCGATAACCACGCTCGGCTGCCAAAAGGCGCCGGCCAAGTTCTTGCCGGCGGCCAGGTCGATGGCGGTCTTGCCGCCCACCGACGAATCCACCATGGCGAGCAGGCTTGTCGGGATCTGCACAAACTTGCAGCCGCGCATGTAGGTGGCGGCCACAAAGCCCGCCACGTCGCCCACGACGCCGCCGCCGAGTGCCACGATCACGTCGGAGCGCGAAAGCTCGTGCTCGGCCACAAACTCCAAAATGGCAACATAGGTTTCGGCGCGCTTGTGTGCTTCGCCGGCCTCGAAGGTGCAGACGCTTACCTCATAGCCTGACGCCTCCAGGCTTTGCTTGACAGGCATCTGGTAGAGCGGGCCCACGTTGGTGTCCGTCACGATGACGGCCTTGGTGCCGCCGGCAGTGGCGCGCACGAGCGGTCCCGCCTGCTCCAGCAAAAACGTGCCAACATGCACCTGGTAGGGGC
>CABSNF010000135.1 GCA_902478995.1 uncultured Collinsella sp.
TCCGAGCTTCTTGATCGGCGGCATCGTCGAGGGCTATGACACGAACGGCAAGAACGGCTCGGGCGACTACTTTGTCGCCGAGGCCGACGAGTCCGACAGCTCCTTCCTGTTCCTGAACCCCAACGTGGTCATTGTGACCAACGTCGAGGCCGACCACCTCGATCACTACTCGGGTATCGAGGAGATCGAGGCAACTTTCGCCAAATTCATGAGCCTGGTGGGCGAGGACGGCACCGTCATCGTCTGCGGTGAGGACCCGCATCTGGTCGAGCTCGCCAAGTCGACGGGCCGTCACGTGCTTTCCTACGGCTTTGCCGAGAGCAACGACATCGTCTGCATGCACCCGGATGTCAAGGGCATCCAGAGTGACTTTATCGTTCGCTTTGAGGATGGCACTGAGCATGCCGTGGAGATCAAGAGCAATCCCGGTCGCCACAACATGCTCAACGCCACGGCGGTGCTCACCGTCGCCCATGTCCTGGGCCTTGACATCGACGCCGCCGCCAAGGCGCTCTCGAGCTTTGAGGGCGTCCGCCGTCGCTTTACCCACGTGGGCGATATCGATGGCATCACCGTGGTCGATGATTACGGCCATCACCCCACCGAGATCAAGGCGACGCTTGCTGCCGCTTCGTCGCTGGGCTACAAGCATGTCGACGTCGTGTTCCAGCCGCACCGTTATTCGCGTCTGCAGGCCCTGTGCGATGACTTTGCCGATGCATTTGACAATGCCGATAAACTGCTGCTGATTGATGTGTTCTCGGCTGGCGAGATGCCCATTCCGGGTGTTACCTCTAAGATGCTCGCCGATACCGTGCGCGCCAAGCATCCTGGCAAGGAGGTCGTGTACTGCTCCAGCCGTCTTGAGCTCAATCAGGAGCTCGAGCAGATGGTGGGCGAGGGCGACTTGCTGCTCACTATGGGTGCCGGTGACGTTACGACCGTCGGCCCCGAGTTTATCGAGTATTTGACTGCCAAGAAAGACGCTTAAGTCTAATGGGTCTGTTTAACGCCGTCATGGCGCTCTCGGGCATGATCGACACGGATGTGATCGAGGACGAGCGCCTTGCGCGTCATACGAGCTATCGTATCGGCGGCAAGGCTGACCTCTTTGTGACGTGCCATAGCTATCATGCCCTCCGCCGCGCCGTGGCGGTGCTCGATCGCGAGCAGGTGCCGTGGGTCATCATCGGCAAGGGCTCCAATCTGCTGGTTGCCGATGGCGGTTATCGCGGTGCCGTCATTTCGCTCGGACGTGAGTTTCAGCGCACGGTTGTTGCCGATGACGGTTGTACGCTGACGGTCGGTGCGGGCGTGATGTTTGCGCGCCTGGTCAACGATGCCCTGTCGCGTAGCCTCTCGGGCCTTGAGTTTGCCGTTGGCATCCCTGGGTCGGTCGGCGGTGCGATATCTATGAATGCCGGCACACGGACCGAATGGATTGGCTCGCTGGTTGAGGATGTCGTAACGTTTGACCCGGCATCCGGTATCAAGCATTATGCGGGGTCCGAGATCACTTGGGGCTACCGCGAATGTAGCCTTCCCCGCAATGAGATCATCCTCGAGTGCGTGCTCAAACTTAAACCGGCACCCAAGGCCGACATTCGCGAGCGCATGGAGCGGTACCTGACGAGGCGCAAGCGTACGCAGCCCATGGGTCGCGCATCCTGCGGGTCGGTCTTTCGCAACCCGCCCGATGCGAGTGTGGGCAAGCTTATCGAGGATTGTGGATTAAAGGGTTTTTCGATTGGCGGCGCGGAAGTTTCGCCCGTTCACGCTAATTTTATCGTTAATAACGGAACTGCCTCGGCCGATGACGTTGCCGCGGTTATCAGACATGTGCACGGAAAGGTGAGGGAGGCGTATGGCATCGAGCTCAGACCGGAAGTTAAATTCCTCGGCTTCTAGAGCATCGAAACCCACCTTCCGCCGCGCCGGAGGGCGTTCCGGCGCGCCTGCCAAACCTCAACGCAATACCGTCGCGCACTCTAAGTCCTGTCTCTTATACACATCTGACGCTGCCGACGA
>CABSNF010000136.1 GCA_902478995.1 uncultured Collinsella sp.
ACGAGCGGGGGCTCCTGTCTTTTTAGTGCCCTCGGATTGGGTCATAGTGTCTGTCGGTGCCATAGCATCGGCGTTGCTGTGGCTGTCGGAAATGATCCGTTGGGGACGGAGGAAAACGGATCATTTTTATCCTGGTGCATTGGTGCATTGGTGCATTGGTACATTGGTGCAAGGGGGCAGGTTTCCTTTGCACCAGTTTCTGTCGAGTCGGTGCGGTTTGCGGGTTGCCCGTATAATGGTTTGCGTATGAACCGCAACCAAGGAGTTCCAGTTTATGGACCAGAGCCTTTTTAAATTCGACCTGATCGCAGAGGACCCGACGACGCATGCGCGTGCCGGCGTGCTGCACACCCCGCACGGCGACATCGAGACGCCGATCTTTATGCCCGTGGGCACCAAGGCAAACGTCAAGGGTATTCCCACCGAGACCGTCAAGCAGCTCGGCGCCCAGATCGTGCTTGCCAATACCTATCACCTGTCCATGCGCCCCGGCGAGGACACCATCGCCGAGCTGGGCGGCCTGCACAAGTTTATGAACTGGCACGGCCCTATCCTCACCGACTCGGGCGGTTTCCAGGTGTTCAGCCACAACGACGCGGTCAAGCTCACCGACGAGGGCGTGCGCTTTATCGTCAACGACTACGACGGTCGCCACGTGTTCTGGACGCCCGAGGACAACATGGAAATCGCCATGAAGCTCGGTTCCGACATCTGCATGCAGCTCGACCAGTGCCCCGGCTATCCTGCCACGCGCGCCTACGTTGAGCGCGCGGTTGAGCTGTCGAGCATGTGGGCCGAGCGCTGCTATAAGGCCCACACCCGTGATGACCAGGCGCTCTTTGGTATCGTCCAGGGCGGCATGCATCTGGACCTGCGCCTACGCTCGCTGCGCCATCTGGAGGAATGCGGTGACTTCCCCGGCTACGGCATCGGCGGCTACTCGGTGGGCGAGGACCACGAGACCATGTTCGAGACCCTGGCACCGCTCGTGAGCGAGTACATGCCCAAGCACAAGCCGCGCTACCTGATGGGCGTCGGCAACCCGACGACGCTCGTGCGTGGCGTGGGCGTGGGCATCGACATGTTCGACTGCGTGCTGCCGACGCGCACCGGCCGCATGGGCACGGCATTCTCCAGCGAGGGTCGCCTCAACTTCCGCAACGCGCGCTTTGCGCACGACGACGGCCCCATCGATCCTACCTGCACCTGCCCGGTGTGCACGGGCGGTTACAGCCGTGCGCTCATCCGTCACATGGTCACGCAGAAGGAGATGCTCGGCGGCATTCTGCTGTCGATGCACAACATCTACTACCTACTCAACCTTATGCAGCGTGCCCGCCAGGCCATTATCGAGGGCCGCTATGGCGCATTCGTGAGCGATTGGATGAATAGCCCTGCCGCGGTGGATTACTAAGGGCGACAGGCGCGCTTACAGAGCGTGGGCAACGGCAAAGGCTGAGCGGCAGCCGCTCGTCACATTCGCTGACGTCGGCTGCGCGACCGCTGACCGATGCCTTGCAAGCGCATAACGCATCGTGGGTACCATACCGAATAGTTGATGTTCGGGCGGGTGTTTGACGCATGGCGTCGACCCCGCCCGCTTTTCTTTTTCTCGATAGGAGTACCCATGATTAAGAATGAGAACGTCGAGGGCGAGCCCGCCTACGACGAGACGTACCGCCGCGGCCCCGTGGTTATGCGCGGCCCCATGATTCCTAAGGACAACACCTACGCCAACCTGCTGGCGCCCGAAGATTCAACCGACTGGTTGCATGCCGATCCGTGGCGCGTCCTTCGTATTCAGGCAGAATTCGTCGATGGCTTTGGCGCGCTTGCCGAGCTTGGTCCTGCGGTGACCATCTTCGGCAGCGCCCGCACGCCCAAGACCGATCCGCTCTACAAGGCGGCGCGCACAGTCGGCCGTAAGATTGCCCAGCGCGGCGTGGCGGTTATCACCGGCGGTGGTCCTGGTGTCATGGAAGCGGCTAATAAGGGCTGTCTCTTATACACATCTGACGCTGCCGAC
>CABSNF010000137.1 GCA_902478995.1 uncultured Collinsella sp.
GGGCTCGGAGATGTGTATAAGAGACAGGCGCTGCCCAGCACAAGACCCAGGCCCACCAGGGCGTTCTCGGGCGTGGTGGCCATCTCGATGCGCTTGTACTCGCAGGTCACGGGCGCTTGCACGCCCAGCGGATTGGGTGCCAGCACGGACGGGTCCTCGCCGGCGGCAACGGCGGCGTCCATGCGGCGGCTCGCGGCACTCGGTTGCGACAGATAGCGCTCGTCCAAAAAGGCCAGCGCGCGGTCCACGTCCAGGTCGCCGTAGAGCGTGATGTAGGAGTTGGAAGGATTGTAGTGGCGCGCGTGCGTGTCCAGGAACTGCTCGTAGGTGAGCGCGGGAATCGCGCGCGGGTCGCCACCGCTCTCGTGCGCATAGGCGGTGTCGGGATAGAGCGCGGCGTTGACGGCGTCGTCCAGCACGCTCATGGGGTCGGATAGCGCGCCCTTCATCTCATTGAACACCACGCCGTTATAGCGCAGCGTGCCCTCGCGCAGGCTCGCGGGGCCGCCGTCGCCCTCGCCCTCGACGCCCTCTGGCAGGTCCAGCTCGTAGTGCCAGCCCTCCTGCTCAAAAATGGTGGGCTTGGTATAGATGGCCGGGTTGAACACCGCGTCCAGGTACACGTCCATCAGGTTGTACAGATCCTGCTCGTTGGTGGTGGCAACGGGGTAGATGGTCTTGTCGGGGTAGGTCATGGCGTTGAGAAACGTCTGCATGGAGCTCTTGATCAGGTCGACAAACGGCTCCTTGACGGGGAACTTAGCCGATCCGCACAGCACCGAGTGCTCAAGAATATGGAACACGCCGGTGGAATCGGCCGGCGGCGTCTTAAAGCCAATGGCAAAGGCCTTGTTCTCGTCGTCGCACGCCAGGTACAGTAGGCGAGCGCCCGAGGCGGTGTGGCGCAGCACGTAGGCGTCCGAATCGAGCTCGGGCACGGTCTCGCAGCGCTCGACGGCAAAGCCGTGGCAGGTGGTGCCAGGCACCAGCAGCGCGGCGGCAGTGGCGCGCGGGTCGGTTGAGGTGGTGGGCATATGCAGTCTCCTTTGACGCCCCAGCGGGGGCGAATCGAGTCGAATCCTCGAGAGTATACCCATATGGGGCCGCGGCTCTGCGGCGAACTGGAGACGATGCCAGCGGATTGGGCATAGGCTCCGCGTGCCCGCCGAATGAGCGTGGATTTTCGGATGAAATAATCCGTCGCAGGTCCAAATGCCGTCCAATTGTCCACTCCCGCACACCTTTCGTCTCCAACCGTGAGATGAGAGACGTATACGAAAGATGGCTGTACAGCAAAGAGCCAAACAATTAATAGTGCTGTTTGGTTGGTGATTGTTTTTTCAGTAGAAACACTTACGAATAAAGCAAGTTGCAAACAGCTGCCCCCTTATTTCGTGCTCATTTTTAAGGCGAGAAATTGCCGCCATATGATCGGACGAGTTTCAACGATTTCGATTTAGTATTTGGCGCGGAGGCGGTCGATTCCGATGAAACGCTAGTTGACCATGCGGCAGATTGCGCTTTCTCCCAGACGCCCCGGCACTGCGCAATAAGCCAGATAACGAAGCGATTGCCGGTGCGTCTATCCATAGGGAATTCCGGGAAAGCTTCTGCGGACAGTCAAAAGATTCGTCGGCCCCAAGCGGATTAAAGGTATTTGCATAAGACGTCATTTAACTAGAGACGATGCATATTGAATCGTTCAATGAACTTGCACGCTGTTTCCAACAACGCCGATTGTTGTTTTAAGGGGCTTGATGAAAGAACAGAACCAAAATAGTACTTGCATAGTTAGTTATATAAAGTATTATAACGTTATGGGATGAATGAAGGGTTCATCTAAGTGAGTTAGGAGTAAGGGATGTTCAATTTCGATGAGCCTCGTTACGAGAAGGTTGTGAGCGATGCCCTCGCTC
>CABSNF010000138.1 GCA_902478995.1 uncultured Collinsella sp.
AGAAGTGTCAGCAAGCATAACGAAAGGTAGGGACCCCGTGCGCCCGTTATGTATCACGCGGATGGGCCGCGCGGATACCAAGGGAAGGAGGCGCTAGGCCTGGGCGGCAGCAGAGCTGGGGCCCTGGACCTTTGCCCACGTCTTGAGCGACAGCGTATCGATCTCGATAAAGCCGGCGCTGGCCTTCTCGTCAAACGTGGTGTCGCGGTCGTAGGTAGCCAGACCGTAGTCGTAGAGGCTGAAGGGGCTCTTGCGGCCGACGACATGGCAGTTGCCCTTAAAGAACTTCAGACGGACAGTGCCGGTCACGAACTTTTGCGTGTCGGCCATAAAGGCATCGAGCGCGTTTTTGAGCGGGCTGTACCACTGGCCGTTGTACACGGCGGTGGCCCAATCCTGCTCGAGCTTGATCTTGGTCTTGAGCAGGTCGCCCTCGACGCAGATGTCCTCGAGCGCCTTGTGGGCGGTGATGAGCGTCAGGGCGCCGGGAACCTCGTAGCACTCGCGGCTCTTAAGGCCCACCAGGCGATCCTCGACCAGATCGAGACGGCCAAAGCCATTGTCGCCGGAGATCTTGTTGAGGGCGATGACGATCTCAGAGAGCTTCATCTTCTTGCCGTCGACGGCGACGGGCTTGCCGGCCTCAAACTCAATCTCGGTGTAGGTCGGGGTGTCCGGGGTGTCCTCGGGATTCTTGGTCATAACCCAAGCGTCGTCGAGCGGCTCATTCCAGGGATCCTCCAGGTGACCGCACTCAATGGCACGACCCCACAGGTTGTCGTCGATGGAGTAGGGGTTGTCGTTGGCACCCTCGGGAACCGGCACGTTGTGGGCGTGGGCATAGGCGACCTCGTCGGGGCGACACTTCAGGTCCCACTCGCGAACCGGGGCGATAACCTTGAGCTCGGGGTCGAGGGCCTTGACGGCGGCCTCAAAACGGACCTGGTCGTTACCCTTGCCGGTGCAGCCGTGGGCGACGTAGGTCGCGCCAAACTCGTGGGCGACCTCAACAAGCTTCTTGGCAAGCAGCGGGCGAGACAGGGCGGAGAGCAGCGGATACTTGTTCTCGTACATGGAGTTTGCTGCAATGGCTTTGGTCAGGAACTCATCGGAGAACTCGTCGCGCAGGTCGAGCACCTGGCAATCGAGAACGCCCAGGTCGAGCGCCTTCTGCTTCTTGGCATCCAGTCCGGTCTCTTCCTGGCCCACGTTGCCGCAGACACAAACGACATCGAGATTCTTCTCGTCCTGGAGCCACTTGACACATACGGATGTATCAAGACCACCGGAATATGCGAGAACGACTTTTTCCTTGCTCATGGCTGTTTCCTTTCGCCCTTGGTAGCTAGTTAGAACATCGGTCAGTTGCAAGTCATTTCAAGGTCATATACCGTGCAATATCAGGTTAAATAGCAAAAATCAGCACATACATGCCCTAGAAACATGCAGCAATGTCGCGCTAAAACCCAACGACCTCAAAATGACTCTGTTGAGGCAATTCGCCCCATGCGGACAGAGACGATTGTTATCGTCGTCGGGAAATTGCGCGCTGGCGTCGGATGGCATTGTCTGCAGTGGTGATGATCGTTACGAACTGCATCTGCCTCTCCTTTCACCTATCGCCGGGCGCAATTCTAATATCGTAAACGGTACCTTTTCCTCGGTAAGCGGTTGTTTTTCCGTCTCCGTTTTCGATGTTCGCTATATTACGCTAAAGTGCCCGCAGCACAAGCGACAAATTCAAATTTCTGAAAAGTTTTTTCATTACTTTGTGAAGCGTGGTGCAAATACGCTCCGTTCCTGCGAAAATACGCCCGACTACGAATTGATGGTTATAACGTCTGAAACAATCTCGAAACGAAAGGCTCGCTTTTATGCAAACTTA
>CABSNF010000139.1 GCA_902478995.1 uncultured Collinsella sp.
GTTCTTAAACCAGTTTTCTTCGCTGGCAGCCTTGCGCGTGCCCCTGACCTGGCCCTGCACGCTCTGCAGCAGGCTCTTGACGGCCGTGGTGGTCTTGCCACGCGACAGGCGCATGTTCTTGTCGAAGGTGCGCGCGCTGGCGGCATCGGCACCCGAAAGCGGACTGTAAATCCAGTCGGTAAGCTCCGGCGCGGGCCACCACTCGGTCTTAGAGGCGGTGCCCTCGTCGGCGGCCTTCATGCGCTCGATCAGATTGGCGAGCGCCGTGAACTGCCTGCCCGCGATGGATTGGGAAAACGCCGTGAACTCGGTTGTCTCAGCAGCAATGTGACGCGCCGCCAAACGCGCAGCGAGTTCACCGAACAGCTGGGGCGCCCGGGCAGACACCACGAGCACGCGCACGGGGTCCGCGGACGCCGTGACACCGCCGTCGACCGCGGCGTCCTCGCACGTTTTTACCAGATCATCGATTGCATCCACATAAGCGTGGGCGCGGGCGTGAGGGCCGGCAACCTCTACAAAGGTAGGCTGAGCGGCGGACTTGGAGGCAGTCTGGCGCGCGGCGGCACCCTCGCCCAGCGGCGCGGCCTCAAACAGCACACCGCGGGCATCAAATGCCGTGGCAAGTTCCTCGCGCATTGCCGCCTGCTCGCGGGCAAGCAGCACAACGACCTCTCCCCCATTGTTCGCCACGGCCGACAGCAGCTCGAGCAGGCCGTGCGTAAACGACGTGACGCCGCGCACGCATACGGCGCGAGTGCACGCCGGCAGGCTATCGGCCAGGACACTGGTCATAATGTCAGCTGCCTCGCAGGGCTCGACCATATCTCGACGGTCCAAACCGCCCGCATAGACACGCAAAAGCTCGAACACACGAGCCTCGGCATCGCTTTTTGGCTCAGGCTGGCAGTTGTCGCCACGGCATCGTTCGGCACCCGTCCCCGCAACGCCCGGCAACACATCGCGGGCCATGCGCGCGAGCATGCGCACTGTGCCCTGGCTGCGCGAAAGCGGCTGCAGATCGACATCGTCGAGACGCGTGACCATGTCCGAGAACAGCATCTGGCGCTGCAGGTTGTCGACGAAACCGCGCCCGTCGCCCAAAAGCTCCCAAAGCGAGCGAATCCACGATGTAGGCGTCTTGTAGTCAATACCCAGCGAAATCCCGGCTTCCGCCGCATCATGACGGCACAAGTCGAGCTCGGCAAACGTAGGTGCCAGCAGCACGGCACGTCCGTGGCAGCCAACAAGGTCGGCAAGCAGCGCCGACTCGGCATCACTCAAATCCGTGCCGGCATTGGTGGTATAGATTCGAACAGGCATGGTCCTCCGCTCAAACTGTTCGCAATAATCAATGCATCCATCCTACCCGCCCAAGCGGACACATTGCCACCGCAGCTCCATCTTTTGGTACAAAGCAACCTGACCCCAACGCACCAGCCGATTGCGGGCATATAAAAACCGCCCCCGGAGGGACGGTTCTTCGTAATTCAATGTTGTCGCTGGCTTACTCGCCATCCTCCAACTTAATGAGGATCTTGCGGTAGCCACCGTACTCGCCGTTCAGCGCCTTTGAAACGCGGCTCACCGTGGTGGACGAAGCGCCGGTACGGGCCTGAACCTCAACATAAGGCTCGCCCTCGTCCAAATAGCGCGCAACCTGCAAACGCTGAGAAAGGTCGCAAATCTCGCGCGGCGTGCAGATATCGGTCAAAAACGCTTGGATATCCTTCTCGTCGTCCAAAAGGCTAAATGCGTGGACCAGCTGCTTGACATCAGGCTTGTCAAACATGTTCTCGATATTCATCGATCACCGCCAAACCCGCCAAAAGGCATCGAAGTTGATACTGACATCGGGCATCGTTCACCCGTTCTATGCAATAG
>CABSNF010000140.1 GCA_902478995.1 uncultured Collinsella sp.
TGACCGGCGACACCGACATCAACGTCATCGACACCGCCGAGTTCGCGATCCCCGGCCTTGACGACGAGTTCCGCGTCATCGTCTCCCCGTGGATTCTGACGGTGCTCGTGACCGACCGCCTGGCTCGCTACTACGAGACGGTCACCAAGCACAACCTCAAGTATCGTCGCTACTATCACCAGTTCGACTACTAAAGAAAACGGGTGCGGGAACGTGCCGGGCTATTGAGAGGAACACAGAATGAGGCAGTACATCATCGCCAGCCATGCGCACTTCGCCACCGGCATCAAGGAGAGCGTCGAGCTGCTCTCGGGCGCTCGCGACAACGTCCACGATCTTTCGATGTTCGTCGATGGCCGCATGGACGTGGCCGAGGAGGCCCAAAAACTGCTGGCAGGCATGTCTGCCGACGATGATGTCGTTGTCTGCACCGACCTCTTTGGCGGTAGCGTTAACAACGAGTTCACCAAGATCGTCCAGACGCGTCCCCGCACGTACCTCGTTACCAACATGAACCTTCCTCTGCTCATCCAGCTGCTGTTCTCTGACGAGTCGGCGCCGGTTGAGGAGACGATTCGCGCCATCGTCGCTGCGGACGATACGCGCGTGAAGTTTGTCAACGATCTTTTGGTCGATGACGAGGAGGAGGAAGAGTTCTAATCCGCAGCACCTACTGACACGCCGTATGACGGCACAAGACCTTTGGGGGGTCACATTATGATTCAGCTACTTCGCGTTGACCATCGCCTGCTTCATGGCCAGGTCGCAGTTTCCTGGGTTCAGGGCCTTGGCTCCAACTGCATCTTCTGCGTGGGCGATAAGGTCGCTAACGACCCGGTGTGGAAGACGACGCTCAAGATGGGCAAGCCTGCCGGCTGCAAGCTCGTCATCAAAGATATGGAGCATGCAATCGAAGCTATCAACTCGGGCGTGACCGATAAGTACAAGATGATCATCTGCGTCGCCACTATCGCTGAGGCAAAGCAGCTTGTTGAGGGCTGCCCGCAGATCAAGTCGGTCAACCTGGGCAACACCAAGCCCAAGGACGAGAAGCGTCCCGACGCTCGTCAGGTCTCTCGTCAGATCTTCCTGACCGCGGCCGAGGAAGCCGATGTGCGCGAGATGCTGGATCGTGGCGTTGAGGTCGAGATTCGACCCCTGGCCGATGATCCCAAGGTCGACTGCGCCAGCGTGCTCTAGGCGTTCAATTTCGAAGAGTCTGAGCTCTTCGTAGTGTCCTATATGGAAAGGGGGATGTATGCTTACCCAAGCAATCCTCATCGGACTTATCGCCGCATTTGGTAAGTTCGACTGCCAGCTCGGTACGCTCTACGCGTTCCGCCCCATCGTCCTGTGCCCGCTCGTGGGCCTGGTGCTGGGGGACCTGCAGTCCGGCCTCGCGATCGGTGCGAGTCTGGAGCTGCTGTTCATGGGCTCGATCTCCATCGGCGCCTACGTGCCGCCTGATGAGACGATCGGCGGCGTGCTCGCCTGCGCCTTCGCTATCCAGCTGGGCCAGAGCACCGAGGCAGCCATCGCGCTTGCCATGCCCATCGCCACGCTGTGCCTTGCCATCAAGAACATCCTTAACGCCGCCCTGCCGATCCTGGTCGACCGCGCTGATGTCTACTCCGGCCAGGGCAACCTTAAGGGTGTCTATGCGATGCACTTCCTGATCGGTTTGACCGGTATCATCATGGCGTTCCTGCTGTGCTCGCTGTCGTTCTATCTGGGTGCTGACGCCATCCAGGGCCTGCTCGACTTCATCCCGCCCTTTGTCCTTGCTGGCTTTGGCGTTGCCGCCAACATCCTGCCTGCCATGGGCTTCGCCATGCTCGGCCGCCTGG
>CABSNF010000141.1 GCA_902478995.1 uncultured Collinsella sp.
TATAAGAGACAGATAGACTACAACGGCTTGGCCGGGGGCGATGGCTCGTTGCGGCTCGTCAAAAGTTAGCAGCATTTGTCCGTCGGCGCCACGTGTAAGGGTCGCTGCCTGATCCTTTTGATGGTAGCGGTACTTGGCGCCCACGCGAATGCCGCCGGACGTGAGCTCTGCCTCCATGCGGTCGGCAGGGGCGCTCCAGATCCAGTCGTTGGCCGTGAGCGCTGTGGCCGTCAGGTCCTCGGCCTCGCCCAGATGCACAGCGTTGTTGGCGGCATCGACGCCCGTTACGTACACGGGGTGCGCCATCGCTACGCCCAAACCCTTGCGCTGACCGATGGTATAGCGCAGCGCGCCGTTATGGCGTCCGACCACGCTGCCGTCGCGCCACACAATGTCGCCCGGTGCAGCGGGATGTCCGCAGCGGCGCTCGATATAGCCCGCGTAGTCGCCGTCCGCGATAAAGCAGATGTCTTCGCTCTCGGCCTTCTTGGCGTTTATGAAGCCCTGCTCGGCGGCAATGCGGCGCACGTCGCGCTCTTTGTCCAACCCAGCCAGCGGAAAGATCGTGCGCGACAGCCGCTCTTGCGTGAGCGAATACAAAAAGTAGCTCTGGTCCTTCTTGGGGTCTTCGCCGCGATGCAGCTGCCAGGTGCCGTCGGACGCCTGGCTCGTTTTGGCGTAGTGGCCCGTGGCGATGTAGTCGCAGCCCATATCGAGTGCCGCATCGAGCAGCGCGCCAAACTTAATATGGCGGTTGCAGATGATGCACGGATTGGGCGTCAACCCTTCCTGGTAGGCAGTCACGAAGCGCTCGATAACATTGCGGTCGAAGGTCTGCTGCAAGTCGAGCACATGGTGTGGAATGCCAATGCGCTCGGCGACGGCCTTTGCGTCGGCGATGTCGCGGTCGACCTTACTCATGCCCGTGACGGGATTGGGCGCGGGGCAGGTGAGGCGCATGGTGGCGCCGACGCATTCGTAGCCCTGGCGCTTGAGCAGGTACGCGGTCACGCTGGAATCGACGCCGCCACTCATGGCGACGAGCACGCGCTTGTTGTGCATGGGGAGGTTCTCCTTGGTGGCATGTGGCCAAAAAAGAAAAGCGGCGCGGGAGGCTGGTTCCGCGCCGCAGACATTGTAGCAAGTTCGGGCGTCATGTGGGACGCCCTGTTGGGATGAGCCCAGGCTGCCAGAAGAGAGGGAAGGCCGGCGTGCCTTGGACTCGTTCTAAGAACGAGAAGCTCTAGTCCTGGAACAGTGCCGTGGACAGGTAGCGCTCACCGGTGTCGGCGAGCAGCGCCACGATGGTCTTGCCCTCGTTCTCGGGGCGCTTGGCCAGCTGCAGCGCGGCCCACACGGCGGCGCCGGACGAAATGCCCACGAGCACGCCTTCCTTGTGGCCCACGGCGCGGCCGGTGGCAAAGGCGTCGTCGTTCTCGACGGGGATGATCTCGTCATAGACCTGGGTGTCGAGGACGTCGGGCACAAAGCCGGCGCCGATACCCTGGATCTTGTGCGGGCCGGCTTGGCCCTTAGAGAGCACCGGGGAAGTGGCGGGCTCGACGGCGACGACCTGAATCTCGGGGTTCTGTTCCTTGAGGAACTCACCCACGCCGGTCACGGTGCCGCCGGTTCCAACGCCGGCGACGAAG
>CABSNF010000142.1 GCA_902478995.1 uncultured Collinsella sp.
GGTTACCTCGGCGCGCAATTACTCGGAAGCGAACCCCGATGTGCTCGAGCTTTCCGATATCACGGGATGCACTTACGATATCGACGAGGGCATCGACGAGGTGACGCGTTTCGACGAGAACAACGAGGCCGTAAGCTACGATCCTCCGAGATTCACCTGCGTACGGTACGCCTGAGCGGTGACTGTTCCACGCTACGCCGATGATGTATGTCCACAGCGCCGATGCCTGTTCCATGCAGCGCCGATAATCGGGAGGGGCCGTTTCGACCCCTCCCGCTCTTCGTCGGTTTGCTCCTATTCCATTCCTCTCATCCGCTTGCGCATAGATTCCTCGCCTGCAATGTGGATGGTGTAGGACTTGTACACCACGCGGTCGATGACGGCGTCGGCAATGGCCCCGTTGCCCAGGTTCGCGTGCCATGCCGACGGCGGGAACTGCGAGCACAGGATGAGCGATCCGGTCCTGTCCCTCGCCTCGATTACCTCCATAATCTCCCTGGCCTCATTTGGCTTGACCTGCTCCAGCAGCCAATCGTCGATGATCAGCAGATCGCACTTGATGTACTTCTTGCGCTGCTTGAGCCATTCCTCGTCTTTGAAGACGGTGAGCTCGTCCAGCAGCTCCGGCAGCCTGGTGTAGCGCACGGTGTAGAACGCGTTGCAGGCAGCCACTCCAAGGGCGTTGGATATCCAGGTCTTGCCGGCTCCGCTCGCCCCTGTGACGATGATGTTGCGCCTGCTCGCGATCCACGAGCAGTTGGACAGCTCGACCATCTGGGCGCGGTCGAGTTTTCGGTCGTCATCGTAGCGGACATCGGCGATATTCGCATCCTGCTCGGGAAAGCCCGCCTGCCTCAGGTGCCGAAGGCGCTTGTTGGTCCTGCGCGAGTCCCATTCGGCGTCGACGATCATGGCGAGGCGCTCGTCGAAGCTCAATCCTGATGCCGCGGGAAGCTCTTCTTGGTCGCGATAGGCCCGGGCCATCACCGACAGCCTCATGTCGTGCAGCTTGTCCATAGTCGATTGGCTCGCCATCATCGTCCGCCTTTCTCGCCGTTGTCGGCGCCTGCGCTCTCGATCTTTCGGTAGTAGTCCTGGCCCCTCAGATAGGCGCCTGCCGCCTCGTCGGTGCGCCCGACTTCCCGGGCAAGTGCCGCTATTACGCCCTTTATAGTCTTGTAGCTGGGCCTCTGCGTCCTGAGAAGGGCCTTTTGGCACGCTTCCTCCAAAAGCTCCCCTCCATAGGTCTTCTCCAGGGCGAGCACGGCGCGGCACGAGCGGTACGACTGCTGCTCGATCCTGCGCGACGACAGGATGGCCCCGATCGCCCGCGCGGTGGCCTCCCCGATGCTCTCGGCCCACGACCTGAACCGCGCGCCGTCCCATTCGGCGTAGTCCCTGTGGGCATCCGGCATGTGGTCGGGGTTGGTGCGGTACTCGCCCTTGCGGTGAGCGCGCTCGTGCCTGGCGATCCGCGTGCCGTCCGCCATCACCGACACGGTCCTCGCCGTCGCGACCA
>CABSNF010000143.1 GCA_902478995.1 uncultured Collinsella sp.
GCAGCGTCAGATGTGTATAAGAGACAGGCAGGTACGCTATCTGGTCGAGCGTGACGGTACACGTCTGCCAGTTGCCATTGACGCATGCGGCAGGACGAGGATTTTCCTGTCGTAGGTGCTGCGTCGCGTCAGTTTGTTATCATAAGAGAGTTTATGGACTTCCAGCACCGCCGTTTTCGGCGAGGGTGCTATAGCAAAAGGAGGATACCCAATGCTGTCTGTTGACGAGCAAATGCGTATCATCACCTCGGGCGCCGCGCAGATCGTTCCCGAGGCCGACCTTCGCAAGAAGCTTGAGAAGGGCGAGCCCCTCAACATCAAGCTCGGCGTCGACCCCACCAGCCCCGACCTGCACCTGGGCCACGCCGTGCCGCTGCGCAAGATGCGTCAGTTCCAGGACCTGGGCCACAACGTCACCCTCATCATCGGCAACGGTACCGCGTTGATTGGCGACCCTTCGGGCAAGAATTCCACCCGTCCGCAGCTTTCGCAGGAGCAGATCGAGGCCAATGCCGAGACCTACGTGAGCCAGGCCATGAAGATCCTGGATCCCGAGAAGACCACCATCGTGCACAACGGTGACTGGATCCTTTCGATGGATCTGGCCGGTCTGCTGCAGGTGTGCTCCAAGTTCACCGTCGCCCGCATCCTCGAGCGCGACGACTTTACCAAGCGCTACCAGTCTCAGACGCCGATCGCCCTGCATGAGTTCCTGTATCCCGTGATGCAGGCTTTCGACTCCGTGCAGATCAAGGCCGACGTCGAGATGGGCGGCACCGATCAGCTCTTCAACCTGCTCGCTGGCCGTGAGCTCATGGAGAAGATGGGCATGGAGCCGCAGATCGCGCTCACCATGCCGCTGCTCGAGGGCACCGATGGCGTGCGCAAGATGTCCAAGTCCTATGGCAACTACATCGGCCTGACCGACGCTCCCAAGGATATGTTCGGCAAGACCATGTCCATCCCCGACGAGATGATCGGCAAGTACTATCGTCTGGCCAGCTCGCTCACCCCGGCCGAGGTCGACAAGATCGACGCCGCCCTGGCCGATGGTTCTGCCGACCCCTACGAGCTCAAGCGCGCTCTGGGCCGCGACCTGTGCGACACCTACCACGGCGCCGGCGCCGGAGACGAGGCTCAGGCCGAGTTCGACCGCGTGTTCAAGGAGGGCCAGCTTGCCGACTTCCCCGAGAAGCATGTCGAGCTGACCGTCAACGACGAGGGCCAGATCTACCTCGCCGGCCTGCTCAAGGACTTGGGCCTTTCGGCGAGCGCCGGCCAGGCTCGTCGCGATATCGACGGCGGTGGCGTCAAGATCAACGGCAAGGCCGTGGCTCCCAAGAGCTATAACATCGATCCCAGCGCCCTCAAGCTGGGCGACACCCTCTCCGTGGGCAAGCGCAAGGGCTTTAAGTTGATTTAGTTCCACCGTTCTAACGAACGGCGGACCGGCCGACGCTGCGCGGGCCGCATTTGGACAATCTGACGTTCAACTTCAAGGGCGC